>JAZROI010000071.1:0-15250 GCA_045648585.1 Acutalibacteraceae bacterium
CAGAAATGTCACCCCGTTATCATGCCCGTGACGTTGCAAGATTCAGATGTGCTTATAACAATGCTTTGTTATTGTTGTCGTCAGCAACACCCTCTGTTGAGTCATATAAAAATGCAATTGACGGGAAATATACTTATATAAAGCTTTCTCAAAGATACGGTAAAGCAGTTTTACCTCAGGTAGTAACCGTTGATATCAGTAACACTCAAGGCCCTTTAAGCAACGAGCTTTACGAGGCTCTTGAAAAATGCCTTGAGGATAAAAAACAAGCTATTCTTCTTATGAATAGAAGAGGCTTCAATACCTTTGCAAGCTGTGGTGCTTGCAAAACCGTGTTAACCTGTCCTAATTGTAGTATTTCTTTAACTTATCACAGTGCGAATAAAAGGCTTATGTGCCATTATTGCGGACATTCTGAAATATATACCGACGTTTGTTCTGTTTGCGGTGAGAAAGCGGTGAGGTATGCAGGCTTCGGCACTCAAAGAATTGAAGAAGAGTTAGAAAATATCTTTCCCGGTGCCCGTATTTTACGTATGGATGCTGATACAACAATGGCAAGATATTCGTATCAGGAAAAGCTGACGGCATTTGCAAACGGTGAATACGATATCCTTTTAGGTACTCAAATGGTTGCGAAAGGTCTTGATTTTCCACGTGTTACTCTTGTTGGCATAATCTCGATAGACCATCAGCTATATAACGATGATTTCAGAAGCAGTGAACGAGCTTTTGATTTGCTAACTCAGGTTATAGGTAGGTCGGGTAGAGGTGACTTTGAGGGCAAAGCGTATATTCAAACTACTTTACCTGATAATGATATAATTGAGTTGTCGGCTCAGCAGGATTACGAATCATTTTTCGAAATGGAATCAATTATAAGAAAAAGTATGGTGTACCCGCCATACTGTGATATATGCTCGGTAACCTTTACAAGCGAGTTGTTTAACAACTCCTTTAAAAGTGCAAAGATTTTCTCGGATATGGTAATTAAAGCGGTTAGTGAAGAGTTTTCTGATGTGAAAATTAATCTTCTCGGTCCGATTCAACCGAGAGTATCAAAAATCAGTAATAAATACAGAAACATTTTAACTATAAAATGTAAAAACAACAAACGCTTCCGTAGTATGATGTCGCAGCTTTTAAAAGCGTATCTTAAGGATACCAAAAACTGTACTGCAAGCGTTACTGTTGATATAAATCCGCTTTCATAAGATTTTAATTTTAATAATGAATTATGAGTGATAAAGAAATTCATTCTGAAGGAGTATATTGTGGCTATTAGAAATATAAGGGTTGACGACGACCCTATTCTCAGAAAAAAATCACGTGAAGTAACAGAATTCAACGACCGACTTTTTGATTTGCTTGATGATATGAAGGAAACCATGTATCATTCAGGCGGTGTAGGTCTTGCAGGGCCTCAGGTTGGCGTTTTAAAAAGAGTAGTAGTAATGGATGTAAGCGAAGATAGAAATGATTTTATCGAGCTTATAAACCCCGAAATTACATTTGAAGATGGTGCTCAGACGGGTGTTGAGGGTTGCCTTTCTCTTCCCGGTCTTCAAGGCACCGTTACTCGTCCTAATATTGTTAAAGTAAAAGCCCAGAACAGAGAAGGTAAATGGTGTCTTTATAAAGGTGAAGCTTTAAAAGCTCGTTGCTTCTGCCACGAAATTGACCATTTAGACGGCATTCTCTATAAAGATAAGCTCGATGAGGGTGAATGTCTTTACAGAGTTGAAGTTGAAGAAGATTAATTGAGTTTTACTTTTAGATAATAAATTTAAGGTGATTATATGAAAATTCTTTATATGGGTACACCCGATTTTGCGGTAAAGCCTTTAAAAGCCTTAATCGAAAATAATTATGACGTTTGCGGTGTTGTAACTCAACCCGATAAACCTGTAGGAAGAAAAGCAATTTTAACACCACCACCCGTGAAAATTGAAGCTGAAGGTGCAGGTATAAAAGTCTTTCAACCGCACACACTAAAAAACGGTGAGGGAATTGAAATTCTTAAAGAAACAAATCCTGATGTTGTAATTGTGGTTGCATACGGCAAAATTCTTCCAAAAGATTTTCTTGAGTTTTCAAAGTATGGCTGTATTAACATTCACGGCTCAATTCTTCCTAAATACAGAGGTGCAGCACCTATCCAAAGATGTGTGCTTGACGGTGAAGAGTATGCAGGCGTAACCGCTATGCAGATGGACGTTGGCCTTGATACAGGCGATATGCTTTTAGTTGAGAAAACAAAAATCGGTGAAAATGAAACCTCGGGTGAGCTTTTTGATAGATTAGCTGATATGGGTGCCGAGCTTCTTATAAAAACTCTTGAGAAGCTCCAAAAAGGCGAATTAAAACCCGAAAAGCAAAACGATGAGGAAAGCACATATGCTTCAATGCTTGATAAATCAATGTCACCTGTAGATTGGAAGAATTCTGCACAGCAGGTGCATAATCAAATCAGAGGGTTAGACCCGTGGCCCGTTGCACTTACCGTTTACAACGGTAAAACATTGAAATTATTCCGCTCATACGTTGCTGATTCTTTAGGTGGCGGTGAAGCTGGTGCAGTTAAATCTGTTAAAGAGGGCCTTGCGGTTTTCTGCGGTGATGGTAAAGCTGTTATAATTACCGAGGTGCAATACGAAGGTAAAAAAAGAATGAAAGCCGCTGATTTCTTGCGTGGTAATCCGATTCCTGACGGCTATTCTTTATTAAAAGATTGTTAACAGATTTTTGCTTTTATTGTAATTTTTTTATGTTAAATTATTATCGGAGGGTGATATGATGCCATATTTTTACTTTGATTATTATTACATTATTCTTGTTGTTCCGGTAATAATTGCGTCTTTGATTATACAGGCAAAGTTAAAATCAACCTACGCTAAATATTCCGGCATTAATAACGTAAAAAATCTTACAGGTGCACAAGCGGCACAAATGGTTTTAAATTATTACGGTATATACGATGTTCGAATTGAAGGAACTCCCGGTATGTTGTCCGACCATTATGACCCGACTAAAAACGTAATCAGGCTTTCTGACGGCGTTTATAACAGTACCTCTGTTGCCGCGATTGGTGTTGCTTGTCACGAGGCAGGCCATGCCGCACAGCATGCACAAGGTTACGCTCCAATTAAAATAAGAAACACCATTTTACCCGTTTGTAATATAGGCTCAACTTTATCAATGCCTTTGCTTCTCATTGGTCTTGTTCTGGCGTTTGAACCACTTATCTGGATTGGTATAGGCTTCTTTTCATTTGTTGCAATCTTTCAGCTTGTTACCTTACCCGTTGAGTTTAATGCAAGCAAAAGAGCCTTGAGCGTTATTGAATCAAACGGTCTGCTCACTTTTGAAGAAAAACAAGGTGCTGCAAAGGTGCTTAAAATGGCGGCAATGACTTACGTTGCGGCTCTTGCTACAAGTGTTGCTCAGCTTCTTCGTTTGATTTTAAGATACGGTGGGAGAAGAAGACGATGACTAAAAAACCAAGAGAAATAGCCTTCGATATTCTTTGTAAAATCGAGGCGGATAAAGCATATTCAAATATAGCTATTGACAGTGCTGTTAAGATGTATAATCCTGACAGCACTGATTGTGCTTTTATTTCTCGTTTGGTTTACGGTGTAATTGAAAGAAAAATAACTCTTGATTACATAATAAATAAGTATTTATCGCAACCCATAGCTAAATTAAAAACACCTGTTCTTACCGCTTTGAGAATTGGTGCGTATCAGATTTTATTTATGGATAAAATCCCCGAAAGAGCGGCAGTTAACGAAACGGTAAATTTAATTAAAAACGGTAAATTTTCTTATGCTTCGGGGCTGGTTAATGCAGTGTTAAGAAAAATATCCGATAATAATGAGTTGGATTTTTCAGCACTCAGCGGTGATGAGCTTACCGCGGTTCAATATTCTGTACCCGAAGAGCTTGTTAAGTTTTTAAATCATCATTACGGCAAAGAAAATGCTGAAGAGTTTTTTAAACATAGTCTTTTGCCGAAAAAGATTTTCGTACGTGTAAACAACACTAAAATTTCAACTGATGATTTGATTGAGTTTTTTAAAAGTGAGGGCGTAAGTGCTAATAAAACGTACCTTGCTAATGCATTGGAAATATCTTTTAACGGTGCAATCTATAATTTGGAATCGTATAAAAAAGGATATTTTCACGTTGAGGATTTATCATCTCAGCTTTGTGTTGAAGCGTTAGAAGTGTTCTCGGGTTGTACCGCAATTGACGTTTGTGCAGCTCCAGGCGGTAAGACCTTTACTATTGCAGAAAACATGAATAATAAAGGCACGGTTATTTCTTGTGACATATACTCTCAAAGAACTGATTTAATAAAAAACGGTGCCGAAAGGTTAGGTCTTAACTGTGTTAAAACCGAGGTGAACGATGCATCTGTTTTCAACGATGCTTTTCCAAAGGCTGATAGAGTCCTTTGCGACGTGCCTTGCTCGGGATTAGGAATAATTACAAAGAAGCCTGAAATAAAATATAAAAAGTTAGATGATGCAAAATCGCTTCTGCCAATACAAAAAGAGATTTTAAATGCTTCATCAAAATACGTTAAAAGCGGTGGTAAATTAGTTTACTCAACTTGTTCAATTAACCCCAATGAAAACAGAAAAATATGTGACGCTTTTTTAAAGGAAAACCCTGATTTTTCTTCAATTAAAGCGTTGCCTGATATAGAAAGAACGGTTGAAGAAGGGGATTATCTCACTCTTTTTCCGCATAAAAATAATTGTGACGGCTTTTTCGTTGCCGTTTTTGTAAGAAAGTAAGGAATTTATGAGTAAAAAAGATATTGTTTCATTAAATTTTGAAGAGCTTTGCGAAGAGTTTAAAGAATTAGGCTTGCCTAAATTCAGAGCAACTCAGGTTTACGACTGGCTCCATAAAAAATGTGTTTCATCTTTTGAGGATATGACGAATATCTCAAAGGATATGATTCGCTTATTAAGTGACAATTTTGTCATATTTTCCTGTACTATTGAAAAAAAGCTCGTTTCGCAGTATGATAATACTGTAAAATATCTTTTTACTTTGCCTGACGGTGAGTATCTTGAGTGCGTTGTTATGGATTATAAATATGGCCATACAATATGCGTTTCAACTCAGGTAGGCTGTAAAATGGGGTGTGCATTCTGTGCTTCGGGTATCGGCGGTTTTAAAAGGCACCTTGCCCCGTCGGAAATTCTCGGTCAGATTTATGCTGCTCAAAGAGATTTATCCCTGCGTATTTCCCGTATCGTGCTTATGGGTATGGGGGAGCCTCTTGATAATTACGATAACGTTATGAAGTTCCTTTCTCTTGTCAGTGATGAAAAAGGGCTTAATATCGGCATGAGGCATATTTCACTTTCTACAAGCGGTATCGTGCCTCGTATATACGATTTGCTTGATAAAAACTTACAATTAACCCTTTCAGTTTCTTTACATGCACCAAACGACCAAATTCGTTCAAAAATAATGCCTGTAAATAATAAATGGGGCGTTGACGAGCTGCTTAAGGCTTGTAAAATATACGGTGATAAAACATCGAGAAGAATATCTTTTGAGTATGCGATGATGAGTGGTGTGAACGATCCCCCTGAATGTGCTAAAGAATTAGCCTTAAAGCTTAAAGGTATTTTATGTCATATAAATCTTATTCCTGCAAATGAGGTTGCAGAGAAAAGCCATAAACGAAGTGCTGACAGTGATATCGAAAACTTCAAAAAGATTCTCGAAAAATACGGTCACACAGTTACAATAAGAAGAACCTTAGGGTCTGATATAAATGCTTCCTGCGGTCAGCTTCGCAGAGAAAAAATAAAAGAAGATAACAGTAATAAGTGAGGTGAAACACCGTGAATGTGTATGCAAAAACCGATATAGGTAAAAAAAGAGAAACAAATCAGGATGCCTTTGACACAGGCTACTTTGATGATGGCACTGTTTGGGCTGTCGTTTGCGACGGTATGGGCGGTGTTTCAGGCGGTCAAGTTGCAAGCTCTTTGTGTATTGATAAAACAGTTAATGCTCTCAAACGCTCCTATAGAGAGAATATGACCGTGAACAACGTTAAAAATATGCTTGTTTCAGCTATCAATGCCGCAAACTCTTACGTTTTTGACGAATCCCTTAAGGATAGAGAATTAAAGGGAATGGGTACGACAATTGTTGCGGTTGTTATCGTTAATAATATTGCCGTTATTGCCCACGTAGGTGATAGTAGAGCGTATATCATCAATGACACTATAAAACAAGTTACAAAAGACCATTCATACGTTCAATTGTTAGTTGATAATGGCAAAATTACACCCGAAGAAGCAGAAAATCATCCTGACAAAAACATCATTACAAGAGCAATCGGTATCGAGGGCTTTGTTGACGTTGAAGTTGATATGGTAGATATTACATCTGCAGATAAACTTCTTTTATGTACCGATGGCTTAAACGGCTACGTAAAAGATGATGATATTTTGAAACTAATTAAAGAATACGGTGATTCTTCAACCGAAAAACTTGTTGGAAAGGCTAATCTTAACGGCGGTCACGATAATATAACCGTTGTTTTGATTTCAAGCGATAATCAAGGAGAGTAAGTATGGAAAATTATGTAGGTAAAAGGCTTGACGGCAGATACGAGATACAAGACGTTATCGGTGTCGGCGGTATGGCTATTGTTTATAAAGCGTACGATAATATTGATGATAGAATTGTTGCCGTAAAGGTGCTTAAAGACGAGTATCTTGCAAATGAGGAGTTTCGCAGAAGATTTAAAAATGAATCTAAAGCGATTGCTGTTTTATCTCATCCTAATATAGTTAAAGTTTTTGATGTAAGCTTTGGTGACAGGCTTCAATATATCGTTATGGAATACGTTGAAGGTATCACGCTTAAAGAGTACATAGAAAAATGCGGTAATATTGAATGGAATGAAGCGTTATTCTTTATTATTCAAATTCTTCGTGCTCTTCAGCATGCTCACGACAAAGGTATTGTTCACCGTGACGTAAAGCCACAGAACATTATGCTTCTTGAAAACGGTACTATTAAAGTTACCGACTTCGGTATTGCCCGTTTCAGCCATAGCGAAACAAGAACAGTTACCGAAAAAGCAATAGGTTCTGTTCATTACATCAGTCCCGAGCAGGCAAAAGGTGAGCTTACCGATGAAAAGGCAGATATTTATTCAGTTGGTATCGTGCTTTACGAAATGTTAACGGGTAAATTGCCTTTTGACGGTGATAGTGCCGTTGCAGTTGCGTTGATGCAGGTTAATGATGAGGCAACTCTACCTCGTATGATTAACCCTGAAATTCCCATGGGCTTTGAGCAGATTACTATGAAGGCTATGCAGAAAATGCCGAGAGAAAGGTATCAAACTGCTGCTGAAATGCTTCTTGACCTTGAAGAATTAAAACGTAATCCTAATATTAAGTTTGATTACAGAACGTATTTTGTTGATAAAGAGCCTACTCGACCCATTACAAAGATTTACGACAAAAAGAAACCTGTTGTAAATGACGTAGATGATTTTAATGATGACGTTAAAGAGTACGTTTCTACTTCAGCAGTTACCGATGTTCAAAATAAAACTGCACGTCGTCCTGTTAAGCCTCGTCGAGAAGCTCCTGTAGAGCAGAAAAAAAACAAAAACGGTAAAACTGTTGCTATCGTTGCCGGTATCGCAGTAGCGTTAGTTATATTTATAATTGTTCTTATAGTTTCTATGCTTAAAAACGGTAGCATAACTTTAGGCGTTGGTAAGAAAATCGAAGTTGATAATTTTATCGGCTTGAATTACGAAGATAGTATCCTTGGAAATGAAGATTATGAAAAGAAGTATAATTTTGAAATATATTACGCTTCTTTTTCTGATGGCGAAGAGGGATGCGTTTATGACCAAGACCCTAAAGCAGGCGATACAATTGCAAAAGGTTCAACTATTCGTCTTTATATAGTTAAAGCGGGTGAGGGGCAGGTTATTCCTGATTTTACCGAAAAAAATTATAAAGAAGCTTGTGACTCTCTCGAGCGTTTAGGTTTTAAGGTCACTGTAGTCCCCATAGAATCTGACGAATTAGAAATAGGTCAGGTTGTACGTACTGAGCCTGCCGCTAATTCAAGTGTTTTAGCGGGGGCAACTGTTACGGTTTACTATGCAGCCGACATAAATTCAAATAAGCTTTTCAAAATGCCGAAGCTTGAAGGCAAATCTTTAGATGAAGCAAAAGAACTTCTTAAAAAGAACGGTTTAGTGCTTACAAAGATTGAAAGCGATGATAGCAGCATTGAAAAAGATTACGTTATAAATCAGTCACCGGCTGACGGATCACCCGTTAAAGAGGGTGATAGTGTTGTAATTACCGTAAGCTCGGGTTGCCTTAACGCAGAAAAGGTTCTTAATTTACCTCGTGCAGGTAAATTAACTGTTAAGGTTATGCTTGACGGTGAAACAATAAAAAGCGAAGTTGTTGATACTAATAACGTTACAACGTATTTAGTAACCGCAAGCGGTAATCAGCCGGAATCTAAAATTGAAGTTTATTTAAACGAGGCTCTTTATTACGAAGCAACTGTTGATTTTACAAGAGAGCCCGTGAACTTCAAGAAGGAAAAAACAAACGACGTTGCTTTCTACGTTGACGTTATTGGCATGGAAGAGCTTGAAGCAATAGCTGCTCTTAATGCTAACGGTTATAAAAATATAACCTTAAAATATGAAGTGAGTTTTGAAAAGGCCGGTACGGTAATTAAACAGTCTCCTGTATTCAGTTCCGCACCGCACCTTGATAAAACTACATCTATTGTTCTTACTGTGGCGAAAGATGCTTCATCAGCTACAACAGAGCCATCAACAACACCAACAATTATAGTTCAATAAATATGGAAAAAGTTTTAGACGGAATAATTATAAAAGGAATTGGAGGCTTCTATTATGTAGAAGCCTTCGGTGAAATATATGAGTGCAAAGCGAGAGGTGCATTCAGGAAAAAGAAAATTACCCCTCTTGCAGGTGATAAAGTTACTATCACCGTCAGAGAAAATAAAGAAAATACTATTGACGAAATTAAGGAAAGAAAAAACTTTCTTTTACGTCCACCCGTAGCTAATATAGATACTTTAATTATTATTTCTTCTGTAAAAGAGCCGGTGCCCAGCTTACTTGTTATAGATAAGCTTACTGCTATTGCAGTTGATAAAGGCATAAAACCTTGCGTTGTCTTTTCGAAAAGTGATTTAGGTGATACCTCGGGTTACGAAGCGATCTATAAAAAGGCGGGTATACCCGTTGCAACTGTTTGTTGTAAAACGGGCGAGGGCATAGATGAGGTTAAAAAGATGATAGGTGACGGTATTACCGTTTTTACGGGTAATACGGGCGTAGGTAAATCCTCTCTTTTAAATTCAATTGATGAAAGATTTTCACTTGCTACGGGCGAAGTGAGCGATAAATTAGGCAGAGGCCGTCATACAACCAGAGAGGTTACTCTATATAAAATCGGTAATGGCTACGTTGCTGATACACCCGGTTTTTCTTCTCTTGATATTGAGCAGACAAGCGAAGTGATAGTAAAAGAAAATCTTCCTTTCTGCTTCCCTGAATTCAGTGAGTATTTAGGTAAATGCAAATTTACAAGCTGTTCTCATACCGTAGAAAAGGGCTGTCTTATTTTAGAGGCTCTTAATAATGGTGAGATTGATAAAAGCCGTCACACAAACTACGTTTCTATGTATAACGACGTTAAGGATTTAAAGGATTGGCAGTTGTAACGTTTTCTAATCGGCTTCATAATATGTAGTAAACGTATTAAGGAGTGGTGATTTATGAAAGTTGTTGTTTGCCGTAGTCCCAAGATTCTTAAAGGATTTCTTAAGCTTGTGTTTGGTATAAAAGAATAGGTTATATAAAAATTAATCACCTTGTTTTCGTTTGGAAAACAAGGTGATTTTTGTGTTTAGTAATGTTATAGTTTCGTTAGAATTTTGTTATTGTACCCGCATTGTATTCAAAGGGTACAAAGCCTGCTTCAATAGCGGGGGAGTTGTCGGCAAGTGTGAAATCACGGTTTTCGGCATCCTTGAATAACGGATCTGCTAATACAGCATTGTTATAATAGCCTCTGCCTCTCATACCGAGAATGTTTTCACTGTTAAAAATATTTGTAGAAGAGCCTGAGAAAACGGTTTTACCGAATGTGTTATAGTCCCAATAAAGATTATTATTGTCGGTAAACCAATTAATACCTGTCGTTTCAAAATACATAGGTGTATCGTCACCAACAAAGATGTTGTTGTAAAGGAATAAAGAATTGTGGTCTTCTCTTCTGGTGATTCTGAATTGACCGTCACCGCCGAAAGCAAAGATGTTATTCTTAATCATATTATCTTTACCGTAGTGCTGATGGAAGGTTTGAGAAGAGCAATCATAAACAAGGTTGTTTTCAACGAGAATTTCAGAAGAGCCTTCATCAAGGTAAATACCCCAACCGCCATAGCCGTATTGACCTTCGTCACAGCCTACGTTGTGAATTATATTACCTGAAATAACTGTGTCAGGCTGAATACCGAGTGTATAAATACCGCCCATATCGGAAAGCCAAGCGTTACCGATATTATAAATAAGGTTATTGCTGATATTTATGTTGTTTGTAGGATTATCAGTATAACCCCAATTCCAACCAACAGAAATACCTGTGTACCAACCGTCGTGAATTTCGTTGTGGGTAAGGTCGCAATCAATAGCGTGAGTAAGAAGTATACCGATAGCGTTGTTGAAAATTCTACCGTAATTGCTTATGTGGCAATCAGTAACGTCAATGTTTTGTGTTGATGCAGGAACAACGAATTGACCATTTATGAAAATAGCATTACCGCCAATTTCATTGAATAAACAGCTTGTGATTTTACAGTCCTTTGAAGCAATATCAAATTTTACTGCAGAGTATGAAATATTCTCAAACTTACAATCAGTAAAATTGATTTCTTCTGAAGAGTTAACGAGTATTGTAGCGGGAACTTCGAATGCTGCCTGCGGATGCTCAACACCGTATTTAATAATTTTTGAAAGCTCGTGAGCTTCGTCAAATGGGTAGCCTGTGTGAGTACCATCAATGTGATCCCAGTCGGTGTTTATAAAGTCAATTCCTTGGAAGGAAATGTTACTTGCACCGTCAACTGAAATTAACTTCTCATTTACTCCTGCGTAAAGCACGGTGTTTTCTAAAGTATCATTTTTCTCGGGTATGTAGTAAAGCTTTTCTTCGCTACGGTCAAGATACCATTCACCGGGGAGTGAAAGGGCTTCTCTTACGTTTTCTAAAATGTAGTTGTCGTCAACTCGGGTTTTCATAGCCGTAGGCTTTGTTGTGGTGATTTTACCAGTTTTAGCATCAATTGAATGTACGGGCAATAAATCCTCACACCAAAAGTGCATAAGCTTAACGTCAATATCGGTCTGGTTTTTGAAGTTAAGTAAATCCTCGGGATGAGCGTATAAAACAGGGGAGTATACAAAGAAATTTTCATCCCATTCAGAAAGAATTTTTTCATTATCCTCAGGCTCTTTTGCTACCTTGAAAACGTCTGTTTTAGGATAATTCGGTCTTGAAAGACGTTTGCCGTCTTTAAACAATGAACGGAAATAATCATCATCGCTTTCTACGGGCATATCCGTAACAAAAGCATCAACGTTATTGATTTTTGTCTTTTCCCAATTACCCTTTATCTCTTTAGAGCCTGTAAACTCAACCTTTTCATTGGGATATGAGCGATAAAGCACGTTGCTCTTATCAGTACCGTCAAAGCTTACAGTTTCAAATATTTCATACGTACCTTCTCTGAACCAAACAGTGATTTTTTCATTTTCCGGTACGTTTAATGTTTTTACCTTTTCTTTTGCACCATTCAAGCTTTTTAAAGGTGCTTCAAGTGTACCGTCAGCATTATCGTCACCATTTAATGCTACTATCAAATCATATTTGCCCATTGTAAATTCACCCTCGTCAAAGGTAGTTTTTTCAACGGGTTTAGCTTCGTCCGAAAATTCTGCAATTCTTTCATCGGGGTAGTTTGCAATAAAAGCAACAACACCCGCAATAATTGTTAAAACAAGAATTACAGATACAACAGGAATCGCAATTTTCTTAATTTTTTTCTTGTTGATTTGTTTCTTCATTTTTAATCCCTCTTAAAACTTTATTCTTTCGCCTGTGTGGGCGTTTATGATTGCCTTGTGAACACCTATATAAGTGTTAGAGATGTATTTATCAAGATGAAGGCTTCCGAAAAACCAACGGTCAAAATCGCTGCATTTTGAAAGCTCATCAAAGTAAGCGTTAAGGGTTGTAACTCTTACAGCCTCGTTATCGCCAAGCTTTAAGAAGCCTTTTATTGTCGTTGAGGGCTCGTGAGTAATTATAACGTCAATTTTGCAATCGTTATTTTCAAGGTTTGTTGCGCCTTCAAGAAGCTCTTCTTTTGAGGGAATTTCATATTTCAACCAAGGGTTATCCTCAATTCTTGAGTCAAGGTCAGGGCTTTCTCCGCCACCCATAGTGAAAATTTTCAAGCCGTCGATAGTGAAAACCTGACCTCTCATTAAATGGAAAATATTATCAGAAATCTGATGCACCTTGCCGCCGTTCCACGAGGTGAGAGGGTAACCGTTAAGTAAATCAAAATTTTCGTGAGTACCGTCAATAAAGCAAATATTATATTTCCTTTTAGAAAATGCTTTGAGTATCTTTTGTTCTGCCTTAGACCTGTCCCAAATAAAACCAAAATCACCGCAGACTATTAAAGTATCACCTTCGTTAAGGCATTTTAAAGCACTTTTTGAAAGTCTTTCGGGATCGCCGTGAGTATCACCGGTAACGTAAACCATATTTTTAGCACCTCTTTAAAAATAAGTGTTTCTTTTTTCTTAAAATTTAGCTATAACTATTTCTTTTTTTAATAAAAAATGATATAGTTATTATATACTTTATATTCTATAACATTTTGCGGTGATTGTCTATGAAAAAATTACTGATTTTAATAAATTGTTTGATTCTTTTACTTACCGTTGTTTCACCTATAGCTTATGCTGAAGAAAGTGAAGCGGGAGTAAAAACCCAAAACGGTTATTACGATATTGAAGCCCCCGACTACGAAACTGAAATTGCTTTACTTGTAAATGCAGATACCGATACCGTTATATATAGCAAAAACGCTGATAAAATCACGGCACCTGCATCTCTTACAAAGGTTGTAACTGCAATGGTTGTGCTTTCTGAATGTACAAATCTTCAAAAAGAAATAACCTGCTCTTACGATGCTGTTCATAGCCTTGACGGTACGGGTAGCTCTATTGCGGGTCTTGTGGCTGATGAGGTTGTACCGTTAGAAATGTTGCTTTATTGCCTTTTCCTTCCAAGTGCAAATGATGCGGCACAAGTTCTTGCTGAAGAGTTTGGTGGCGGTGATGCCGATGCTTTCGTTGTTAAAATGAACGAGCTTGTAAAGAAGTTGGGTTGTAAGAATACTTATTTCGCAAATGCTCACGGACTTGATGATGAGTCTGTAAATGGTTTTGATAGTGATACTCAAAACAGAACAACTGCGAGTGATATGTATTTAATAGCAAAAGAAGCTTTAAAGAATGATACTATAGTTAGAATATCATCAAAATACGGCAAAACGATGCCCGAAACAAACAAGAGCGACGTAAGGTATCTTTATAACACCAACCCTCTTTTAAACAGCTATTCGGATTATTATTACGAGAGTGCTATAGGACTTAAAACAGGTACAACTGATAAAGCGGGAGCTTGTCTTATTTCAAGTGCAACAAAAGACGGCTATACGTACATTTCTATAGCAATGAGAGGTGTGCTTGATTATTCTGACGGCGTTAAGGAATATAACTCTGCTTATCTTATGTGCCGTTATATGCTTCGTTGGGCGTTTTCTAATATCAAAATGAAAATTGTTGCCGACAACAACTATATAATGGGTGAAGTCGGTGTTAAATACGGCAGGGGTGCCGACTACGTAGGTTTAGTACCGAAAGAAAATATTGCCGTTGTTATTCACGAGGATTTATCTATTGAAGACCTTATGCTTGCGTTACCCGAAAACTTTCCTGAAAGCGTACCCTCGCCAATTGAAAAAGGCGAAAAGGTGGGTACGGGTCAGCTGATGTATGACGGCGTTGTTATTGCAAACGTTGATTTAGTTGCTTACCAGACTGTAAAGAAAAATTACTTGTGGGCGGCTTTTAACTGGATTGAGGGTATCGCAACTTCAAAAGCATTTCTCGTATTCATAGTAATAGTAATTGTAGTTGTGATTATACTCTTCTTTGGCACTAAAAATCAAAGAAAGAAAAAGAAACGTCGCAAGAATACAATTGAGGTTGTAAAAGATTACAGTAAGCTTGCAAATTGATAAAAACTACAAGGTAATTGTATATATTAAACACAAGCAGAGCTCCGTTTTTGGTGGTTTTGCTTGTGCTTTTTTTGTTAAATTTATAAAATGCCACTCGAGAAAAATATATGAAAAAACGAGAAAAAACGAGAAAACGAGAGATAGTCTAAATTATTTTAAATTTGTGTAAAAAATGTGTTGACTTTAGGTTTTCGGTGTGATAAGATATCAAAGCAATAAAGAGGGCAAAAGCCCAATATTATACGGAGGTAAACTGTTATGTCTACTTATATGCCTAAAGGCAAAACTGAGCGTCAGTGGTACGTTCTTGACGCAGAAGGCAGAACACTTGGTGACGTTGCTGTTGCAGCTGCTGTTCTTCTTCGCGGTAAACACAAACCCACATTTGCTCCCCATGCTGATTGCGGCGATAGCGTTATCATCATCAACGCTGCTAAAGTCGTTCTCACAGGTAACAAACTTGAAGACAAAATCTACTATCATCACACAGGCTACGTTGGTAACATGAAGTCCGTTAAATACGGTATCCTCATGAAAGAGAAACCTGAATTTGCTGTTCAGAAAGCTGTTAAGGGTATGCTTCCCGATAACACACTCGGCAGAGCTGCTATTGCACGTCTTCGTGTATACGCAGGTGCAGAACACGATCAGGCTGCTCAGAAGCCCATCGTTAGAGAATTTTAAGGGAGGAGGCACTAATTATGTACGAAAGCAAAGCATATTTCTACGGTACAGGTAGAAGAAAAAAATCCGTTGCACGTGTTCGTGTATATCCCGGTACAGGTAAAGTTACAATCAACGACAG
>JAZROI010000072.1:0-9300 GCA_045648585.1 Acutalibacteraceae bacterium
TCCTAAAAGATTTGTTGATACAGGTCTTTACCGCCTTGTTCGTTGCCCCAACTATCTTGGTGAAATGATATTCTGGACTGGTGTTGTTTTATCTGGTATCGGTGCCGTTTCAGGCTTACAGTGGATTTTAGTTGCTATTGGTTACATCGGCATTATTTTCGTTATGTTCAGCGGTGCTCGTCGCCTTGAAATCCGCCAGAATAAAAACTATGGCAGTGACCCCGAATATCAAAAATACGTTAAATCCGTTCCAATTATGTTACCATTCATTCCATTGTATAGCGTTGAAAAATACAAATGGTTAGTTGGCTAAAGTTGAATTGAACACATAAAAAATTACCGCTATCGTTTAAAGATAGCGGTAATTTTTATCTTTTGCATTTTATCTTATACCGTAATTTTCAATGATATAATCCATATCCTTATCGCCTCTGCCTGAAAGGTTAATAAGAACTGAGCCATGCTCCATAGATTTAGCAAGCTTCATACCGTAAGCAACAGCATGTGAGCTTTCAATTGCAGGGATTATACCCTCAAGTCTTGAAAGCTTATAGAATGCATCGATTGTTTCTTCATCATCAATCACGTCATATTTTACTCTACCGATTTCCTGAAGGAAAGCGTGTTCGGGGCCTGATGAAGGATAATCAAGACCGCTTGCAACTGAATAAACGGGTGCGGGCTCGCCGTTTTCATCCTTAAGCATTATGCTGTTAAAGCCATGCATAATACCCTCTGTGCCATACTTAAGGCTTGCAGCGTGGTCACCAAGTTTTGGGCCTCTGCCGAGAGGCTCGATACCGTAGATATCAACGGGGTCGTTTAAGAAGCCCGAGAAAAGACCCGCCGCATTTGAGCCGCCGCCTACGCAAGCAACTATAGCATTAGGGAGATGACCCGTCATTTCAATAAACTGTTCTCTTGCCTCAATACCAACAACGCTCTGGAAATCACGAACCATCATAGGAAACGGATGAGGGCCGAGAACTGAGCCGATACAGTAAATAGCATCCTTATATTCGTTGCAATATGCCTCAAAAGCTGCGTCAACAGCCTCTTTAAGAGTTTGAAGACCGTGAGTAACCTCAACAACGTTTGCACCGAGAATTTTCATTCTTGCAACGTTGGGAGCTTGTTTTTTAATGTCAACAGAGCCCATATAAATATCACATTCAAGGCCGAAATATGCAGCCGCAGTAGCAAGAGCAACACCGTGCTGACCTGCACCTGTTTCAGCAATAACCTTCTTTTTGCCCATATATTTTGCAAGAAGAGCTTCACCCATACAGTGATTAAGCTTGTGAGCACCTGAATGGTTAAGGTCCTCTCTTTTTGCGTAAAGCTGAACCTTACCGCCTAAAGCATCCGAAAGTCTTTCAAGATGTGTAACGGGTGTAGGTCTGCCCTGAAACTCTTTTCTTATTCTTCTCAATTCTGCAATAAACTTTCTTGACTGGCAAATTGAGTAATAAGCCTCTGTAATTTCTTCCATAGCCTTCTGAAGCTCGGGTGAAACATAAGAGCCGCCGTATTTTCCGAAAAAGCCGTTTTTATCCGGATAATTGTTAAAATATGTATCAAAATCAACGTTATTAAGAATCATAACTGTACCTCCTAAAAATCATATTAATACTATAAACATACTGCTCAAAAGCACCATCGTTTACTCATAATAAACATATTTAATGACTCACTTATTTGAGAAGATTTTATTTTTTTCAAAAATTTTAATAAGAACTATACCAAATATCAATCCTGCAACACCCTGAACTGCGTTAGTCGGAATATTTACTACCGATGCCGCAAAACCATACATAAAACCTTCAAATATATAGTACCCTGCAATCATTAATATTTCAGCCGTTAAACCGCCTATAATCAATGCAGGCATATTACCTACTTTGTCTTTTAAAATTTTTCTGAAAAAACAAGCCACAACTGCCATCAAACCTTTTATAGCAAAGGTTATCGGTACATATACTGCATAACCTGAAAAAATATCAGCAAGTGCCGAACCCACACCGGCAGCTAAAAAACTATAACCCGGTGGCAAAAGCCATCCCGATAACAGCACCACACAGTCACCAAGGTTTATATACCCTTGAAGCGGTGACGGTATTTTAATAATCATTGTAGCCACGCAAGCCAATGCTGCAAGCATTGATGTAATTGCTATTTTCTGAGTTGTATTTTTCATTTTATTTCCTCCGAAATTCAAATAAAAAATAAAAAACCCTTGACAGACTCTAATTCTGCCAAGGACGAATAAAGCTTATCCGCGGTGCCACCTTGAATTCGTGAATAACACGCACTTTTCAGGTACTATCATACCCCCGACAACTAACGTGTGTCCTAACGTTGCAGAATACTCTGTGGAATCGTTTTGAAAACAAACCAAAACACATTTGACTGCACCCTCAACGGCCCATTTGACAACCTGTTTCATACCCTTTTTCAGCTACAGGGCTCTCTGTAAAGTCATAATTGCCTTTATCTCCGTCTCAACGGTTTCCTTAATTGTCAGTTATTATATCACCCCATAATATTTTTGTCAATATAAAATGGGGGGGATCGCACTATGCTTATATTATCTACACACATTATTTCACGTTATTGCACGGTTAAAATTTCTTATTGTTTTTTTAGAAAAAACTAAACAAACTTTTTTGACACTCATAAAACAAAAAATCACAAAATGCTTTGATTTAGGTCATTATGTTACAAAAAACAACAACCCATTTGTGTATATTGCACATAATTCAAACATTCTTTTGTCCACTTTTATTCAAGTAACAAACAGAAAAGGAAACGCACTTGTTGTGCAATTTGCACAACTTTACACTCTTTCGTTTGTGCAATATATCTTGACTTTTTTATAAAATGGGGTATAATATAACCACAACTTAAGAAAAGGAGTCCAAAGACATGATTAACTATCGTGAAATCAGAGAAAAATTAATCTCAGAGATCGAAGAAGAAAAGGGCTTCTCTTGGAAAAAGTTTATTAAGATTATCGAACTCAACGGTATTCTTAAAGAAATGGAGTAATCCCTTTCTTTTCCAACAGAAGACAGCGAAAACGCTGTTTCTTCTTTCTCCGCTATCACCCGAACTGCTGTTTTGCCCATATTCATCGCCAAAGCAGCCTTCGGTTAAGATATAAACGTTTCATAAAGCTAAAACAAAAAGCCGCCTCTATGAAGGCGGTTTTTTGTTACATATATGTTTCCATTTTATTTAGCGTATAGCCATTTTGCACATATTATCAATAGATTTTTATACACCCGTAAGCTATCGTTATTATTGACTATAAAGAAAATATAGTTTATCATCTATAATAACAATTTCTCAAAAGGAGATATTAAGATGACAAAAGCGGAAGCATTAAAAAAAGCAAAAGAGCTTGTGTCAAAAATGACAGTAGAAGAAAAAATGACACAGCTTCTTTATACCTCACCTGCAATCGAAAGATTAGGTATCAACGACTACAACTGGTGGAACGAAGGTGCTCACGGTGTTGCCCGCTCAGGAACTGCTACGGTTTTTCCCCATACTATCGCTATGGCGGCAACCTTTGACCCCGAGCTTATCAACACTATTGCAGACGTAATTTCAACAGAGGGCAGAATTAAATATAATAAGCACGTTGAATATAACGATCGTGATATTTTTAAAGGTATCACATATTGGGCTCCCAATATCAATATTTTCCGTGACCCCCGTTGGGGACGCGGTCAGGAAACCTTCGGTGAAGACCCATATCTTACCGCGACTTTAGGTACCGCATTCATCAAAGGCATTCAGGGTGACGGTGAATTCTTAAAGAGTGCCGCTTGTTCAAAGCATTTTGCCGTTCATTCGGGTCCCGAAAAAGACCGTCACGGCTTTGATGCAATCGCTACACCTCACGACCTTTTCGAAACTTACTTACCTGCATTCGAAAAAACAGTTAAAGCGGGGGTTGCAGGCGTTATGGGTGCTTATAACCGTACAAACGGTGAGCCTTGCTGTGCACATTCCTATTTAACAGGTGAAATTTTAAGAAAACGTTGGGGCTTCGACGGTTACTTCGTTTCAGACTGCGGTGCTTTACAGGATATTTATGAATTCCACAAATTCGTTGAAACACGCGCAGAGGCTGCGGCGGTTGCTCTTAAAAACTCCTGCGACCTTAACTGCGGTCAAACTTACGATGCTCTCGTTGACGCATACGAGGAAGACCTTATCACAGAAGAGCAGATTACAGAAGCTGCTGAAAGACTTTATATGATTAGATTCCTTTTAGGTGAATTTGAAGAGGTAAGACCTTATTCAGACATCCCCTATTCAAAGCTTGACTGCAAAGAGCATAAGGAATTAAATCTTAAAGCCGCTGAACAGTGTATTACACTTCTTAAAAATGATAATTATCTCCCCATTGATAAAAACACATCAAAGCGTATTGCAGTAATCGGGCCTAACTCTCTTTCCGTTACTGCTCTTGAGGGTAACTATAATGCATACGCTTCAGAATATATAACAGTTGCCGACGGTATCAGACGAGTTTTCACCAATGCAGATATCACAGTTGAAAGAGGCTGTAACTATTGCCACGAAAAAATCAACGAGTGGAGTGGCTTTGGTAATATGATAAGCGACGGTGCCGCTGCCGCCGCAAGTGCTGATATCACTATACTTGCACTCGGTCTTGACTGCTCTATTGAGGGTGAGGATACAGGCTTTGATAACGATTACACCGCCTGTGGTGATAAGAAGAATATTTATCTTCCCAAAACTCAGCAGAAATTAGCAGAGGCTGTTTGCGACGTATGCGACAACGTTATCGTTGTTATCATGTGCGGTAGCTCTGTTGATTTAGGTGAAAAAGTCCGTAACCACGCAAAAGCTATAATTCACGCTTGGTACCCCGGCTCTCAGGGCGGTCTTGCTATTGCAAAAACAATTTCGGGTGACTCTAACCCCTGCGGTAAAACTCCCGTTACAATTTACGACGGTGAGCATCCGTTACCCGATTTCATCGACTATAATATGAAAGGCAAAACCTACCGTTTCATTGAGGGTGACGCACTCTACCCCTTCGGCTTCGGTCTTTCGTATACAAAGTTCGGCTATTCAGATGCAAAGCTTATTGAAAAAAATGATGATACGGTTAAGATTTCAGTTACCGTTAAAAACGAGGGTGACAGAAGCGGTATCGAAAAAACTCAGGTTTATGCTCAGTTTACCGATTCAAGAACCTACACTCCCCACTTCCAGCTTTGTGGTATTAAATCAACAAATCTTGATGCAGGTGAAAGTGCTACTCTTGAATTCGAAATTGATACATATTGGCTTAAAGCGACTCTTGAAAACGGTGACAGAGTTACACCAGACGGAAAGATTACTCTTTTTGTTGGCGGTCATCAGCCCGATAAAGTAAGTAACCAGTTACTCGGATGCGAATGTGAGAAAATCGAATTATAAATATCAAAAATGCCTTAACGGTCACAAAACCGTTAAGGCATTTTCATTATAAAACATACTCTTTAATTTTATTTCCGCTTAAATCCTTATGGATAATAGCATTATCATCAACGATAATATACCCTCTCGGTGTATTTTCTTTAGGGATTGAAACAGAGCCCGGGTTTACATATAAAATACCGTTTTCAAGCATTTCAATTTTGCTCACGTGAGTGTGACCGTTGAAAAGAACGTCACCCTTTTTTAATTTAGGTAAATTCTGAGGGTTAAGCTTGTGACCGTGAGTCAAGAAAAAGAGTCTTTCCTTATGGTAAAGAATTGCATACTCTGCAAGAACAGGGAAAGAGAGCACCATATCGTCAACCTCTGCCTCACAGTTACCTCTTACGCAAAGTATTTCGTCTGCCATACCGTTAAGAAGAGCAATAACCCCTTTAGGATTGTATTCCTCAGGCAAATCGTTTCTCGGTCCGTGGTAAAGCACGTCACCTAAAAGAATGAGCTTGTCGCACTTTTCTTCGTTATATCTCTCAACAAGCTCTTTACAATATTTTAAAGAGCCGTGAATATCGGATGCAATTAATATTTTCATCAATGATTTCCTCCGCCTATATTTATTTCGGGTGGTTGCTGAAGCTGAATATACGGTGTAAGTGTTTTTGCAAGGTTTGTTATGGGCATACTCTGTAAAACAACTCTTCCGGGACCCTGTACAACAGTGTGGAAAATCCCCTGCCCACCAAATAAAACGTTTTTAGCACCGTGAATAGCCTGAACGTCGATAGAGCAAGTAGCACTCATACCGGCAAGATAACCTGTATTTACAATCATAGATTGACCTTGTGCTAATTCATATTCGTAAGCGTGACCGTCGATTTCAACAAACGCTGTGCCCGTGCCTGAAAGCTTTTGCATAATAAAGCCCTCACCACCGAAAAAGCCTGAGCCTAATCTTTTTTGAAAATGAACTGAAAGCTCAACACCCTCTGTAGCCGCAAGGAACCCGCCTTTTTGAACTATAAAGGGCTCAGCCGGTGTAATATTGACAACCTTTATTGAGCCGGGAAAGCTTGAAGAAAAAGCAATCTGGCCAACACCTCCCATTGCAGTATATTTATTTTGGAATATAGAATCGCCTGAAAACATTCTGCCCAAAGCCTTACCTATGCCGCCTCTTGCAGAAGTATCCATTTTCATATTAGGACTCATCCAGCTCATACTACCTCTTTCGGTAATAATGCTTTCGCCCGCCTCAACGTCACAAACAACAACGGGTAAGGTTTCGCCTATAATTTTGTATCTCATAAAATCAACTCCTTAAAGTCTTAGAGTATTCTTTTTCTTTGAGTATATCATATCATAAAATATTTGTAAAACGGAAAGTTGAAAGTGATTTTACTTTTTACTTTTAATGCTTTGCCTTTTTCTCATTCTTTTCCAGTTTATAAAGCCGTAAGTATCGTTTATAAAAAATATTATAAAACAAACTATCATAGGTGTATTTTCAGGCTCAACCATACTCGCAAGAATCCATAGAATTATTAAAACGATATCATTCCCCGCGTATGCCAATGCATAATAAGGATTTCTCAAAAAAGTTAAGCCTGATGCAAGAAAGCTTGTTGCTATTGAAACGGTACTGAAAAATAAATTCGGTGTATCAAAAGCTTTAAGTATAAAGTAAAAAGCGAAAGTTACAACAAAGGTTAAGCCCCATAAGATGACACAGCCTTTACGCGTAAGTTTTTTAATTTCAACCTCTGCCTTACCCTTTTCAAACGGATTTTTTAACCATTCTACCGTTGCGGCTATTGCCATAGGTGAGGTCATTCCGATATAAGTTATCATTTCACCGTAATAATTAAATCTATAAGAAATCACCGCATAAAAAACAGCAAAAACCACGGTCATTATTTGACCGAATGGGTCACCCTTCGCAACAAATATCAAAGCCGTCGCCCCTACAAGAGATGCCACAAGCACTAAAAAATCAAATTCCTTCCCCAATAAAAAGCTCACTATAATAATTAAATTGGAGCATATCCACAAAAGCCATTCAAACCTACTTAACGTTTTAAAAGGATTTTTTACAGACATAATTTTACCTCCATATAAAAAAACAAATCCGTTTGCATATCTTCAAAGACCTAACGATATGCAACGGATGAAAGCTTCATCTACTACCCGGTGGCAGATTAATAATATTTATTTGAGATTATTATACTTGATTTTTTGTGATTGTCAATATACAAACCCAAGGAAGCCACACCATTTACTTAACAAAACGTTAACTTTTAATTCTTGATTTTTAATCTTATATATAGTATAATTAACTATCAATATTTTAAATTAGGGTATTATTATATTTTCACAATGTATTTAGGTGGTAAAATGAACAAAAAACTAAAAGCAATAATAGCTGTTGTTCTTGTGTCCATTATCGTTTTTATGGTTTCTATGCCCTTTGGGGCTATACAAGTAACGCGTCTTTACGGCGACATCAACAACGACTCTTTCGTAACTATTCAGGATGCCCGTATTGCTCTTATGATAGCTACGGGAATATATACTGAAACGGTTGAGGGGCTTGATTTTCAAACGGCAGATATTGATAAAAACGGCAAGATATCTTTAGACGACGTTTTAATTATTCTAAAAACTGCTGCGGGCTTCTTGTCAACAAAGCCTATCGGTAATTTTGAATTCACCGAAAACGGTGCTGAATTTACAAGTTTAGTCAACACCTACAGAGTGCAAGCGGATTTCGAAAAGAACTACGTAGTTTATTCTGAAGACCTTTCAAATATAGCAAGAATTGCCGCAGAAGAATATGCTACTAAAACAGGTACTGCATTTACAAACTTTGATGGCTCTTACTACTACAAATACCTTGACTACGCTGGTATCAGCTATGAATATGCTGACAAAATAATAATATCATCCTCTTACAGCCATAAATCTGCTGTCGAGGCGATGATGAAAAATCAACAATCAAAAAAAGCTTTGTTAAGTGATGAATTTACAAAAATAGGTATCGGTGCATATACAAAAGATGCCCGTACATTCTATTGGTGTGTAATTCTTATCAAAGACTAGTAAAACTTTAACTTTATAAACCACACTCGAAAGGAAGTATTACAATGAGTGATTTTAAAATAGAAACAAAATGTGTGCAAGGCGGCTATACACCCGGCAACGGTGAGCCCCGCCAGATTCCGATAGTTCAAAGCACAACCTTTAAATACGCAACAAGCGAAGATATGGGTAAGCTTTTCGACCTTGAAGCAAACGGCTATTTCTATACAAGACTTCAAAACCCTACGAACGATTACGTTGCCGCTAAAATAGCAGAGCTTGAGGGCGCTACTGCAGCTATGCTTACCTCTTCGGGTCAGGCAGCATCCTTCTACGCAATTTTCAACATTGCTTCCTGCGGTGACCACGTTGTTTCATCATCAACTATTTACGGTGGAACTTATAACCTTTTTGCAGTAACAATGAAAAGAATGGGTATTGATTTCACATTCGTTTCACCCGACTGCACAGAGGAAGAGCTTAATGCAGCTTTCCAGCCTAACACAAAGGCTGTTTTCGGCGAAACTATTGCAAACCCTGCTCTTACAGTTCTTGATATTGAAAAATTTGCAAATGCGGCTCACGCTCACGGTGTTCCTCTTATTATTGACAACACCTTTGCAACTCCTGTCGGTTGCCGTCCTTTTGAATGGGGCGCAGATATTGTCACTCATTCTACAACAAAATATATGGATGGCCACGGCGCTGCAGTTGGCGGTTGCATTGTTGATTCAGGTAAGTTTGACTGGATGGCTCATGCAG
>JAZROI010000073.1:0-1942 GCA_045648585.1 Acutalibacteraceae bacterium
TGCGTCAACGTAAATAAGGTTAGCGTCAAGCTCTTTGCCGAAAACCTCAACAACGTTTTCACTTTCGTTTTTTCTCATAAGGCCATGGTTAACGTGAACGCAAACAAGCTGTTTACCGATAGCCTTAATTAAAAGAGCTGCTACAACTGATGAATCAACGCCGCCGGAAAGAGCGAGAAGAACTTTCTTGTCCCCTACCTGTGCTCTGACTTCTGCAACCTGCTCTTCAATAAATTTATCTGCAAGTTCTTTTGTGGTAATTCTTTCCATGTTTTCAGGTCTTTTTGCAAGTTCCATAATATAAACCTCCGTAAGCTTAATGAATTCTATTAATCTGTGTAGTTATCGAAATAACCCTGAACGAGAATAATAGGTGTACCTTTATCACCTGAACCACTTGTAAGGTCACAAAGTGAACCGATAAGGTCAGTAAGCTGTCTTGGAGTTGTACCCTGAGAAGCCATATTACCTACAAGGCTACCTGATTTTGCTTTAATACTGTTAGAAATTGCTTCTTTAAGCTCTGCACCTGAGAGACCCTTGAAATCGTTATCAGCAAGATATTTAAGCTTAAGCTCGTTAGGAGTACCGATAAGACCGTCAGTGTGAGCGGGTGAAACAACCGGGTCAGCAAGCTCCCAGATTTTACCCTGAGGATCTTTAAATGCACCGTCGCCGTAAATCATAACTTCAACGTGCTTACCTGTTCTCTTGAGAATTTCAGCTTGAATATCATCAACTAAGCCTCTGCATTCTCTTGGGAAAAGCTTGATTGTATCTTCAGTAGATTTATTTGAACCTAAAAGGCCGTAAGCTTCATTGCATCCGCTACCGTTAACGGGTGCGGTAAGAATATCGTCAAGACCGCAAACTACCTTTGCTCCTGCAGCCTTAAGAATTCTCTTTGTTCTCTGTCTTGTGTGAATATCGCAAGTAAGAACGCAGTCAGTGTAATCAAGAATTGTCTTAGCTTGATTTGCGAAAACTATTTCAACCTCTGCACCTGTAGATTTAATAATTTCACTATAATAAGCAACGTAGTCAACGCCTGTGAATTCATGCTTGTTTTCACCGAAAAGCTCTCTATACTTTTCAAGAGAAAGAACGTCTGAATAAGGGTTAACACCTGCATCGTCAAGCTGGTCATAAGTTAAAAGTGAGTTACCAACCTCGTCGCTGGGATAGCTGAGCATAAGAACAACCTTCTTAGCACCCATTGCAATACCCTTAAGGCAGATAGCAAAACGGTTTCTTGAAAGTATAGGGAAAATTACACCTACAGTTTCACCGCCAAGCTTCGCTTTAACGTCTGCAGCAATGTCCTCTACCTTAGCGTAGTTACCCTGAGCACGAGCAACTATTGATTCAGTAAGAGCGATAACATCTCTGTCGCGAAGCTCAAAGCCTTCACTTTCAGCAGCTTCAAGTACACTATTTACTGTGATTTCAACAAGGTTGTCACCTTCTCTGATGATTGGGCAACGAATACCTCTTGATACAGTACCGACTTTTCTTTCCATTTATATCACCACTTTATAAAGTATACCAAAATTTTGGTTATTCATACAAAACATTATGGACGGCTCTCGTATGAAAGCCGCCCCATTGAAATCTTATTTCATCATGCTGGCAACTTCGTCAGCAAAATTATCTTCTCTTTTCTCGAGACCTTCACCTTTTTCAAGACGAACAAAGCTTACAACGTTAACGTCAGCGTTGTTGTTCTTAGCAACCTGAGCAACGTAACCTGCTACTGTGCCGTCAAAAAGGTCTGAACGAACGAATGCCTGTTCAAGAAGACAGATTTCTTTAATCTGCTTTTTGATACGGCCTTCAACAGCGCCTGCAAAGATTTTGTTGCTGATGTATTCATCTTTACCAGCGATTGCAAGAGATGCAAGAGTAGCAACTGCTTCTTTTGAAAGGAAATTGAAGAGATAAG
>JAZROI010000074.1:0-5280 GCA_045648585.1 Acutalibacteraceae bacterium
TAGCAACAAAGAGTATCACTGTTCCAATTGATCGCACCATTTTCAACGTAATACCAAGCACCGTTATATAATGTGAGAGTTGTTACGTTCCAATCAAGGAAACTATTAACAACGTAATACCACGCGCCATTGTATTCCACAAGACCTGTGTAATTACAGCTAACAGCACCGTTTTGCACATAATACCATTCGCCGTTATAACAGTAAAGGGTATTTGCATTCCAATTAATCTGACCGTTTTCAACGTAATACCAATAACCCTCGTAGCATGTAAGAGTTGTTACGTTCCAATCAAGGTAACCGTTTACCACGTGGTACCATATACCATTGTATTCTACAAGGCCCGTATAATTCCAATCAACTACACCGTTCTTAACATAGTACCATCCACCATTATAACTGCAAAGGGTTGTGCTACTTGTATTAACGTAACCGTTTTCAACGTAATACCATGCACCATCATAGTACACAAGGGTCGTTGCGCTACCATCAAGATAACCGTTTACTACGTAATATACAGCACCATTAAACTCCACAAAACCTGTATAATTCCAATCAACTGCACCGTTCTTAACGTAGAACCAGCTACCGCCGTATTCAACAAGACCTCTGTAATCATTATTTAAAAGACCGTTTGTATAGCAATGCCAGATGTTATCGCCACCTAAAGAAAGTGTTACGTTAGGCCTTGTGTTTGTGCGTATTTGAGCAAGTGTATATTTAGGGCTTTCGTTGTTACCTGAAACAGAGCAAATTGAATACTCAAAATTATTCCAATGGAACAATGTAGCAGTTGAGTCAACATAAGATGTTTTGTCTGTTGTACCAACAGCAACCCACTCACCTCTGTCACCGTTTTCATGTACTGCTCTTCTGTAAAGACGGTATGTTGTTACACCCTCCATAGCGGACCATGAAGCCATAACATTGTTACCGCTGGGTGAAAGCCATAATAATGAAGGGGCAAGTAAATAGCAAACTGTAACACCCTGCTCAAAATTTGAGTTCAAACCGTTTTCATTACAAGCTCTTACAGTATATTGATAAACGTTATTATTAGCAACGTCATAATCTACGTATGAGCTTTCTGTTGTTCTTGTAAGCTCTACCCAATAACCGTCAACAATTTTGTAAACAACGTAACTTGTTGCACCGATTGTAGGCTCCCATTCAACAGTTACTCCACCCTCAAACATTGTAGCAGAAAGAACGTGAGTTGTGCTGAGAGTTGTGCCTGTCCAAGTGTAGAAGGGCTCGTAATCATCACCTTGGTCTATATTATTTTCAGGTGTGTCACTTACAAACTCTCTACAACGGAATGACACAGTAGTAAGCGGTCTTGCAGTTCCCTTTACTTTAAAAGTAAACTGCATAAACTGAATATCAGCATTACCGTTTTTATACTCTGACATGCTAAGATAAGCTATCGTGTGTGTATCAGCTTTGCCTTCTACCGGACCCTCTGTATACATTCCTGATATAGGGGAGCCCTGTGCCTGTCCTGCAGAAACGACCTCTAAAACGTTAGGGTCATAAACCGCCCAAACAACCGCACCTGTAAGGTTTACGCCACCTTTAAGGCTAACAGTGTATGTAATGGTATCATTAAAAACACCGTCTGTTTTAACGCTCAATAAATCTCCTGCTATTGAAGCTTCGGCTGCAAAAGCAACTGAGCCGATAGAGAATAATGAGCATAAAACAAGGCTCAAGCAAAGTATAATTGAAATACTTTTTTTCATTTAAAAATCTTCCTTTCAAAGTACTTGAAAAACTCGATTACACTCTCAAATGTAATCACAATTGTACTTTTATAATATACCATACCTCATATTACAATGTCAACGAAAAGCAACTAAAAGAATTGTAAATTTAGTGTGACGAAATAAATTTAGTTTTATTGAAATAAAAAGAAAAGTGTGATAGTATAGTTCCATCAATAATGAAACGAGGCTTTTGCATGAAACCCATAAGAACATTTATACAGCAAAACTTAATAAAAGCTACTATTGAGGTTGAAAAAGTAATTCATAAAGCAACTAACGGTAAATTAGCAGGGAACTGCTTTTTATCTGCAGTAGATATTCCTAAAGTAGGCACAAAGGTTAAAATCATCAAAGAAAACGATACTGCTACCTATATCGCAAAATTCAAGGATGACGGCACAATTGATAACGGCGATTTTAAAATTCTCGCTACAACCGACCTTCATATGTGCCCTGATAATGATAAAAACAATAAAACTCTTCAGAAAATGGTTGACCAGATTCGCGACGAAAAACCCGACCTTGTTATTTTCACAGGTGACAATATTTTAGGTAGATTCCAACAGATTGAAGCAATTCAGTTTGCTCAGATGATGGAGGAAATAGGCGTTTATTGGGTATACGTTTTCGGTAATCACGAAGCAAGAGATGAAAAAGAGTATTATAAATATCTCATTTTCAAGAGCATCTGCGATTATCCTCATTGTCTGTCAAAATTCGGTGACCCTTCACTTTTCGGCTTCGGTAACTTTATTGTAAATATTATGAACTCTGAAAAAGAATTAAAGCAAAGCCTTATTTTCTTTGACTCAGGTCGTGATATGGTAGATAGCCACAGAAAAATCGACGGTGTACCTGCCGATTTACCTGAGGGCTACGATTACATAAAGAAATCACAAATTGCCTGGTACGAAAAAGAAATAAAAGCTTTAAAAGAAGCCTACGGTAAGGTTGAATCAATGTTGTATATGCATATTCCGATCAAAGAATATGAAGAGGTTTTCTACCGTAACGAAGAGGGCAAATTCGTGCCTACCGGGAAAGCGGAAATTCTTTACGGAAGAATGTTCGAAAGCGTAGGTTGTTCACCCTACAACAGCGGTCTTTTTGAAGCTATGAAAAGAAACGGTTCACAAGCTATTTTCTGCGGTCACGACCATGTTAACGACTGGGCGGCAAAATACGAGGGTATTCTTCTCGTTTACAATCAATACGGTAGCTACGGTGCATATAATTTAGGCGATTACAATGGTATGCACCTTGACGAAAAGGATTGGCAGCAGGGCGTAACAATTACTACCATTCATCAAGACGGCTCAATTGATTTACGTCAAAGCTTTAATGCTAAATATTTATAATAATCAAATTTTGAATTCACAAAAAATTCATTAAAAATCTTAATTTGTTAACATCTATTTAATACGCAATTAAATATTATAGATTATAGTGTAATCAACGGGACGGGAAACCGTTCCTTACACGTTTTCATTCCTATCTCCTTATTTTCCATATTTACCCCAAGAAAAACGCATTTTGCTTCGGCAAATGCGTTTTTCGTCTTTTTGAATAAAATTCATTAACGTTTGCAACTATTGACTGTTTACTTTGCGGGTGATAAAATAAATATGTGACTATTCTTTTACTACTACTTGAAAGGATATTTGATACTATGAAAATCTTCGGGCGTGTTTTATTTGCATTTTCATTCACATTATTGATATTTTTTACACTATCCTTAACTACCCTTGCCGGTGATACAAATAACCAATCCCAAATTCCAAATGATTGTTATACCACCTCATTAGATAACATCACAGGTGAGGTTGACATAGCTAAATTGGAAAAATATATAGAAGACAGTATTACACGCTGTGTTTCAGATATTGATATTTCACATTATAATATTCCTTATTCGCCTGAAAATGCTGATGCTATTATTAATTATATATATAGCGATCTCATCGAAGCATTCCACGTTAAAAGAATTGGTTATTCATATGTAGTTAGTGAAAACCCAACGCTTGCAAGTATTATTATAAATTATAAGCCCGACTACACAGAAGAAGTTTACTCTCAACAGTTACAGCAATGCAGAAGTGCTGCCGACAAAATTCTTGAGGGTATCGCAGATAACTCAAATTTAACAGATGCAGAAAAGCTGCTTCTTATTCATGACAGGCTTATAGCTCTTTGCGAATATGATTACGATAATTATTTAAACGGCACTACCCCTGATGAATCCTATACTATCTACGGACTTTTAGTCAAGGGCACTGCTGTTTGCCAAGGCTACTCTAAAACCTTTAAATATTTAGCAGAAAAAATCGGCATTCCTACTGATATTTGCACTTCAAGAGAATTAAGCCATGCATGGAATATTGTATACCTTGACGGCACCCCCTATCACGTTGACGTTACCTTCGATGACCCTGTGCCTGACGTTACCGGAAGGGTTTTCCACAACAACTTTTTACTTTCTGACGAAGCGATAAAAGAATCTAATCACGATGCAAACGATTACTTTGTTGGCGCAATAGACACCCGCTACGAAGATGCTTTTTGGAAAAATTCTTCCTCTCAAATTATTTACCTTGATAACGAATTCTATTATATAGATGAAAACGACGAAAAATTGGTAAAGAAATCTGACGAAAGCGTTGTGCTAGACTTAGACTACAATTGGAGTAATTGGGTCGGCAACTATTCAATGCTTACAACCGACGGACAATATATTTACTATTCAACACCTGATTCTATTTACAAATATAATATAAAAGCAAAAACATCTGTAGTAATATTCACTATTGACACTCAACAGAATAAAAACCAGCTCATTTATGGCTTCACTTACAAAAACGGTGTTTTCTTTTATGATTTAAGCACCTCTCCCAATTATTCAAGCTCCACCTTAAGACAACTTAGCTTTACGTATGACGATACCTCGGATATCTCACCTGACCCGACTTTAATAGAAATAGACGGCATTCTTTATTACTACAACAACGCTGAAATTGATTATTCTGAAACTTTAGTTTTCTACAAAAATCAGTGGTACTACGTAAACAACGGCAGGTTTCAAGATACCTACACCGGTCTTGTGAATTATTATAATGTATGGTACTACGTAGAAAACGGTATTCTTAATTGGAACTATACCGGCCTTGTATATCATTACGGTAGTTATTATTACGTAGAAAACGGCGTTCTCAATTGGAGCTATACAGGACTTGTATATCATTACGGCAGTTATTACTACGTAGAAAACGGTATGCTTAATTGGGATTATACCGGACTTACCAATTACTATGACGTATGGTATTACGTAGAAAACGGTGTCCTCAATTGGAATTACATAGGTCTTGCGTATCATTATGGCGATTATTACTACGTGGAAAACGGCGTTCTCAATTGGAACTATACAGGACTTGTATATCATTATGGCAGTTATTACTACGTAGAAAACGGTATGCTTAATTGGAATTACACAGGCCTTACTCTTTGCTATAACGTATGG
>JAZROI010000075.1:0-12095 GCA_045648585.1 Acutalibacteraceae bacterium
AAATTGTCTTCCTAAGACCGCTTGGCCTCCGACTTGAACACCTTTTATTCGCGATATTGATAAAATAATGCACTGCCCCTTTTATAACCGTTATGCCGATAAAACTCAAGTGTTTTCTTTTTATAAAAATGATGATATAACAAGACGTGCTTTGCACGTTCAATTAGTTTCGCGAATCGCAAGAACTATAGGAAAAACCCTTAATTTAAATCTTGATTTGATTGAGGCTATTGCCTTGGGTCACGATATAGGTCACACCCCTTTCGGTCACGCAGGCGAGGATTTTTTAGACCAACTTTATTTTGAGCATACAGGCAGACATTTCAGCCATAATATACATTCCGTACGAGTGCTTGATAAGATTTTCCCTTACAATATCAGTTTGCAAACTCTTAACGGAATTGCTGCCCACGACGGCGAAATGGAATTATGCGAATATCACCCCAAAACGCTTGGCAGCTTCGCGGCTTTTGATGAGCAGATTGAAGCTTGCTATATAAATAAGGATAACGTTAAAAAACTTTTAGTGCCCGCAACGCTTGAAGGCTGTGTGATGCGAATTTCAGATATAATTGCTTACTTAGGCAAGGACAGGCAGGATGCAGACAGAGCAAAAATAATCTGTAACAAGGATTTTGATGACGGCACAATTGGAGTTTACAATGCTCAGATTATAAACAACCTTATTGTTAACATAATCGAAAACAGTTACGGGAAGCCGTATATCAAAATGGATGAAGAACATTTCGAAGCTTTGAAAAAGGCAAAATCCGACAACTATTCGCTTATTTACAAGCAAGAAACCGTTGGCGAGGCTTATAAAACCGTAAAGCCCATGATGGCAGAGCTCTACGAAAAGCTACTTAACGATTTAAAGAACAATAACAAATCTTCACCTATATTCACCCACCATATTGACTACGTAAATGAAGCTCATTACAAAAGAGCGATTCCATACGAAGAAACAGAACCGAACCAGGTTGTTGTTGATTATATAGCAAGTATGACGGACGATTATTTTGTTGATATATATAACTACTTATTCCCAAACAGCACAATGAAAATTGAATACACGGGGTATTTTGAATGAGTTTTAATTTTTCAAAATCTAAATACTGCGGTCTTTGGCAATGCCCAAAAATTGCGTGGCTCAGAAAATATAAGCCCGATGAGCTTACCGTTGACGATAGCCTTCAGGAAAGAATGACAAACGGTAATATTGTTGGAGATTTGGCAATGGGGCTTTTCGGTGATTTTGTTGAGGTTACCGCTTACAACGGCGAAAAGCTTGACCTTTCAAAAATGATTGAGAATACAAAAGCCGAAATGGCTAAGGGTACACCTGTTATCTGCGAAGCATCATTTGATTTTAACAAGCTTTACTGTGCCGTTGATATTCTCAAAAAAGATGGCAACGGTTGGGCAATTTATGAGGTAAAAAGCTCAACCCACGAGGACAAGCAGATTTATGCGGCAGACGTAGCGTATCAGAAATACGTTCTTGAAAGCTGTGGCGTTAACGTAACGGGCACATATCTTATACACATAAATAATAAATATGTTTTTGACGGCACGCTTGATATTCACAAGCTTTTCAAAATTTCAGATATCAGCGAGGCTGTTTTCTTTGAAAGTGCAAATATCAAAACTAACCTCAACGTTGCAGAATTGATACTTAAATCAGAAGTTGAGCCTCCTATTGATTTATCAACCGCTTGCGAAAAGCCCTATCATTGCGGATTTTGGAATTATTGCTCAAGGCATATCCCCCAGCCCTCTGTTTTTGACCTTTACGGCAGATCTTTGCACTTTGATAAGAAAATCAATTTTTACAAGCAGGGTAAAATCAAATATGAAGATTTAATCACCGAGGAAAGTATTACAAACCCGATACTTATTCGCCAGATATCCCATTACCTTGAGAACAAGGGTACTTACGTAGATAAAGTCGGCGTTGGTGAATTTTTAGATACGCTCTCCTCCCCCCTTTATTTTCTCGATTTTGAAACAGTTCAACCTATTATACCTGAATACATAGGTACTAAGCCTTACTCACAGATACCATTCCAATATTCCCTTCACTACATCGAAAAAGAAGGCGGAGAATTAAAGCACAAGGAATTTCTTGCAGAATCGGGCACAGACCCAAGACGAGCTTTAGCGGAAAGACTTTGCAAGGATATACCGATGAACGTTTGTGTTATTGCATACTACAAAGCCTTTGAATGTGGAAGAATAAAAGAACTTGCAGAAACCTTCCCTGATTTAGCAGATCATTTATTAAATATTGAAAGCAATATTAAAGATTTGCTTGTACCTTTCCAGAGTGGTTACTATTACAACAAGGCTATGGGAGGAAGCTTTTCAATAAAAAGCGTTTTACCTGCCATATTCCCCAATGACCCTGAGCTTAATTATAAAAATCTTGATCAGATACATAACGGCGGGGAGGCTATGAGCATATTCCCGAAAATCAAGGATATGCCGAAAGAGGAGCAAAAAACCACCCGCAAAAACCTTCTCAAATACTGCGAGCTTGACACCTACGCAATGGTTAAGATTTGGGAAGAATTGAAGCGAGTGGTGGAGTGAATTATTTATATACCATTATTAAACGCAAATTTAACAGTTCTAAGTTGTTGCTACTAATCATCACTCTGTTGGATAACAAGACGCCTATTCAGTTTCTCTGATATATTAAGTAAACAATTTAAAGTGAAAGCAGAACAAAGGCTAAAGTCTTTTGACAGTTTTATAACAACAGGTGTTTTTTCGGAATTAATATTTCGTATTTCGTTAAAATCATCCCAAAATCTAACGAGATTTATATAGCAAATAAGGTTAAACAAAAGGGCTTCATCCTTTGATAAGGGTGAAGCTCTTTTGCCTTGCTCACCTTTTGTAACAACAAATTCGCCGTTGGATTTTAAAGCAAGCCATAAATCTTTTTCTTTATTAATCAATTTAGGCTTATAGCTTTTTATAAATTCATTCAGATAAGCTCTGAATGAACGGGTTTCACCTATTCCGTTTGTACGGGCTGAAAATTCACCTTTGTAGAAATATTTATTATCTTTATAATATGCCAATCTCAATGGATAATTTTGATTTTCAAAATCTTCAAAGCATATAAGCGAAAGCTCTTCCACAGATATATTTAACGGGGTACTCATACTAAAAACCGATTCTGCAGATGTGTTGTGCTTTAGCTTTCTCAGGTATTACAATATCACTTTCAGTAAGAGTCGATATTACTTCAATTGTAACGTCATTATACGCCATATCAACCAACCTGTTTGCCTGCTCCATTTTGGCTTTTTCAAACACGTTTCTTACAAATCTGCCGTTACCGAAATCCGCAGATTTTTTGTTTTCTGCAAACAAGTCTTTTAACTTAAGCTTTGCTTCATCGGTAAAACGCATTTTTGATTTTTCAGCGATAAGCTCAGCTATCTGCAAAAGCTCATTTTCGTCATAATCATCAAAAGGAATGTTGAAAGCAATTCGTGAACGAAGACCGGGGTTTTTATCTAAAAAACCTTCCATTTTATCAGGATAGCCTGCAAAAACAACTACTGTATCCTCACGGTTATTTTCCATTTCCTGAACAATGGTATTTATAGCCTCGTCGCCATAAAGCCCGTCCCTATCATCAACGAGTGAATACGCTTCATCAATAAACAAAACGCTCCCCTTTGCTTTACTGAACAGACTCTTAACAAGCGGTGCGGTTTGACCTACATACTGACCTACTATATCTGCCCTACCGACTTCGTATAAATCACCCTTTGACAAAATACCGTTATCCTTCATAATCTGTGCAAAAAGTCTTGCTACGGTAGTTTTTGCGGTTCCCGGATTACCCGTAAAAATCATATGCATTGCCGGTCTTTCGGAAGATACACCTTTATCTGCATAAAGCTTTTGAACTTTAAAAAAATTAATGGCTTGTGTTATAACTTTTTTTGCGTTATCAAGACCTATAAGTTGTTGTAGCTCTTTTACCGCATCGCCTTTAGGTGCAGTTTTAAGCTGAGCGACCTTAACCGTTTCAACGTTTTTATATTGAGGGTATATTTTAGTTTTTAACTTATCTGAAAGCCAGTCATCAAACATATTCTGAAGATTTGCCTGATTATAATAAGTGTTCTCTGTTAATTTTGAAAACAGCTTTTTATCAACTGATATTTTGCTCTTTCTTGCAAGCATTTTAAGATATGCTTTCGCTTCTTCACCCGTAACCTTATCCTCTGAAATCTCGACAAAGGAAACATAGGGCAACCTTTCCATAAATACATTTTTAAGTTTCTCACATTCTGCAGGTAAACAAAGTATTGTAAGAATTGTATTTTTATATTTATTTATCAAGTCGCAAACTTCAATAATAACGTCTTTTTTTCGTCTTGCGAATCTACCGTTTTTTTCATCTACGTTTGAAAGCTGTATAACAACAGCTCCACCCACGCATGATTTAAAAATAATTTCAAGAGAATCGTCATAAATATCGGTATCGTCGTCAAGAAACAACGTGCAAAATCTTTTATTCATAATGCGGTTATTGTTATATAAAGCCGATATCAAATTATTGCAGGCAAATTCTCGAGAATCCTTATCATCTGTTTTTATTAAATAATGTACAGGGTGGTTTTTGATTTTTCCGCAGTTTTTGCCCATATAAATTCTCTCAATTTCAGGTGCAAAATAATCGTTAAAAAGCCTTTCCTTTGCGTTATGGATTATTTTTTCCTTACTTTCATCTGCAACAATAAGATTTTCTGTGTATTTTACGTCACTACGTCTGTCAAAAGCAATTAAATCCAAGGTTTCAAGCACATCATATGTAGACGTAATAAAAAAGCTTCTGTCAGCTTTGCGTAAAAGAGTAATTAAGCTTTTAACCGTTATTTCTTCAATTGTAGTATCGGCAACCTCAATATTTACAAAATCAAGATATTTTTCAAGCATAGCTTCGATATCTTTATCACCTTTTAAAGCTGCACCGATTGTAATATTTTTATGGGTAACCCTTGTTACGAAGAAATAATACTGTTTTTTATATTTCTGATAAAACACTTCATTAAAGCTGGGAAAAGTCGATGCATAATCCTGATACTCTTCTCTTTGTCGTGAGTCGGGAATACTTGAACTTTCAGTAATCGTTGCAGTTATTCTATAAAAAAGCATCTTTGTACCTCCTGTAGTTGTGATAATAATTTACAATTATATAATACCACACCTTACGTACTGTTTTTGGGACAACAGGAAACTTCTTCACACCTTAATCCTTGCAATCTTACCCCAGGGTGGAGTTACGTCTTCGTTATTTAAAAGCCACAAAACAGGAATTCCACACGCAAGATGCTCTTTAGGATACGGTGCAAAACCATCAGTAAGAATAATGATGCAAGCGGGTAAATCATAAGCCATATAATGCCAGACGTATTCTAATATAATTTGAAAATCTGTTCCTCCACCGCCTGCAGGACGTATTATTTTAAACTCCTCCTCATTTGAAAAAGGCTGTGGCTCAATTATTGCTGCATCAAAAAAGCCAAGCCACCCCTCAAGCTTACCATTAAATTGGTCAATAGCACCTTTTACTTCCGAGTATGCGGCGGTAATCATTTTATCTGACATTGACGCTGACGTATCTATCATAAAGAGTATATTTTTCACACGCTCATCCTTTTCATTAAAATCGGGTAAATAAAAAGGTGAGTCGTCAAACCGTTTATCAGGTGGTGAAAATGAATAGTCGTTTACTTCCTCTTGAATGAACTCGTTAAGTATTTGTCTCCAATCCGTTTGGGGCTTCGTTAGCTCCTCGAGAGCTCTTTTTACAAAGGCGGGCATATTTCCTCTGGCATTAGACGGGTCTTTTATAGTAACCGCTTCTGCCGCATCCTTAAAGCGTTTAACCCAAACGTCCTGTAAGCTGTCATCCTCTTCATATTCTCCCCATTTTGAATGGTCATCCCAGCTTGTCATCGGCTCAACGTTTCCTTTTCTCTTAACAGCACGGCCTTTGACACTTAATCCCTCACCTGCACTCTCTCCTGTAGCTTCGCTAACTTCATCTTTATTTGATACATCCACACTTTTGATTTTACCTTTGTTGCTACCGGATATAGGTACCCTCTTATTTCCCGCAGGTACATTAACCATTTCATAAACTTGTTCAGTAGTGAATGCGTTCCCCTCTCTTCCGTCGGGGGTCAAATGCATTAATACCCCGTAATTCTTTAGGGTTATACTGTTTAAATCCATATTATTTTCTAACAATATATTTGAATTAATTACAATATCCGCAGCAATATTATATCGAACTTCTTCAAAATGCACACCTCTCCAACAATGCTGTAAAGCTACGTGCATAACCTCGTGCATCATAGTAAAGTCAAGCTCACTATCGCTTAAGTTATCCAAAAACTTTGTACCGTAAACAATTCTAACACCATCGGTGTATGCGGTAGGTACGTTTTCATCGACACCGAATTTCATATGCATAAGAAGAAGCCCGAAAAAGCCGTGCTTACACAACAAACGCATTCTTGCTACTAAAAGTCTTTTAACGTATTCTCTTATTTGTTCTTCAGACAGAGCCATTTAACAGCCTCCCCTTCGTTTGATACCATTTATTAAACTCGGGTATTGTCATAAGCGTTTTAATAAAATCTTTTTCTATATATAAATAATCCTTAATTAAAACAGTAGAGAAATCAGGCGGCATCTTATCAGCGTATCTTATAGAATTTGCAATTTTCTGTAAATCATTTTTATTTTCGCGGGCATAAGTAACCATGGCAGACGTTAAGGCGTACATAGCATCTGCCGATTTCGGCATCGGTGGATTTTCACCTAAAAAGATATCTTCGATATCAGGTAAAGTATTATAAATGTTTGCCCACGTTCTGAATTCAACGGCAACACCCGTACCTACAAGTCCCGCCACAAGTGAATATACTTTATTTAAATCGTCACTTACAAAATTCAAAACGTTGCTTACCATTTCCCAAGATCGAGGTGTGGGGAAAGCTAAATCTTCCGAAGAAGAGTCAAAATTCATAAGATAATTTTGTCTAAAGGATAAAAAGCCTATTACTTTATCATTAATTCCGTTTTTTATTGCCCATTCCTTCCATGATTTAAAGTTCCCGTGCACCTCAATATGCAAAAGACGGTTAGCTAGTGCTTTAGGCATTTTAAAAGCAACGGATTTATCGGTTGTTCTGTTACCCGCCGCAATAACGATACAGTTATCGGGTAGCTTATGCTCACCAACAACTCTATCAAGAGTTATCTGGTAAGCCGCCGCCTGAACAGATTGAGGTGCGGCAGATATTTCATCAAGAAAAAGTATATTGATAACATCTTCACTGTCATCCATTTGAAATATCTGCGGTTTAAGCCATACCGCTAGAGTTTTATCTTCATTAGAAGTTGGTATTCCCCTTAAATCTATGGGGTTAAAAAGCAACAAACGAACGTCTGTAACAACTGTTTTTTTACCTGTTTCGTTCTCTATTTCTCTTGCTATCTGTCTTATTGCCTGCGATTTACCTACACCGGGTGGACCCCACAGCATTACAGACGGTAAGGTTTTTATGGGTAATTTATTTTTTATAACACCGCTATAGGCTTCGCTCAACTGCGTAACCACCTTGCCTATATTCATAGATGGTATATTAGTCATTTTTACTTCATTCATTTTTTCTTCACTCCTAATTTCTTGTCAATAGCTTCAAGGCGTTGTTTTACTTCCTCAATTTTATCGGAATAATCGTCTTTTTTAGAAAGCTCTGATTCGACATCAACCGCTTTTTGCTCAAGCTCTGTTATAGTTTTCAAGAGCTTTTCGAGATGCTTATCAAGGTCATCCAAAAAATTATCAATACGCACAAGAGTGCCAATTTCCGTATCACCCATTGATACATAGTACTTTCCAGTTTTCTGCAACCAAAGGAATGGCTTTTTATCAGTCATATTAGAGGGTAAAACTATCTGAAAGCCTTGATACATAGTAAGCGGTGTTTCCTTTTGCATAAGAATGTTGCTGCCTAAGGCTTCAAAAATCTGCTCTCTTAAAGCTTTTCTTTCCTGTTTGCTGTAGTCACGCTTATTTGATTGATAAAATTCAATATCAGCTTTGCATTTTTCAACTAAATCATTTTGATATTTAATTTTAGAGGGGATTTCCATAAGCTCCCTTTCAAGAAGCATATGCGATTCTATCGTTTTCTTTTGTAATGCCATATATCTTGATAATTCGTTAGCAGTTTCAACTCTTTCTTTAATAAGAGGGTCACCTACCGCCAACGCTTTTACTTCAGCATAATCTAAAACTGTATTATCGATTTCGGTGCCACTTCGCTCCGTTAAAGAGCCTGACAAAAGCCCCGAAATAAATCTTTGCTTAGTTTCGAGCAGCTGCCATGAATACGCATCAAAGCTACCCTCGGTAATATATCTGTAAATATATACTTCTGCGTTTTCGTTACCCTGTCTTAAAATTCTGCCTTCTCTTTGAGTCATATCTGCAGGTCTCCACGGCACGTCAAGATGATGAATAGCAATTAATTTATTCTGCACGTTAACACCTAAACCTAATTTAAAGGTTGAGCCTATTAAAACTCTGATTTCGCCCATACGCATTTTATTAAAAAGCTTATTTCGTTCATTTTCTGTTGTTGCATCGTGAACAAAGGCAATCTCATTTTCTTTAACACCCATTAAAAGTAGCAAACGTTTCATTTCATCGTAAACGTTAAAGGTATTTTTCGGAGTTGAGGTATCGCAAAAGATAAGCTGAGTGCTTTTATCAGAGAAGGTTTTCATATAAATATTGAAAATGTTTTCTGCACATCTTGCTACTTTTGACTGATAAGTAAAGCACGCATTCGGCTCAACAAGACGAATATCAAGAGCTGCTTTTCTGCCGTCTGTTGTAATTTTTAAAAGGTTGTCCTCTTTTTTATCAACGACTCTGCTTCTTACTAAATCTGCTCTTGAAGAAATATCCTTTAAGTATCTATCCAATTCACTCGTTTTATCTACTACCGCATCCCTATAGCCATCAAAATCAGGGATTCCGAAGCTATCATCCATTTGATGAAAGTCGGCTATTGAGGCTAAAAGCGAGGTAAGCTCGGGAAGATTATGAAATTTAGCAAAACGACTAGTTAAACGGTAGCTGCTTGTATCAACGTCAATTTCAAATTCAGATACCTTTTCGGCAAACATACCAACCCAACTGTCAAAATTCTGTAAATCCAACAAAGCAAGCTCGCCTTCTTGCAAATATTTTTGCATAACAAAGGCATCGGTAATGGAGTTAGTTATAGGCGTACCCGTCGCCATTACAACACCGCCACCATTATTTTGCTTTTGGATTAAATGAACCTTATCCATCATATCCTTGCATTTTTTTGAGCCGTTGCTGCTTATTCCTAAAACGTTATTTATTTTTGTTTCGATCTTAACATTTTTAAAATTATGAGCCTCGTCAACGTATAAATCTGTTATTCCAAGCTCATCAAAATAAACTCTGTCATACAAATCATCCATAGCAACGGAAAGCTCCGACAAAGCTTTTCTGACGGCTTCCCTTTTTCTTTCAAGCCTTGAGGTCGCTTTCGAATAATCATCAGCTACTTTTTCAAGTTCTTTTTTAGAGGCTTCCAATTCCTCTACATAGTAATCTTTAGAAATGGGTATTTGCTCAAAACAGCTATAAGCCATAATGATACCGTCGTAATCCATATCACGAATATTCTCTAACACCTCTTCTCGTTTTTGAGGGGTAAAGTTTTTTGGTGAAACACAAAGAATGTTCGCATCAGGGTACATAGACTTAAAAATACTCTCCCATTGTCCTACAATATTATTTGGCACAACGTAAAGATTTTGTGTTTCGGGCTTTATTCTTCGTTTTTCCATACCTGCCGCAATCATAATGTAGGTTTTACCTGCACCAACGTCGTGGGCTAACAAGGTATTGGGGGTAAAAAGAATTCTTGCCACTGCATTTTTCTGGTATGGGTAAAGCTTAATATCCGGTGACAAATCAGGAAATTCAAGAAACGAGCCATCAAAAATCCTGCGACGTACACAGCTAAAATTATTTTCGTATATAGTTTCAAGCCTTTCTTTTCTTCTTGAATCGGACCAAACCCAATCCTGAAAAGCCTTAATAAGCTTTTGTTGCTTTTCGATAGCTAAAACCGTTTCTTCTTTATTTATAACCCGTCTTGTGCCCGAAGCATTTGACGGACAACTGACTTCATCCGTAACCGCTACACTTTTCATGTTAAGAGTACGTTCAAGAATATGTAGCGTTTCTAATTTAGCTGTGCCATAAGTCTTCGTATCGATAACGCTATGATTGTATCGTGTTTTATAGGGGATTTCCCAAGTACCTGTAATCTCATCATGCTTTACTGACAAATATTCACGATTAGCAGCCCAAAAAACAGGCTTATATTTATAAATGAACTCGATAAAATCATCAATAATATCTGTCGGCACCCACGGAGAGCCAAGAGTTATATAGATATCCTTTACTGCTACGGTTGGCGGTAACACCGCTTTAATGGCCTTAAGATTATCCGCAAAATAGCCGTTATATTTTTTATTGGCATCATACGCACTTTGCCATTTCCTCATCATATTACCGGAAAGATATTCCTCAGCGGTTTCCCACCCCTTATAAAAGCATTCGTCCCAAGTTTCAGGGTTTTGATATATAGAGCCTTTTAAGGCACAGATAACTGTCTTATAATCCTCACCCGTAATAGCAGAGATATATTCAATATCAACCTTACCTAAATTACAAAGTGATTTTATAAGACCGTCGGATATACTTTCGGCAAAAACACCTTCAGTGCGTGAATCAGAGCAAAAAACATTTTCCCAATCCATAGGTAAATCCATAGAGGTAACCTCTTGAATATGCTTTTCCTTTCGTTGCCTTTCTTCTTCGGCTTTTCTTTGTGCCGCTTCTCTTTCCTTTTGCTTTTTTAGCTGTTCCTCTTTATCCTTTTTGCGTTTTTTTATCTTATTAAGTTCACCGATAACTCTATTAAGTTCATCAAAAGAAATTTCACCAGCGTTATTAGTCAAGGTATCAAAAAAGCTATCAAACATTGATAATTGCTCTGCTTGGAAAATATCTGAATTATTATTCTTGCTCATAAAAACCTCCGACGATAAATATTAGTAATTTAACAGCTACCTTTTCATCTTTGATTTAATTATAAACTATCATCAGCACCATTTTTGGTACATAAAAACCACCTTGCTTTCTGCAAGGCGGTTTTTATGTTTATTGATCAATTAAACTAACATCAGAATCAAGAATTCTCATCATCTTTTCTTCGTGTTCTATTGCTTTTTCTTTGGTCCAACCTTTTTCATCATTTGCTAAATCAGCCATAATAACCAATTTCATACTTTGTTGCACAATATTTTCGTAGGTTGCCTTAGACCTTGGTTCAGCATTGGAAAACTTTGAATTACCGGAAACAGTAATTAACGCCAGATTGCCAAAGCAGTTAAGATATTTATCATCCCATTTAATCGCATTATCAGAATGTTGCGGATGAAAATGCTCTATGGAGCTTCTGAATTGGAATTGCCAAGCATTCATATTAATGCCGCCTATATCTATCTCACATTTATTATTTAACCAATACAACAAATAATCTAAATAAGTGAAAACAATGCGTTCAATACCAAAGCCACTCATATTTTTATAGTTAGAATTCTTGACTTTTGTTCTGCAATAGTTTTCAAGCAAATTGGTTAAATCACATTTACAATCTGATTGAATTAAATTATATAGTGCGACAGTTATCCAGTGCATCGTCTTAGGCGCTGTATAAGTAATACGCAAGCAAGATTGTAGCATTCTCAACTTCTTATTATTTTCCGAATCCTCTTCATCTACACTACCAAAAGTGGCATTGTATTTAGGTTTATTGCTTTTAGATTTCTCATCTCTGTACTTTAGTAATTTTTGAAGCGACCATTTACCTTCTTGATTATACTCTCTGGCATATTCTCTCTTGATAATGTATGTAAGTCGGATCGTAGCCATG
>JAZROI010000076.1:0-7118 GCA_045648585.1 Acutalibacteraceae bacterium
ATAAGAAGTGCACCGTATTTACGGCAAAGTCTTTCAACGCCCTTGTTGAAGTCTTTATCAAGAGGTCTTGTACCGCTTTCGGGACCGATAGGCTCCATAAATACAGCAGCTGTACCGCCGCGGAACTGGTTAAGTCTGTGAACTCTTTCAAGAGAATCAAGGTCATTGAGGAAGAATTCCTGTGTATGCTTGAAAAGGTAAAGCGGAACACCGTGAGCCTGAGTGAATTTTGAACCGGGAACACGGATACTGTAACCTAACTGGTCAGACCAACCGTGGTAAGCACCACCCATTTTAACGATGTTTTTGTTCTTTGTAGCAAGTCTTGCAACACGGATAGCTGCCATACATGCTTCTGTACCTGAACCGAGCATACGGAACATATCAACAGTTTCAACACTGTCAGAAATCTTTTTAGCAAGCTTGTATTCGAACTCGTGGAAAAGACCTGTTGAAGGACCGCAAGTATTAAGAAGGTCGATAACCTGATCTCTTACAATCTTGGGGTTAGAACCGAGAACGGTAGGACCGCCTGCCTGTAAGAAGTCGAAATACTCGTTACCGTCAACGTCGTAAAGCATCATACCGTCAGCTTTAGTGAAAACGAGGGGGAAGGGATAGTTGAAAGCAAGGTTGTGCTGAACGCCGCCGGGAATGACCTGTTTTGCTTCTTCGATCATTTCCTTACTTTTAGCACATTTCTTGTCAAAGTACTCTTCCTCATACTTTTTAAGTACATCGGGTTTGATTGTGTAGATAGGCTTTTTGATGAGTTCGTCGAGCTGTCTTGTAACTTCAGCAGCGTCGTGGTACTCAGTGATAGCGAATCTTGTATCCATAAATAAAACCTCCCAAGAGTGAATTTGTATTCACTCTTATTATACAATATTAATTTTAAATGTCAAGAAAGCTTTGCTTTCAAATTATACAAAATAAAAGCTCAACTTTTATGTACTATTTCTAAGAAAACGGGTATATTTTTCTCTTATGACACAAAAACGTTGTAATGTGTTGTATTTTAACATATAAGAAGTATTTTAATTTGGTTTATTTGTTGACTTTGCACCATTATTCTGTTACTATATAATGGATTATGAATTTGTTAAGGAGGAATTAGTTTTGCAAAATTTAATGGATTCAAAAACACTTGCATATATTAATATGTTTGCTGTTCTCGGTACTTTAGAAAATCTCTGTGAGTTAGTGCCCGAAGCCTCCGAATTACTGCAAGGCAAAAAGCCTATTTCAATCGGCTTTGAAGTAAAGGGTGGCCCTTCTGCTACAATTTACTTTAAAAACGGCAAATGCCGTATGGAACAGGGTTGTTCCGTTTGCGACGTTAAGCTTCCTTTCTCAAGCTGCGAAAAGTTTAACGGCCTTATTGATGGTACTGTTACACCAATACCCTCAAAAGGATTTACCCATATAAGCTTTCTTCTCAAAACCTTTGTTCCTCTTACAGATATGCTTTCAAAGTATATGAGAGCTACCGAAGAGGATCTTAAAGACCCCGTTTTCTTTGAGAGAAGCACAATGCTTATGCTTTATACAATCGGCGTTGCTATTTCTCAGATAGGTAACAATGACCAGATTGGTAAATTCAGTGCTCAGTCAATTGCTGATGGTAGCATTTACCTCGGTATCAAAGACGGTCCCGGAGTAGAGATTGTTTGTAAAGACAACCGTCTGATTACAGTTAAGAAAATCCCCGAAAAATACCGTTCATCTATGATTTTTGAGTCAATCGAAGTTGCAAGAGACCTTTTTGACGGCAAGGTAAATGCTCTTGATTGTATCGGTATGGGACGAATTGAAATGCACGGTCTTGTTAGTATGCTTGACAACGTCAACCGTATTCTTGACAGAGTTGCATTATATCTTGCATAAGGAGGGAAATAACAATGAGTAAATTTCCAACGTTTGATACTTCAAAAAGCCGTGAAATGTTTGAAAGAGCAACTAAAGTTATCCCTTCAGGTATTTACGGTCATTTAGGTCCTGCTGAAGGACAGTGGATTCCCGTTTCAAAATGGCCCTCATTCTCTGAAAAGGCTCAGGGCTCATATTTCTGGGACGTAGACGGAAACAAATATATTGACTATATGTGTGCTTACGGTCCTAATGTTCTTGGTTATAACGACCCTGACGTTGATGCTGCTGCACTTAAACAGCTTCAGCTCGGTAACTGCACAACTGCACCCGGCAAGGTTATGGTTGAGTGTGCAGAAACTCTTGTTAATACAGTTGCATGCGCTGACTGGGCATTCTTCTGTAAGAACGGTTCAGATACAACAACTCTCGCAACAATGGCGGCAAGAGCGCATACCCACAAAAAGAAAATCATTTTCATGAAATATTACTACCACGGAGATTTCCCGTGGGCACAGAAAATTGACTATCCCGGTATTACTCCCGAGGATGTTGCTAATAATATTATCGTTCCTTGGTTTGACCTTGATGCTATTCAAAAGGCGTACGATGATAACGATGGCGATATTGCAGGTCTTATTGCTCAGCCTTATGACCACGGTAACTTTAAGGATAATGAGCCCGCAACAAAAGAGTATTGGCAGTCAGTTCGTAAATGGTGTGATGACCACGGCGTAGTTCTTATTATTGACGACGTTCGTGCAGGCTTCCGTCTTGACCTTGCAGGTAGCGACCATTACTATGGTTTTAAAGCAGACCTTATCTGCTTCTGTAAAGCTCTTGCGAACGGCTACAATATGTCAGCCCTTTGCGGTGGCGAGCATATGAAATCAACAGTTTCAGGTATCACCTACACAGGCTCTTACTGGATGAGTGCAGTACCCTTTGCGGCTTGTATTGCTTGTATCAATAAGATGAAAGCTCTCGATACACCTAAAATGTTCCGTGAGCTTGGAACACTTGTTACCGACGGCTTTAAGAAAGCCGGTGCAGAGCACGGCTTTGACCTTGTTGTTTCAGGTGAGCCCGCACTCTTCTATTTAAGAATTGCAAACGATGATTCTCTTCTTCTTCATCAGGAATGGGTTGCAGAATGTGTTAACCGTGGCTTGTTTATTACCTCTCACCACAACCACTTTATTAACGCTTCTCTTACCCGTGAGGATATTAATCTCTCAGTTGAAATTGCTGAAGATGCATTCAAAGCAGTTAAGAAGAATCACCCTGAATTAAGATAAAAATTAACCGAGTTTTCGGTAAATATAATTAGTACTAGGAGGAATTTTCAATGGCTCTTTCAAAACAAGAATGGCTTGCCCTTGAAAAAAAGGCAAACGACCTTCGTAATCTTTGCCTTGATACAACCTATTGGGCAGGTAGCGGTCATATCGGCGGCGGTATGAGTGTTATGGATATTATGACAGTGTGCTACCACAAATATATGCACATTAAAGTTGATGAACCCAACTGGGAAGACCGCGACAGATTTATTCTCAGTAAAGGTCACGCAGGTATCGCTTATGCACCCGTGCTTTGTGACCTCGGCTTCAATGACAAAGAGATGCTTAAAACCTTTAACCTTTCAGGCTCAAAAATGGGTATGCACCTTGACTCAAATAAGGTTGTAGGTGTAGACGCTTCTACAGGCTCTCTCGGCCACGGACTTTCAATCGGTGTCGGTACTGCTCTCGCAGCAAGACTTCTCAAGAAAGATTATAAAACCTTTGTTGTTCTCGGTGACGGTGAGCTTGACGAAGGCTCAAACTGGGAAGCAGCAATGAGTGCGGCTCACTATAAGCTTACAAATCTTATTACCTTCGTTGACCGTAACCATAATATGATTGACGGTAACACTGAAGACGTTATGGCTCTTGAGCCTCTTGCAGATAAATGGGAAGCCTTTGGCTTTATCGTTAAAAAGATTGACGGTAACAATATCAAAGAACTTTGCGAAGCTATTGACTTTGCTTATGAAAATGAAACTGACAAACCAGTGCTTATCCTTTGCGATACAGTTAAGGGTTGCGGAATCGACTTTATCGAGGGCGATTACAGATGGCACTACGGCGCATTTGATGATGAGAAATACGCTAAAGGTAAAAAAGCTCTTGAAGAAACTTATGCAAAACGTGTTGCACGTGCAGAAAAGGAGGCTGAATAATTATGGCTGGCGGATTGACATATACAAGCGAAGACTCAACCACTCTCTCAACTGCTGAAATTTAGGGTCAGGCTCTCGTTGAATTGGCAGAAGCTCATCCCGAGGTCGTTGCTCTTACTGCCGACCTTGCAAAATCAACTAAAATCGGTGATTTCCAGAAGAAATTCCCCGACAGATTCTTTAACGTGGGTATTGCAGAACAAAATATGTTCGGTATTGCAGCAGGTATGGCAAAGGCAGGTCTTGTACCTTTCCTTTCAACCTTCTCACAGTTTGCATCATTCCGTTCTGCTGACCAGCTTCACACAGACCTTTGCTACCAGAATGTAAATGCAAAAGTTATTGCAACTCATTCAGGTACTTCTTTCGGTCAGGCAGGTTCAACTCACCACGCAATTTGTGACCTTGCTCTTACTCGTTCAATTCCTAACCTTACAGTTATCTGCCCTGCAGACGGTTATGAAACCTACAATGCAGTTATGGCAGCTTATAACACCCCCGGACCTTTCTATATCAGAATCAACCGTGGTTTTGACCGTGTTCTTTATAAAGATGCAAACTACGGCTTTGAATTAGGTAAAGCAGTAGAGGTTCACGAAGGCTCAGACCTTACAATTATTGCTTGTGGCTCTTGCGTATTCCAGGCTTTCCAGGCTGCTGAATTCCTTGAGAAAGCAGACGGTCTTAAAATCAGAGTTCTTGATATGCATACAATTAAACCTATTGATAAAGAGGCTATCCTTAAAGCAGTTATGGATACTCGCCGTATTATCACAGTTGAAGACCATACCGTTATCGGTGGTCTTGGCTCTGCCGTTGCAGAGGTTGTTGTTGAATCCGGTAAGGGTTGCGCATTCAAGAAGCTTGGTGTTCAGGATACATTTGCTCCTATCGGTCTCCACGAAGACATTATGAGCACTCTCGGCATCGACTCCAACGGTATTATCGAAGCTGTTCGTGAAGTTATGAAGGCAGACTTCGAAGAAGACAACGACTGGGACGACGAATTCTAATTTCTTTTTGTGAATAAGCGGGCATCTTTGCGATTTTCCGCTTGTTCAAGATGAACTAATCGTCTTAAAACTTACTGAAAGGAATGATTTTCTTGCCTAACACACAAGAAGCTTTATATACTAATAAAATATTCCTTTGCGGTGCATTACCTCTTCTCAAGACTATCGTTGCCGACGTGCCTTCACTCAAAAAGAAATTTGAAAAGGTGCATTGTATATATCAGGTTAGCTGTCTTGACCCTGATGCTCCCGAGGGAAAATGGGCTACTCATTTCGTTGTAAACGGTGATGAATGGCTCGTTCATGCAAATAAAGTTGCTTACAGAGTTGACAAACAGAAGTTTGTTGAGCTCCAATTTAAAAACGTTGAGTCTATGAACGCTTTCTTTAAAGGTAAAATAGGCCCTGCAACTCTTCCTAAAATGATAGGTCTTCAAAATGCATACGAATTCGGTGTATTTATGATGGCTCTTCTTAAAATGTCAAGCCTTTTGACAGCAACAAAACCGCCCGAAAAGGAAGAAGATAAACGTCTTACAGTTAAATGCTATTTCTACCTTCTTTCTTCAGGTATCAGTACTCTTAACAAAATGGGTCACCCGGCAATTCATGATTGGACTTCAAAAAGCCCCGACCGTGTTTATGCTTGGAAGGTTGACGGCGAAGATTCTGTTTCTGCTTACATCAGAATTAAAGCAGGTAAGAGTAAAGCCGGTAGAGGCGAATATAAACGCGCTCTTCCTTTCTTCACCATGCGCTTCAACAACCTTGACAGTGCTCTTGGCACTCTTTTATCCATTGACGATATGATTGAAGCTGTTCAGCAAGGTAAGCTCATCATGGATGGTGCTCCCGAATTCGGCGCTCAGATTGGTGCATATATGCTGGAAATCGGAGCCATGGCTAAGTAATAGTCATAATTCACAAACATTTAAAAAATTTTACTTGACATATACCCTTTGACAATGTATAATGTCATATGTATTATGATATTTATACCTTTGTTGGTAATCAACGGAGGGAGGGAACTATAAATGAGTCAGGTAAAAGTTAAAGAAAACGAATCTTTAGATAGCGCACTTCGTCGTTTTAAAAGACAGACTTCAAGAGACGGTGTTATCCAGGAAGTTCGTAAAAGAGAACATTATGAGAAACCTTCTGTAAAGAGAAAAAAGAAATCAGAGGCTGCTCGTAAGAGAAAATTCTATTAAAAAAAAGAGAGATGAATCCTCAAAAAGAGGTTTCATCTCTTTTCTTTTTTGTTTTTTTGTGATATCATTAAAATGTAAAAATTTGGCTTTGACTTAAACGGTGGTATTATGCTAAGGGAAAAAGATACTACAATTAAATATATGTTTCGTGAAATTCACGATATTACCCCCGAAATCGTAAAAGAATTAGGTCTTGAAGCAATTCTTTTTGATTTGGATAACACAACGGTTAAGGATGCAACTCTTTCAACTATTCCGGGTGCAATATCATGGATAAAATCCTTGAAAGAGGCGGGTATAAAGGTTGCTATCGTAACTAATACTCCTCATATAAGAGCGTATTGGTTTTCGAAAACCTTTGGTGTTAAGTTCCATGCCTTTGCCAAAAAGCCTTTACCCTTCGGCATTCTCAGAATGTCAAGAAAATTGGGGGTTGAGGTTTCAAAAATCGGTATGGTAGGAGATCAGGTTTTTACCGATGTAGCGGCGGCTAACCGTTGCGGAGCGGTGCCAATTCTTGTAGACCCCGTTGAAAATAAATGGTTTTGGAAAAACCACTACAAGAAAAACAGAATTAAAGAAAAGCCTATCAGAGATGCGTTTTTAAAGGAGTACGGTTACTATGGGGATAAATAAACTTAAAGCCTTTCTCAAAAGTCCTCACGAAGCGATTATAATTTCGTCAGAAGAAAACAGACGTTATTTTACGGGCTTTCCGTCAACCCATGGTTACCTTGTTGTAACTAAAGACGAGGCTGTGTTTTTTACCGATAGCAAGTCGGATCGTAGCCATGTCGTTCTGTG
>JAZROI010000077.1:0-11591 GCA_045648585.1 Acutalibacteraceae bacterium
CTCCCGAACAACTTGCTTTGCTTAATGGCGAACAAGGGGAAACTATGGCAAAGGTTATGAAAACTCTTGTCATGTACGGTGAGGCTTTCGGAGCAACAAAAATGATTCCCGTTACAAGCGAAATGGGTCACCTTGTTACAAGCTTCGGTCTTAAAGTTATGACACCCGTTTACGACCTTATGGATCAGCTTATTGCTGCAGGTCTTAAATCAAAACAGAAATTCTCTGTTGACCCCAAACCCGTTGACCCCAAGGTACCTTCAAACTTTATTAAGAACCTTGTTTTCAACAAATTTATGTACACAAAGCAGGATAGCTATGATGAGCAGCTCAGAAAGTTAGGTCTTGTAGGCGATGATGCTTATACTTGTACTTGCTATATGAATGAAGTTGGTAACCTTCCTAAAAAAGGTGATATTCTTTCATGGGCAGAATCAAGTGCAGTTGTATATGCAAACTCTGTTCTTGGTGCTCGTTGTAACCGTAACACAGGTATCATTGAGCTTTTCGGTTCAATTGCAGGCTACGTTCCTTACTTCGGTCTTGTTACTGACGAAGGCAGAAAAGCTACTTGGGTTGTTGAAGTTAAATGTAAAAAGAAACCCGAAGCACAGGTTCTCGGTAGTGCAATCGGTATGAAGGTTATGGAAGACGTTCCTTACGTTAAAGGTCTTACTGATTGGATAGGCACAGAGCTTGATGACGATGCAAAAGCATACCTTAAAGATTTTGGTGCTGCTACTGCTTCTAACGGTGCTGTTGGTCTTTACCATATTGACGGTCTTACTCCTGAAGCAGTTGAAATGGGTGAAAGCCTTATTGCTGAAAATGCTCAGGTTTACGTTATCGACGATGCAGAGCTTGAAAGGGTTAAAAACTCTTATCCTGTTATGTGGAAAGATAAAGATAAGGCACCTCAGCTTTGCTTTATCGGTTGTCCTCATCTTTCACTTCAGCAGCTTAAAGAATGGACTGATAACGTTGTTGAAGGTCTTAAAAAGAACGGTCAGAAAAAGGTTTCTATTCCTACCGTATTTACAGCTGCTCCTGCAGTATGTGACGAGTTCAATAAAACTGAGTATGCCGCAAAGCTTGCAGCAACAGGCGTAACTCTTAGTTATATTTGTCCTCTTATGTATATGAATAACCCTGTTGCAAAGAAGGGTAGAGTTATAACAAACTCAAACAAGCTTCGTACATATACAACTTCACGTTATTACACAAGTGAAGAGATTCTTGATATAATCACAAAGGGGGCAAAATAAGATGAAAACTTTTAAAGGTCGTCCCGTAGTACCGGGTACAGTTGAAGCTACAGCTCTCGTTTCACACGGCGGTTTCAACACATTAGCATCCTTCCAGAATGCTCTTCAGTTTGGTGATAAGGAAGCAAAATGCGGTGACCAGAACAACACCGATATTTATGAAAAACCCATGGTTGGTACAGCTCTTTGCCTTCCTCAGACAATCGGCTCAACAACAGGTGGTATGGTACTTTACTGTGCAAAGGTTATGGAAAGAAGCCCTGCTTGTATGCTTTTCTCAGAGCATATTGACTCTCTTGCAGCTGCAGGTGCAATCCTCGGTTCAGTTTGGACAGATACTCCCATGCCCACAATCGACTGCCTCGGTGAAGAATTCCTCAATACAGTTAAAACGGGGGATAAGATTAAGGTTTACGAAGACGGTACAGTAGAAATTGGTTGATGATTTTGCGAATTTTAAGCTTTGTTTCACCTCGCAGTACCTTTGTACAGCTTCGGTTTACAAAGACTTAAACTTCATCAAAATCCTCTAATCTAAAATTAAAAAAAGAGTAGGCTTTCAAGCCTACTCTTTTTGCATGCTATAATTAAATTGTTTTTAGCGTTTTTTCATAACATGGGTATCACCGTCGTCACCACCGGTACAACTAACGGTAATTTTAGGGGCGGTGCCTCCCGTTTTTTCTAATTCAACAATTATTGTTCCGTTGCCTGGGCAGAACAATAGGTCACCGTCGAATACGTCGTCCTCTAAAAGAGTAACAGTTTCAGCGGGGATATCATATGTATTTTTTGTAATTGAGCCTTTGGTACCATCGGAGCTTATTGCGAAGTCAAAGTTATCATTAAACTTGTTATCAATACACCAGTTTTTCACGATTGAAATTATTGTTCTTTGTGTAGCACTGCAAACTCTTATACGGGCGTTTTTTGAAAATGCTTGATAAGATGGTATTGCAATTGCTACAGTGATTCCAATTATAAGCACAACAGTCAATAATTCGACTAAAGTAAAACCTCTTTTTGTTTTAAAAAATCTTAACATTAAAATACCACCTTTCCAAAGTGAATGCAATGAGATAGAAACGAAACCTTTCCGTAACTATTGTATCACATAAATATCAAGTAGTAAATGAATTTAGCGAAAATTTTTACTTTTTTAGAAAATTGGTTTCATTTAACAAAAAATTAACATTATATTAAGTCTAGTTGCACAAATAGAAAAGAAAAAAGGACAACAAAAACTAGTGCTTTTGTTGTCCTTTTTAAATTTTTATATTTAATTAGATAATACCCTGAGCCATCATAGCATCAGCAACTTTGATGAAACCTGCGATATTTGCACCTGCAACGAGGTCATAACCGTAGCCGTATTCTTCAGCAGCTGCTGCAGAGTTATCATGAATATTCTTCATAATCATTTTAAGCTTTGCGTCAACTTCTTCTGCAGTCCATGAGTATCTCATTGAGTTCTGACCCATTTCCAAAGATGAAACAGCAACACCACCGGCATTAACAGCTTTTGAGGGAGCAACTGCTTTGCAGTTTTCTTTAAGATATTCAAGAGCATCGTTAGTTGTGGGCATATTAGCAACCTCAACATAGTAGCTTACGTTGTTTTCAACAAGCTTTTTAGCCTCTTCCATACCTATTTCGTTCTGTGTAGCGCAAGGCATAGCAACGTCAACCTTAACACCCCAAGGCTTCTGGCCTGCGTAGAATTCTGCACCGAATTTATCTGCATAATCCTGAACCTTATCACGGCCTGATGCACGCATTTCAAGCATGAAGTCGATTTTTTCATCTGTGCTGATACCGTCTTTATCATAAACGTATCCGTCAGGACCTGAAATAGTGAGAACTTTACCGCCAAGCTCAGTGATTTTCTTAACTGCACCCCAAGCAACGTTACCGAAGCCTGAAACAGCAAAGGTTTTACCTTTAATATCTTCGCCGAAGTGCTTTAACATTTCAACTGTGTAATAAGTAGCACCGAAGCCTGTTGCCTCAGGTCTGATAAGAGAGCCACCGTAAGAAAGGCCCTTACCTGTAAGAACACCATTTTCGAAAGCACCTTTGATTCTTCTGTACTGACCGTAAAGGTAACCGATTTCTCTACCGCCAACGCCGATATCACCAGCGGGAACGTCAACGTCAGGACCGATATGTCTGTAAAGCTCTGTCATAAATGACTGGCAGAATCTGAGAATTTCAGAATCACTCTTACCTCTGGGGTCAAAGTCTGAGCCACCCTTACCGCCACCGATAGGAAGACCTGTAAGGCTGTTTTTGAATGTCTGTTCAAAAGCAAGGAATTTCATAATACCGATGTAAACAGAGGGGTGGAAACGAAGACCGCCCTTGTAAGGACCAATAGCGCCGTTAAACTGAACTCTGTAACCTGTATTAACGTGAACGTTACCATTATCATCAACCCATGTAACACGGAAAGTAATCTGTCTTTCGGGCTCTACTATTCTTTCTAATAAAGCTGCTTTTTCGTATTCGGGATGCTGTTCGATAACAGGAGTAAGTGAATTTAAAACCTCGGTAACAGTCTGAACAAATTCAGGCTCATTAGCGTGTTTCTTTGCAACTGCATCGATTGTGTTTTGTATGTAACTCATTGTAAACACTCCTTAAGAGAATATGTAAAAAATAACAGTACTTTATGTTGATACTATTAATATGACAGTTATTTTAAACCTTAAAAAAGTAAATTGCAATAAAATATTTTGTGTAGAAAAAATATTGTAACAATAAATAAAAAAAAGTGTTTTTAAATTGTTTTTTTATTGCAAAAAGTAGTTAGTTTTCTACAAAAAAACTGTTTTTTTCTGTAAAAAAGTGAATTTTCATTCACTTTTTTTGAATTTTCATCAATTTTTGTCGGTGCTTGAAGTAAATCTATACACGTTTTTTCTTGAAAACCAGCCTTTAGTATGATATGCTAAAGCAATAAATTTGTGAAGCTTTCAATAAGTGACGTGGTGTTTATTTATGAGTAGATTAAATGTAAAAAACAATTATAATCACACGGTGTTCGCTTGTTATTTCGGTTACGTTGTACAAGCTATAGTTAATAACTTTGCACCATTATTATTTCTTACTTTTCGTGATGAGTTTGGCATATCTCTTCAAAAAATTACTTCTCTTGTAACTATTAACTTTTTGTTTCAGTTATTTATTGATATTGTTGCAGCTAAAGCTGTTGACAAAATCGGTTATCGAAAATGCATAGTTGCAGCTCAGATTTTCTCATCCTTGGGAATTATAGGCTTAGGTATTTTTCCTGATATTTTCCCTAATGCATATTCGGGGCTTATCGTTGCCATCCTTTTATATGCAACAGGTGGTGGATTAATTGAAGTGTTAGTAAGTCCGATAGTTGAAGCATGTCCTATAAAAGCCAAGAAAGCCGCAATGAGCCTTTTACATTCATTCTATTGCTGGGGGCATCTTTTTGTTGTTCTTATTTCAACCTTATTTTTCTTTGTTTTTGGTGTTGAAAACTGGCGAGCTTTAACTCTAATATGGGCAACAATACCTTTCTTAAATGCATTTTATTTCAGTCAAGTTCCGATTGCAACGTTAACTGAAGCAGGACATGAAATGTCTTTAAAACAGCTTTTTTCATCAAAGCAATTTTTGCTGTTTATAGTGATAATGGTTTGTGCGGGTGCATCTGAGCAGGGGATGAGTCAGTGGGCATCAGCTTTCGCCGAAGAAGGACTCAAGGTTTCAAAAACTGTAGGTGATTTGGCGGGACCAAGTCTTTTCGCTATAACTATGGGCTCTTCAAGAGTTTTGTATTCTAAAATCAGTGAGAAAACCGACTTGAATAAATATATGACTTCTTGTGCAATTTTGTGTGTAGTGGCATATGCGTTAGCAGCCTTCTCCGGTAACCCCGTTTTTTCACTTATCGGTTGTGCAATTTGCGGTTTTTCTGTTGGTGTTATGTGGCCCGGCTCCTTTTCGCTTGCCTCAGAAAGCTTTGCTCGAGGCGGAACTGCAATGTTTGCAATATTAGCATTAGCAGGGGATTTTGGTTGCTCATTTGGACCAACTGTTGTAGGTGTTGCAACAGGTCTTTTAAATGATAATTTGAAAAAAGGCGTTTTTGCTGCAGTTATATTCCCGTTGTTGTTGATTATCTCTTTACAAGTTATGAAGAAACTTAAAACAAAATCTCCTGAACTTGACAATAACGATATAAAACTATAAAATAGTATAGTTAATATGTTTTGAAAGGATTTATTTCTAAATATGATTAAACCCGAAAACAGAAGCTGTTATGAGTTTTTCTATGAATGTACTAAAGATTTTGGCGTGTATGACGTTTCCGAAAGCTTTGGTAATCTTATAAGCAGAAAAAAGTTTATAAACGATATTGAGTCTATCGCAGGCTTCCTTGAAAGCAGAGGTATTAAAAGGGGAGATGTTGTTACAATTTTCCTTCCCAACTGTGTGCAAAGCTTTGCAGCCTTTTATGCTATTAACCGCATAGGTGCTATTGCTAATATCGTTCATCCTCTTACACCGCCCGACGTGTTAGAGGAAATATTAAAAACAGCTAAATCAAAAGCGATTTTCGTTTTTGATATTCTTATGGAAAAATATGTAAGCATGTTCAGAAAAAGAAACAGACTTACAATTATTTGTTCGCCTTCTGATTATGCGTTACCTTTAACAAGGCCGGCATTTAAGCTTTTTGAAAAGGTTAAGGTTAAATCGAAAACACCGTCTTCTAATACGGCATCATATCATACAATCTGTCATCTTAATCACCGAGCAACAAAGCTTGAAAACAACGGTGACGATATAGCTGTTTACCTTCACGGTGGCGGTACAACGGGAAAGAGCAAAACAATTTCATTAACTAATAAAAACTTAAATGAGTTGGCATACAAGTTAAGCTTTTTCGATGCTCCTCACGCACCCGGTGCGGAATGCTCGTTAGCGGTTTTACCCTTATTCCATGCATTCGGTTTAGGTGTTGTTATGCACTTTAGTATGTGTGCAGGCTTCACTTGTATACCGATGATGAATTTCTCAGCAGAAAAGGCAAATAAGCTTATTAAAAAGTACAATGTTACTTATATTGTCGGTGTGCCTAATATGTTCAAAAAGATGTATGAAGCGTCTAACTTTGACGGTCCTCATCTTTCAAAATTACGTCTTTTATGGGCAGGCGGCGACATTATAAGCGATACCTTCCTCAACGCGTTTAACTCTCGCCTTGAAAAGTATAACGCAAAAGGTAAACTTTATAGGGGCTACGGTCTTACCGAGGTAAGCTCTGTTTGTACAGCGAATATCAAAGGCTCTTACAAAGAAAACTCTATCGGCAAGCCTCTTGACGGTATGACAGTTGAAATTTGGGATGAAAAGAGAAAAAAGCTTCCACCCAATACAATTGGCGAAATCGTTGTTTCAGGCTCAACAGTTATGGCGGGTTACTTTGATAGTGAGGATAGCGGTGTTTATACCGATAAAAAGGGCAGAAGATGGGTTCTTTCAGGCGACCTTGGCTATATGGATGAAGATGGCTTCGTTTTCTTTACAGGCAGAAAGAAGCGTATGATAATTATCTCAGGCTACAACGTTTATCCTAACGATATTGAGCAAGAGGTATTGAAGCTTGATTATATAAACGAAGCATGTGCAGTTCAAGGTTACGTTGACGGCAAGCCGATTATAAAATTATTCGTTTCTCTTGTTCAGCCTACTGATAACCCTGATGAGATGTGTAAATGCATTAAAGAATATTGTGATAATAAGCTTGAGAGATTCTCAAGGCCAAGCGCAGTTACTATTCTTGATTCTTTACCTAAAACAAGAATGGCAAAAATTGACTTTATGAAGCTTACGGATATGCCTCCGGCACCTCAAGCCACTAAAAAGGAAATCCGAGAGGAACGTAAAGCAAAAAGAGAAATAGAAAAAGCGGCGGAAAAAGCAGGTCGTGAAGCCGAAAGAATCGAAAAGGAAGAACGCGAAGCCGCCGAAAAAGCAAGAGAAAGCCAAAAGGCTACGGAGGAAAACAATGAGTGAAGTAAATAAAAAAAGTTTTTCATATAAAGTGCAGAAGAATCCTTTTTTACTCGGTCTTATATTAATTATGGTGATTGTTATAGTGGCTGTAACTTTTATTCTTTCTTCTGCTATTCAAGAAAAAGCTGATGAAATTAAATCAACTACCGAAGCTTCAACACAAGAAGTTCAGACAACTGATTCTATTCCCGCTGAAGACAATGTAATTGAGCTTGAAAAGATTAAAAAGCACGTAAGCGGTATTAAAGAATACTCAGCCGAAGCAACAACTGATGGCGTTAAGCTTACTCTTACTTTCGATAAAGAAGAATCCCTTCTTGATGCTCACTTTGCAGGCGGTGGCTCTTTTGTTGACGTAGTTCCCGTGTTTTATTTCTACGTAAATAACGGTTCTCAGATTGGTTGCCCGGGTGAGCTTAAATTCTTAAGTGACGGCGTAAGTGTTGAATACACCTTATCAAAGCTTGATGATTTCGCAAACGTTGTAGCACTTACCGACCAGCTTACAGTTACCAATAAAAACATTTTCGCACTTAATTTTAACGTTTATCTTCAGCATAAAACAAATGACGGTGTAGGTAGAACTGTTATTGGTAATTACTCAATAACCTGTGAAGAGTACAATAAAAATTACGGTAAAACTCCTGCAGACGTTTCCGAGCTTACAGAGGGAATTAAAGCTGTAGACGTTACTACAGCGGATGAGTTTATCTGGGTTGATATTTATTTTACTGATGAAGAGGCTTATAAATCACTTAATAACAATTTCGAAAATAACTTCCTTTGCTTCGGTTTCGAAAAAGGCGGAAAGAAGTTTGATTGGAAATTTATGTCAACAGAGTATGACAATATTAAAATGATTCGTTGTAAGTTCGATTCTTATTCTATGGCAGAATTGCAAAAAGAGCTTGACGATAAGGATATTACTATCCCTGAGCTTTTCGAAGAATACCAGATTAATATCTGGACTTCAAACTACGATAAAGATCAGCCATTATTCACTTTAAACTAAAAAGCAATAATTTAAACAGCCGAAAGAACGAGATGATTCTTTCGGCTGTTTTTATCTGTTTAAAATATAAACGCTTAAATTTAACACTGCGGCAAAGGTAACCCAAACGAGATAGGGTGCCAACAATAAAACTGTTCTGGTGTCAATTTTTTTGAATTTAATTATTGTCAGCAAAATCAATAGCCATAAAACTACTATCCAAACGAAAGCAAATAAATATTTCCCCGCGGTAAAGAAAATAAAGCTCCAGACAAAGTTGAAAAAGAGCTGAGCATAATAAACGAGTAAAGCCTTATCTTTATCAATAGCCTTTGAAATATCAATAAAATAAGCCGCAACACCCATTAAAACGTAAAGAATTGTCCACACCACAGGAAAAAGCCAACCGGGTGGCATAAAGAAAGGCTTGTTAGCGGTTTCCATAAATTCAGTGACGTCATTTTTTGTAAGAAAACCTGATAATGCACCAACTAAAACGGGAATAGCAACGTTTTTCAAAAGCTTTTTAATATCAAAATTTAAAACCATATTCGCACCTCCTGTAAAATATATTATATTTTTTACCGAATTATGCGAAATATGAAAACACCCCTCGTTAAAAAACGAGAGGTGAATTTTATTGAACTTATTCTTTTTCAACGATCTTTCTGCCCATTAAAACACCCATAACAGAAGCCATCATAAGACCTCTTGTCCAACCGGATGAATCGCCTAAGCAATGAAGACCTTTAACGCTTGTGTTAAGCTCGGTATCCATTTTGATTTTGTTACTGTAAAACTTAAGCTCAGGGGAGTAGAGGAGTGTTTCTGTAGATGCGAAGCCGGAAAAAGCAGTCAGCATCGGGGAGAGAAGGACGAAGGTTTGACTGGGCAAGCTCTTTGGGCCATGTTCTTTTACCGTCAAGAATGTCGCCGTAGCGTTGAACAAGAATGTGACCTGCTCCAAGCATATTGGTAAGCTCGCCAACCTTTTGAGCATATTCAATTGGCTGATTAAAGGGTTGGTTAAAGTTGTGTGAGCAAAGAATAGCAACGTTTGTGTTGTTTGATTTCTTTTCCTTGTAAGAGTGACCGTTAACAACCGCAAGGTCGTTATCGTAGTTTTCCTGACTTACAAAGCCACCGGGATTCTGACAGAATGTTCGAACCTTGTTTTTGAAGGGCTTCGGGTAGCCGATAAGCTTTGATTCGTAAAGCACACGGTTAACCTTTTCCATAACCTCGTTACGAACCTCAACTCTGACACCGATATCAACCGTGCCTGCCTGATGCTCAATGCCGTGCTCCGTGCAAAGCTTTTCGAGCCAATCTGCACCACGTCTGCCGGTTGCAACAACTATTTTATCAGCATCTATTTGTTGCTTGTCATCGCCTTTACTGATGAAAACGCCTTTACAAACACCGTCTTCAATAAGAATATCGTTACATTCGTAACCAAACATCATATCAACATTGTTGTTTCTTAAATGTTTTTCAATTTCAAGGTAAAGGGTTTGTGCCTTTTCAGTGCCAAGGTGACGGATAGGGCAGTCAACAAGCTTTAAGCCTGCTTGAATAGCGTTTTTGCGTATTTCCTTAACCTCGTTATCGTTGCTGATACCTTCAATATGCTCATCAGCACCGAATTCAAGATATATCTTGTCTGTGTAATTAATAAGCTCTTGAGCGAAATCCTCACCAATAAGAGAGGGGAGGTCGCCACCAACCTCGTAGCTTAATGAAAGCTTACCGTCTGAGAATGCACCTGCACCTGAAAAGCCTGTTGTTATATGGCAATATGGCTTACAGTTAACGCATTGCTTTGTTTTAGCCTTAGGACAGCTTCTTTTTTCAACGGGTTGACCTTTTTCAACAATGAGAATTGATTTTTTAGAGCCAAGCTTTCTCATTTCAAGTGCTGTAAATATACCGGCAGGACCGGCACCTACGATTACAACATCGTATTTCATTTAAATAACCTTCTTTGAAAATTTAGAATTAATTATTCATCAATCTTAACACCGCTTGTTTTTCTTCTTTCTGCAAGCTCTTTTTCAATCTGAGGCTTCATGCCGTCAATTTTGTAGAAGAACATAGGAATAGCACAAAGAAGCATGCTTACACCGGGAACAATTGAAACAAGAGAGAACATAGCAAAATTCTGTGTCTTTGAAAGCTCTGTTGCTGCAATAACAGCGGTTGATGAAAGCATCTGTGCGGGGTCAATATCAATAAACATATACATTAAAACGATACCGCAAGTAGCAAAAGCGTTACCTAACTTGTTTACAAAGCCTTGACAAGCTGAGCCGAGAGCGTTGTCACGGAAGCCAGTTTTAAGCTCCATATAGTCGAGGCAGTCGCCAATCATTGCAATTGAGATATTGTTAATAACACCTAAGGGTATGCAAGAAATAATGATAAAGGGAATACAAACGTAAAGTGAATATTCACTGGGAGCAAACCAACCGATAAGAGTTGTGAAAATGCTTGAAATAAAGCCTAAAATACAGGTTGTGATAACGATTTTGTGATATTGGAATTTCTTCATAAGAGTTGGCATAAAGAGCATTGCACCAAACATACCAACGATAGCGCATACCTGGAAAATAGTTTTAACAGTTGAAACGCTTTGAGAAATAGCGGCAATTCTTTCATCTGCTGTAAGTGTTGCAAGGTCAGGACCTATATAGAAGCCGTATCTTGCAACGTGAATAGCAGCAGCCTGTACCATATATCTACCGCTTGAGAGCACACCCATAGCAACAACAAGCATAAGGGGTTTGCATTTGAAAAGTCTTGAAAGGGTGGTAGGCTCACCAGGTTTACGTGTTTTAGGTGGAATAACAACTCTTTCTTTAACTTTAAAGTAAGTTCTGACGTAAAGAATAATACCTAAACCAACAGTAACGATAGCCATTAAAAGATATTTTCTTTTTTCCTGAGTAAGAGGGTCGCTGCCTGCGAAAAGAAGAGGAATAACAAATCCGCAAATAAGGAAAAGCACCTCGGGTACAGCTGAGCCGATACCGTTTATAGTTTTACCGAAGGATAAAACGTTACCTCTTTCGTCAGCCTTGGGGGTCATAATGTTAGGAAGGCTCCAGAAAGGAACGTCAGCCATTGTGTAAAGCATACCCCAGCCAACGTAAACGATAGCAGAATAAACCATTAAAGCTGTTTTATCAAGATTGGGGCTTAAATACATAAGTATAGTGAAAATTGCAATGGGTGCCGGTGCATAAAGAATGTAGGGCTTTAATTTACCTTTTTTTGTT
>JAZROI010000078.1:0-15569 GCA_045648585.1 Acutalibacteraceae bacterium
CCTTTTATGTGGACGGAAAAGAAGTGGCACAGACCGAAGAATCACCTCAATACAGAATGTGTATGATTCTATCCATGTATATCAACTCGGATTTCAGCGGTTGGGATGAACCTGAAAATAAATATCCAATAGAATGGCTGATAGATTATGTCCGTGTTTATAAAGATATAAACGGTTATGAGTAATCCTGTTAGAATTTTTAAACTTGGATAAATATGATATGTACGGAAATCCCATTGAAATTGATGGAAAATAACTGTAAGCAATTCACCGATTTATATTGTTTACTGATGCAATATCGTCTTTATAACAAATCCCACTTTATCTGACTAAATTATATAAAGCGTAAAGAAGGTGCTTATATGAGATTTGTAATGATGTCTGATACCCATTATATTTCACGCCGAATGATAATTGATAAAACAGATGAGGAGCTTATGCTCCAGCCTGCAGTAACAGAAGCTGCTATTTTGCAGGCGTCAAAGGAATGCGACGTACTGTTTATAGTTGGTGACCTTACAAACAGTGGAGACCGTTTTTCTCACGAGGATTTTTCAGCATTTCTTCGTAAAGTAAAGCAGGACGGCACAAAAATATATGTAATATTTGCTACTCATGACTTTCATCACCACAAGGCTTATGTCAGAAAACACGGTGGAAAAATTGAATACAAACACACTCCCTGGGAAAGTCCATGGTTTGATATTGAAAATGCAGATTGGAAAAGCTTTGTAAAGGATGAATTTTCTTTGCTTCCTGAAGATGAGCTTATACCTGAGCTTGTACCGGCACTTTCACCTGAGGAAATTTGGGAAATTTACAAGGAATTCGGACCCGATGATGCATATTCCGTGCATAAATCCAGCTTTTCGTATTGTCTTGACCTTGATGAAAACACACGTTGCCTTATGCTCAATGATATTTTTCGTAATGAAGAGGCATTGAAGGATAAGAGTCCAACTTACTCTCCGTCTTGCCTCAGATGGATAAAGAATATGTACGATGAAGCCAAAAGAGATGGAAAATATATATTCCTTTGCTCACATCACCCTATGCTTCCTGCAGTTCCTGCCCATCGTATTGGTGCAGGGAAAGAAAACAGAGATATGCGTGCTCCCGTTGTTGGTCATATGCTTGCAGATATGGGCTTTAACCTCGCTTTCACAGGGCATTCTCATTTTTGTGATGTTGGATATGTTAAAAGCGACAAAGAAAATCATATGTGGGATATCACAACTCCAAGCGTAAGATTCTATCCGCCTGCTTACAGAGAAATCGAGCTTGATGGAAAAGGTGAATCAGTAACCTATAACTGCAAATACATAGAAGCAATTGAAGGTATTAAAATAGAAGAAGACTCGCTCTTTGAGCACTATCATAAAGTATTTTATAACGATTATTATCGCACAGTTACCGGTTCAAATGCAACTTTAAAAAAGCTTATGGACCGTTTAACTGTAAAGGATATTTATTTCCTTATAAAAGGCAAAGCTCGTCTTAACTCAGAGGAGTACAAATCAATTAAAGATTCAAAGCTTTTCGACCTTATCATCGAAACTGCCTTTAATATGCTCATCGGTGACGGTACATATACGCCTGATTCACCTGAATATAAAGTGATAATGTCTTTTTCAGCAATGCTCGACAGTATTATTAATACCCAACCCTTTATTGATGTAAAGGGTAAGCTTCTTGGCGGTTATTCTGTTTCAGATATCATCGAGCCAATGCTATTCAATAACTTTGTTTCTGACAGAGAAGGTTATCTTAATCTTAATGAAATTCCGCCATTACGCATTAAAACTCCCGTGTATAAATCCCACGCAGGTGCAATTTTAATGGGTGTGATATATATTCTTTTGCTTTTGTTATCACCACTCGCGCCAATTGCCATAGCAATAGGATTGCCTGTGCTCACAATAAAAAAGAGAAAGAAAGTAAAAAAACACCAAGAACCGTTTTACAGATATTCATAAACTAAATTAAATTTACAAGAATCTATCTTTCTTGTAAAATATCCCATTAGTTAACCATTCACTTATATAAGGGGGTAGCAATGTATAACAAGGTATATGTAGAAATTACAAATATTTGTAATATGAGCTGCTCTTTTTGTCACGGACACAAGAGAGATCCTAGGGTGATGAGTCTTGAAGAGTTTTCAATCATCCTCGGAAAGCTCAAGGAACATACAAAATATATTTATTATCACTTAATGGGTGAGCCTCTTACTCATCCGTTACTTCCTGAATTTATAAAATTAGCAGGGGAAAGCGGTTACAAATCAATCATTACGACTAACGGCACGCTTTTAAACAAACGCGGTAACGAGCTTTTAAATGCAGGAATACATAAGATTAATATTTCCTTACACAGCTTCGAAAACGGGGGCTATGAAAGCCACAGTAAATATATCGAGAATATTGCTGAATTTTCGAAAAAGGCTGCCGATAATGGTGTTATTGTTGTTTTCCGCCTTTGGAATAAGGGTGTAGATGGTGACAAAAACGATACTACACTTTCACTATTGAAAGAAAATATTTCGGGTGATTGGGTTGAAAACACACGCGGCTTGAGGATAAGAGATAAAATCTTTCTTGAGTGGGGCGAGCGTTTTCAATGGCCCGATAAAGATGCCGAAATCAGAGGAAATAAGTATTTCTGCTACGGACTTAAAGACCAATTCGGTATTCTTTGCGACGGTACGGTTGTGCCTTGCTGTCTTGACAGTGACGGTGTTATTAAACTTGGAAATATTTTCACTGATGATATTAATTCAATTTTAAGTTCAAAACGTGCTACGGATATCGTTGAAGGCTTTAAATGCGGTAAAGCTTCCGAGGATTTATGTAAAAAATGCGGTTACGCTCAAAGATTTGTATAATTTTTGATTAGTTGTTTAGATATAGGTTGTGATTTTTTGAATAACTTAACTTTTAATGATTTTTTAAATGCAGATTTTAAGCTTTACGACGGCAACCCCGTTTTAAAAAATCCGTTATCAAGCTTTGTAATTGCTGACCCAAGCGTACTGACACCCGATGTTTCCCACGACAAAAAATGGCATTTGTTTTGTCATACCTTTTTTGGTGTTTATATGTTTGATAGTGTTGACGGTATCAATTTTGTAAAAAAATGTAAAGTCGTAAAACACGCTATGCGACCAAACATAAATTATATTGATGGTAAATATTATCTTTTTTATGAAAAAACCAAATCACCAATAGAAAATTTGATTGCTAACTTTGGTGGTCAATGGAAGTCTGAAATTTATTGTACAACCTCTGTTGATTTAGAGAAATGGTCTGAGCCTTATTTAGCTTTAGGCAAAACCAGAGCTTTTGAAGCTGATGAGCACGGTCAAGCTCTTTCTAATCCTTTTTTAATAAATATTAACGATAAATACCGATTGTATTATTCATGCGGACAGACCTTTATTAAGGATTGCGGTTTCTGCGAGCCTACTCACGTCAGCTTTGCTGAAAGTAATAACGTTGATAAGGGCTATACATCTCGTGAAACGCCCATTATAAGCCCTGATAAAGCCATTGAGTACCTAAACCTATGCTCAGGATGCCTTAAGGTGTATAAGCTTAAAGACTGCTACATAGGGCTTCAAAACGGTATTTTTGAAAAGAATGGTAAGAGCCATTCAGCAATCATGCTCTTAAAATCTGATGACGGTGTTAATTTTGATTTTGTAAAGCCCTTCTTAGTACCGCAGATTTGCGATAATAATAAGGATAAAAACTGGATGAAGCAATACGTTTACGCTTGTTGCCTTACTTACTACGAGGGCAGGCTTCGTTTATATTTCAATGCCCGTAACGTATCAAATAATTTATCAGGCAGAGAAAGTATAGGAATTTTTGAAAGCAAGGTATGATAATATGACTTATGAATTAAAAAACTGTAGGGACGGTGCTCCTGCAACATATAAAACAACAGTTGATATCAGCGAGAAAGAGGGGATATTAACCTTCACCTTTTCCGCCGAGCATACTGAGTTTTATTGCCCACATCATAATTATAACGAAATTCATTCAGAAGGTGATGCCTGTGAGGTTTTAATCGGCTCTGACCCTGAAAGAAGATTTTATTATGAAATTGAAATCAGCCCCGAAAACAAGCTGATGTGTGCTTTAATGGAAAACAAGGGAGATGATGAAAACGGTGTTCCGATATTAGAAATCAACTTTGTTGAAGATTGCTTTGTTGAAAGTAGCGTTACAAGAAACGAAAGCTCTTACGAAGCAACGGTGCGTTTTCCTAAAGATAAAATCTTGTCCGGTGACGGTGAAATCTATTTTAATGCATACAGATTGGAAACCGACGGGGGAGAAATGGACAAGCATTTATTTGCTTTAAACCCTACAATGAAGCCGAAATTTCACAGACCCTCGCACTTTTTATGGCTAAAGGATTACTTAAAATAAAAAGCTCCAAACAACCGTTAAATAACTTGACGGTAATTTGAAGCAAATATAATCTTTTATAATATTTTATTGTTTTCTTCAACAACATCTCCGACAACCTTTTTAGTTACCTTATAAGGCTTTTGGAAGGTGTTGTTTTTTATTTCAACATTTCTTAAATATTCGAGGCTGATTAAAAAGTTATCGTTTTCAACGGGGTTTTTAAACTCGTTATTTTCAACTAAAAGACTGCCGTGAACAAACTCTTTTGAGCTTTCATTCATAACCTTTGGTGAATATTTAATAACGGGGGAGCCTTCGTACATTTTTCTGTAATCGCAATTATCAACTATATTGTTTCTGAATACAACTTCTGTTGTATAGCCTGATTCAAACCAGAAGTTACAGTCATCTTCAATTAAGAGTGCGGGGCCCCACACGTCTTTAAAGCTGTTGCTTTCAATAAGAACCTGACCTCGTGTTGTAGCAAGAATACCTCTACCGCAGGTTAAACCGAAATCGCAGTTTTTTACGGTAAGATTTGGTGTCCAGGTAGCGTTTTCAACAACGTCTTCACCCAAAACCAATGAATCGGGGAGTGGACGGTCAAGATAAAGACGAATATCGGTATCGTTAAGCCTTTTATAATCAATAACCCTTGTTTTTCCGTATGGAATAAGTGTATCCCAACGGATAAATTCAAGCTCGTCACCCTTTTCAAAAGCTTGAAATCCCCAGCTTTCGTGGTGCATAAATCTTACTGTAATCGTATTTTTACGTTTGTTTTTTCTCACAACTCTTAAATGAGTACCATGAACGTTGACGTAATCATCGTGAGCACCCGAAGCCTTGATATTATCTAAAATCAAATCACCCTTACAGCCCGAAAACTGAAAGAAATCAGCAGTTGAAGCAGCTGTTCTGTTTTCTGCAGGGGTAAAATCACAATTTTTATAGGAAACGTTTTCGCAAAATTGAGAAACCATACCAAGCCCGTGCATAAATTTTACTCTTAAATTCTCAAAATAGAGATTTTTACATCTGTTAAACAAAGCACCTGTCTGGTCTCTTACAATGCTACGAGTCTGAATTACGCTATTTTCAGGTAAATAAACCGATTTATTTTTTAATTCGCACTCTAAAACATTCTTCCCCAAATCTTTTATGTAAGAAAACTCAATATCATTTCCAGAAAAATCTCTAAAAAGCTTCGTTTTAGGGTCTAAAAGCTTGTAATGACGCTTGTTAGCTACATAGCCGTGTTTCCAGTAGGGTTTACCGTTTAAGCCCGTTTCACCCTTAAAAACAAGGTTATTCCGTTTAACCTCATATAAACATTCATCATTGATTTTAATTTTACATTTACCGTTATTATTCTCTAAAACGGTAAATTCAGTCATAGTAGGGCAGTAGTAATCTACCACGAGATTTTTAACGGTTATATTCTCACAGTTATCAAACAAAAACGGTGTCATTTTACCGTGAATCATAAGAGTAGCACCGTTGCCGTCAATAGTTATATTCTTTTTATCTTTCAAGTAAATTGCAACGTTTCTCTGCCCGTTTCTGTTTTCATTTTTACGAGCAGTATTAGTGCAATAATATCCTATTAAGCTAAAGGAATCATCTTGCCTCACGTTGTATATGTAATTTTCTTTAAAAGTAACTGTTTCACCGCTTTTAACGTTATTGAAAACCAATGATAATTCGTTCACAAAATCACCTCACATTATATTGATTTTACTTTAAATATAAAAATATATCAATATAGAAAATAAAAAATTATAGCATATTGCTTTTATAAAAAAATAAGCTATAATTTAATTATTAAGATAAAGTGAAGGGCTGATTTAATGAAGATTATCGCAACAGATTATGACGGCACTTTAAACCATAACGGCATTGACGAAAAGAAAAGAAACGCTATCTCTTTATGGCGCAAAAAAGGTAATCTTTTCGGCGTTGTCAGCGGAAGAGGGGTAAAATCTTTATTCGACGTTATAAAAGACAAGGCCTTTGAATACGACTTTCTTATTGCTAACAACGGTGCGGTTATATGCGATAAAAACTTAAGTATTCTTACAGAAACCAAATGTGATGGTAATATTATAAAGCCTTTTATAATTGATTTATTCAATTGGGAATGCCCATTTGTCAACGTAGATTCTGCCGAATCTTATATGACGAAAGCAGATGTTAAAGACCTTGAAAAAGGGGAGTACACTTTAGAAAATTTACCTGATATAACTTACTTCAACCAAATGAACACAATGCTTGAAACTGATGAAGAAGCAAAAAAAATTGTATTGAAAATTGAAGAGAAATATAAAAATATTTTAACACCTCTTCAAAACGGTAATTGTATAGATATCGTTCCATACGGTGTTAATAAAGCTACGGGTATTTACGAGCTTTTAAAGGTTGTAAACGGCAAATACGAAGACGTTATTGCCGTTGGTGACAATATTAACGATACTCATATGATTAAAGAATTCCGTTCATACGCAATGGCAAACGGTGTTGATTACATAAAATCTATTGCGGATTATATCACTACGGGAATTACGGAGCTGATTGAAAAGGAATTGGAAAGCTGAGCATAGCGTGGAGTGAGGAGTGTTGGGACCTTCGGTCGGCATTGTAAGGTTACCAGATGCCAGTTCCCAGTAGCTTCGGTGGAGAAAAGTTGAAAAGCTATCGCTTCAACATAATTTATATAAAAAACAACAGGTCTGCGAAGCTTATATTGCGTCGCAGACCCTTTTCTATTCTCTATTATCTTTTATCTATTATCTTGCGAATCCTCTGGCATCAGGCATCTATTAAACGAGCTTCTTCCCGTACGCCGCACCTGTAGGAACTACCTGTAAAAGCTCAAATCCGTTTCTTTCGTAAAATCTTCTGGCACCTGTGTTATCCTCACCAACGATAAGCATAACACCGTCAATTCCGAGTGATTTTATATAATTACAGAATTCTTCAATAAGCTTTGAGCCGATACCCTTTGACTGATATTCGGGTAAAATATCAATATGCAAATGAGCAGGGTATTCATCTTTATATATTGCGTGGTCAAACATCTCTGTAAGAGCTTCACCTAAAAATCTACGGTCGGAAAGCTCCGAAACTTTTCTTATATATTCAGAAAAATTCTCCTGATATTTATCGTAATCCTTAGCACCGTAGCAATAGCCGATAACCTTATCGTTTTCGTCAACCGCAACAAAGCAACAATCAGGTTCTTTCTCAAGGTAATATTTGTTAAACATAACCTCTACGTATTCAATTAAATCCTCACAGTGCTTACCTATCATATCGTGAATACAAACGTATTTTGTTGCCTCAAAATCTTCTTTTCTATATTTTCTTATAGTCATAGTTTTTCTCCCGTCAAAATTTCTTTGATAATTATACCATAAATAATCAAAAAGTCTATTTATTTTTTTTATTGGTTGTGTTACAATTTCTATTTGAAAGGTGTGATAGCTATGAAAACAATTAATAAAGGCGTATATCCAACAATGATAACTCCTTTTACTGATGACAATAAAATAGATTACAATGGTGTTAAAGAGCTTCTTAAATGGTACGAAAGAAAAGGTGTTGACGGCATTTTTGCAATTTGCCAGAGCAGTGAAATTTTCTTTTTAAGCTTTGAGGAACGCCTTGAGTTAATTAAATTTATAATGGCGAATAAGCCCGAGGGAATGAGTATTGTTGCCTCTGGTCATACAAACGACGATTTAGAGATTCAAATTGAAGAGGCTAAGGCATTTATTGCAACGGGTATTGACGCCTACGTTTTCATTTCAAACCGCTTTGCTAAAGAGGACGAGGATGACGACGTTTTACTTAAAAATATGGAATACGTTGCTTCAAAGCTACCCGATATTCCTTTAGGCGTTTACGAATGTCCTTACCCCTACAAACGCGAAATTTCACCCTACGTTTTAAAGAAAATGGTTGAAAGCGGAAGGTATCTTTTTATTAAAGATACTTGCTGTAGTACTGTAAAATTAAAAGAAAAGCTTGATATTATCAAAGGTAGCTCTGTTATGCTCTTTAACGCAAACGGTGCAACTCTTTATAAAAGCATTAAAATGGGTGCTCACGGTTATTCAGGTGTTATGGCAAACTTCCACCCCGAGCTTTACGTCAAGCTTTTAAAGGCTCACGAAGAGGGGAATACCGAAAAGGCAGAATTCCTTGAAAATATGGTTGGCTTCTTCTCATTAACAGAGTGTCAATGCTACCCCGTCAACGCAAAATATTACGTCAGCCTTGACGGTGTGAATATCGGTATTAACAGCCGTACAAGAAACCCCGAAGAGCTTATAGAAAGCAGAAAAATGGAAATTCAGCAGATGTATAAGTTTACGGAAGAGATTAAAAAGAAGTACGATATATAAACAGAATAATAATAAAAGATAAAATTAAATAGATAATAGAAAAGGTCTGTGACGCATTATAGCTTCGCAGACCTGTTGTTTTTGTATTAAATTAAATTGTAGCGACAGCTTATCACTCTTTTTTCGTGAAACGAAAAAGAAGGGTGACCGACGCGTCAGGCGTTGGTGGGTGGTACCAGATGTAAGTTTGCGAATGTCGTGAAACCATAGGTTTCATTGACATTAATTTATCTATTCAAATAAAGTCAGTTAGTACACTGTAAGAAACATTCCTTGGGGTGTTCCGTTAGAAAATTTTTAAATTTTAAAAAATTTTTTCATTTTTTGCAAAATAGGGTGGCATTCTTAAATTTTTGATGTTACAATCAAAACGAACATTTGTTCTTGTTGCGTTTAAAAAAAGAAAAGGAGTGGATATTATAGCAACTAAAAAATCATTGTTAATTTATTATGATTGGGAGGAATCTTTATTTTCATTGCCTGATAAGGATAGGTTAAGCTTGTATGATGCTTTATTTTTATATGCGAAACATGGAGTTTTTCCGGAATTTGAAAATCAATTCGTTATACCGCTATTTTATATGATGAAAAATGCTGTTGATAGAGATAAAGAAAAATATGAACAGGTTTGCGAGAGGAATAAAAATAATGCTAAAAAAGCTGGTAGACCAAGAAAAAACAACGATATCTCATCAAAAAATAATCCAGTGGATTTTTTGGAAATCCAAGAAAAATGTATGGAATCCAAAAAATCCGATAAGGATAAGGATAAGGATAAGGATAAGGATAAGAATAAGGATAAGGATAAGGATAAGAATAAGGATATGGATAAGGATATGGATAAAAACATTTCAAACTCTTCTTTTTCTTCGAAAAAGGTGTACGGTGATTTATTTTCAGAATTCTGGTCTTTATATCCTAAAAAAACAGGCAAGGGCGGAGCTAATAAGGTTTTTGAAAGGCTGAAGCTGAATAATGATGATTTGGTTCAAATCAAAAATGCTCTTAAATGGCAAAAGCAAAGCGAACAATGGCAGAAAAACGGCGGTCAGTTTATTCCTAACCCCTCAACCTATCTTTCACAAAGGCGGTGGGAGGATGAGCCCTTTGAAGCTTCAACGCCCGATTACACCAATCCCGACAGATACGAGGACGTTTTTAATAACGATTTGCCGTTTTAATTAATCTTGAATTGAAAGGAAAGAAATGAAAAATAAAAGTAATTTAAAATACTGTTCCGTTTGCGGAAAGGAAAAAGAGAAAAAGCATCTCGATAATATTCCCGTTGATTTATATATCGAGTGCGAATGCGAACAAAAAATCAGAGAAGAAAAGGAAAAGAAGCTGCAAAAACAAGCCGAAAACTACTATTTTAATTCGAGAGCTACCGACAGTCATATTATGTTTAAAGAAAGAAACGCATTTTTCAATAATATGATAATTGATGAAAGCAACGAAAACGTTGTAAAGTTAAGTAAATTTATTGCTGAAATGCTTTTAAATAATACTGAAACCGATTCTGATAAAAACGGTATGGTGTTATTCGGTAACACAGGAAGCGGTAAAACATACATAAGCTCTGCAATTATAAACGAATACAACAAAAACGCTCCTATAAACGAAGGACTTCTCAATATAATTAAAAAGAATATTTCAAACGGCGTTACCCCAACTGATATAACGATTAAATCAAAATGTAAAATCATTAAAGAGCGTGATTTGATTAAATTCAGCGATATTTACAACTATAAAACAGACACTTCACCCGTTAATGAATACGTTAAAGCCGATAAATTGCTTATAATTGATGACGTTGGAACGTATTACGGCGATAAAAACAAGGCTTCATCAACTTTGTTTTACGTAATTGACTACCGTTATTCGCAAAAATTACCTACAATTATCACAACTAATCTTAATAAAGATGAGCTTTCAACCTATTTAGGTGACCGTTCCTTTGACAGATTGTCAGCTTGTTGCTGGTTTATGGCTTTAAAAAGTGATAAAAGCAGAAGAAAATAAGAAGTCTGCGAAAGCATTTATCAATGCCGTCGCAGACCCTTAATTATTCATTATTCATTATTCATCATTCATCAGCGAACGTAGTGAGCCTTATATCTTCTCACCCTGACAGTAAATTTCAATACCGTCTGTGTTTCCTTGGAGGTTGTATGAAACCATTTTGCCGTCTTTCCATTCAATATCAACGGTAATATTGCCGATAGCCTTTAAGCCTTTAACGCTACCGTTTTTCCATGAAGACGGAAGGGCAGGTAACAAGAAGATTTTTCCTTCTCTTGACTGAAGAAGCATTTCAGCAATACCTGCTGTACAGCCATAGTTACCGTCAATCTGGAACGGGGGATGAGCATCAAAAAGGTTAGGATATGTTCCGCCGCCTCTGTATCTTACGTTTTTAACAGCGGGAACGGGTCTTAACTGAATATCAAGAAGCTTTAATGCATGGTCACCGTCCCAAAGACGAGCCCACATATTAATTTTCCAGCCTAAGCTCCAGCCGGTACCGTTATCACCGCGAAGCTCAAGAGAACGAATACAAGCCTGAGCTAAATCGGGTGTTTCGTCGGGAGTAATTAAGCTACCGGGATGCAAGCCGTAAAGGTGTGATTTGTGTCTATGCTGAGGCTCATGCTCTGTAAGCTCTTTGTACCATTCAAGAAGCTCACCTCTTGAACCGATTTTAAAGGGAAGAAGACGAGGCATTACTGCCTTTGCTTTTTCAATATCTTCATCAGTTTCACCTAAAATTTCAGCAGCCTTAATTGTATTGCCGAGCACCTCTTTTACAAGAGTCATAGTCATAGTTGTTGTTTCGCTAAGGCTCATAGCAACGCCGTCAATAAGGAATTCGTTTTCGGGTGAGGTAGAGGGTGCTAAAATAAGGTAACCATCTTTATCCTCAACCAGTAAATCAAGAATAAACTGTGAGCATTTTTTAAGTATCGGATAGCCCGTTTCTTTAAGAAATTCAACGTCGTTTGTATATAAGTAATGGTTGTAGATATGCTGACAGAACCAAGCACCGGCCATGTTCCAGAAGCCCCACTGAGCATCTCCTGCCGCAGGGTCGCAATAACGCCAGATATCAACGTTGTGATGGCAACAGAAGCCTCTTGCACCGTAAATATTTTTAGCGGTGTATTCACCCTTAACTGATAAATCCTTTACAAGATGAATTAACGGCTCGTTGAATTCAGCAAGGTTACACATAAGAACAGGCCAGTAGTTCATTTCCGTATTAATATTTACAGTGTAGTTTGAGCTCCAGGGCGGTGAAACCTTATCATTCCAGATACCCTGAAGGTTTGTAGCTTGAGAGCCCTCGCGAGAACCTGAAATAACTAAATATCTGCCGAAATTAAACATAAGAGCATAAAGTGCGATATCATCTGCACCTTTGTTGTGCTTGATAAGACGTTTATCTGTTGGGATATTACCCTTGTTATCGCTACCTAAGTCAAGCTCAACTCTGTTAAAGTAAGACGAAAAATCCTTTTTATGAGCTTTATAAAGCTTGTCAAAGTCTTTTTTAGAAACAGCTTCAATTCTGTCAAGGCACGGCTGCTTATATTCCTTGCCCTCAAGAACAGGGTGCTTATCGTAGCCGTTAAAGGAATTTTCGGTGCAGAAAAATACGGTTGCATCGGTAGCGTTTGTAACAAGAATTGATTTTTCTTTGTATTCAACCTTACCGTCAGTAACAACCTTAAGAGCACATCTGAAATGAGTACCCTGAAGAGCAGGGTCATCGGGGTATTGAGGAGCATCAAGTCTTGCATACGTTTCCTGATTACAAGGAGAATCAGAGGGAGCCATACCGTCTAAAATAAGAGTATTATTTTCACAGAAGGCGTTGCCCTTTAACTGAGTGCACAAAGAAATCTCAAAGGTAAGAGCACCTTTTTTACCCGTTCTGAAATGGTCGATATATGCATTTTCAGGTGCACTTACAAAAGATTTTCTTCTGTACCAGACAGAGCCTCTTTTGTATTCAACCTTATTAACACCGTTTTCTAAATCAAGGCTTCTTTCGTAATCTTTAAGGAAGCCGGTTTTATTAAACTTATATTTAATATGGCACAAGGGCATATAAGCCTGAGAGCAATGAGCAAGCACCTTATCTTCAATTATATCCTGTGCTTTTCTGTATTCGCCGTCAAGAGCAATTTCGCGTGCTTTAAGGAAAGCCTCGTTAGCACCTTCTTTAACTTGTGAAGGGCGGGGGAAGCCTGTCCAAAGAGAGTCAGAGTTCATTGCAATTGTTTCATTGTCAGTTTTTCCGTAAACCATTGCACCTAAAAAACCGTTACCTAAAGGCATAGCCTGAAGCCAGCTTCTCGCAGCGGTTTTATAAAATAATACTTTTGAATCATTAACCATAAGAAACACCACCGTGTAAATTTATGTATTTATTTTATATTAAAAAATATATAAAATCAATAGATTTAATTATTTATTCTTATTGTAAAATCACTGAATATGTGATATATTATTTCTGTATTCTAAAAATTTGGGGTGGGTATATGAAAACAGTTCTTGAAAAAATCGATGCTAATAAAATCGATTTTGATTCTACCGTAAAATATATGGTAGATAAAATCACTGAAATTTGCGAAAAAATCGGTCCGCGTGCTCCCGGTAGTAAAGAAGAGTATGAGGCTCAGAAATCTATGGCTAAAGACCTTGAACAATGGTCTGATACCGTTGAAATAGAGGGCTTTACAGTTCACCGTCAGGCGTTTATGGGATTTATTCCTTTTACCGTTGCCATGGCGATTCTCGCAACTTTCTTCTTCTTTAAATATCCTCTTGTAAGCCTTATTCTTACTATTTTAGGCTTTATTCCGCTTATTCTTGAGTTCTTGATGTATAAGCAATTTGTTGACCCGTTATTTATCGGTCATCCCTCTCACAACGTTATTGCTACAAGAAAAGCAACGGGGGAAACTAAAAAAAGAATTATTTTCGTTGGTCACTCTGACTCACAGTATGAATGGATTTTGAATTACAAATTAGGTGGGGTAGGAATGAAGCTTTTCCTTATTCCCGGCGTTGTAGGTCTTATTATCTGCTCAATCGCAAGTCTTATTAAATTCATCGTTCTTGATTTAAAGGGCGTTGATAATCCGAGTGTTGATACCTTCTTCCTTGTTGTAGGTATTTTCCTTTGCGTTTTTATTGTACCTTACATAGGCTTCCTTTTCTTACAGAGCTTTACAAAAAGCGTTCCCGGTGCTAACGACAACCTTTCCGGCTGTCTTGCATCAATGTCTGTTTTAAAGCATCTTGCAGAAGCAGACGTGCGTTTTGAAAACACAGAGGTAAGAGTAATTCTTACAGGCTCTGAGGAGGCGGGTCTCAGAGGTGCAAAGGCTTATGCTAAAGCCCACGAAAAAGAGCTTAAAGAGGTTGAAACCGTTGTTGTTGCTTGTGACACAATGAGAGACCTTGAATATATGTACGTTTACGATCGTGATTTAAGCGGAACCTTAAAGCACGATAAGCAGGCTAAAGAGCTTATGAGAAATGCAGGTCTTAACTGCGGTTATGACTTTAAATATTCATCAATTTACCTCGGTGCTTGCGATGCTGCAGCATTTACCCAAAGAGGTATTAAGGCTACAGGCTTTGCCGCTATGGACCCCACACCCCCAAGATATTATCACACCCGTCTTGACACACCCGAGCTTCTCGTCCCTGAAGCACTTAAAATCGGCTCTCAGGTTATGCTTGAAGCAGCTTTCCTTTATGATGCAGAGGGCTTGAAATAATTTAAAGTGTGTTCAATATCACACGCTTACACACATTCGACTTGAGGAGTTCTTTCAATGAATTATATTATAATGGACCTTGAATGGAACAACACCTATTGCAAAAAGAAAAAAGGTTTTATGAATGAAATCATTGAAATAGGTGCGGTTAAGCTCAGTTCCGACTTAAAGGTTATTGATACTTTCTCTGTTTTTATCAAGGCTCAGTTAGGTAAAAAGCTTCACGCAAGAGTTAAAGAGCTTACAAACATTACAAACGATGATATAAGCTCAGGTACACCGTTTTCACAAGCTATGGCTAAATTCAGAAAATGGGTTGGTAATGAAGAAAATATCATTCTTACCTGGGGTGATACCGATATCAGAGTAATGATTGAAAATTTCCGTTATTTCAACGGTATTTCATTTATTCCGTTTTTGAGCAATTACGTTAATTTACAAAAATATGCTCAGGCATTTATGAATATTTCAAAAGCGGAGCAGATTGGTCTTGCGGCTGCCGCTGAAAAGCTCGGCTTAAGCCCCGAAAGATACACACTTCACAGAGCCCTTGACGACAGCCGTCTTACTGCTGATTTATTTAAAAGAATTTTCAATAAACAGATGCTTGATTCTTACACTCTTGTTTGCGATACCTCTTTTTATTCAAAAATCACCTTTAAGCCTAAGGCAATCGTTGATATTAACAGCCCCTTGATTGACAAATCAAAAATGAAATGCCTTTGCGACGTTTGCGGTGCTTCTTGTGAAAGAATTTCCGACTGGCGTTTAACGAATCAGTCCTTCAGGGCAATTTTCTTATGTAAAAAATGCAAGAGAAAAATAAGATTTACAATCCGCTTTAAAGAGTATTACGACAGAATTGATATTAAATCCTCGTCGGTACCGTTTATAGAAAAGAAAGAAATTAAAAATATAGTTGCCGTTGAAAGCTCGGCCAACTCTTCGGAGGT
>JAZROI010000079.1:0-25889 GCA_045648585.1 Acutalibacteraceae bacterium
AAGTCCTTTATACACCCCTTAACGGCACAGGTAACAAGCCCGTTCGCCGTGTTCTTAAAAAGTTAGGCGTTGAGGATTTAAGAGTTGTTAAATCTCAGGAAAAGCCCGACGGTAAATTCCCCACTTGTCCTTATCCCAACCCCGAAATCCGTCAGGTATTCGAGGAAGGTCTTAAAATGACGGAGGAATTCCCCGCAGACCTTATGATTGCAACCGACCCCGACTGTGACCGTGTTGGTATCGCGGTTCGTGATAACGGTGAATATAAGCTTATGACGGGTAACGAGGTTGGTGCAATGCTTTGCGAATACCTTCTTTCAGAGCTTAAAGCAAAAAACAAGCTTCCGGAAAATCCCGTTATTGTTAAAACAATCGTTACAACACCTCTTATTTCTGCTATATGCAAAGAATATAATGCTGAAATGGCTGACCTTCTTACAGGCTTTAAGTATATCGGTGAGCTCGTAACTGAGCTTGACGAAAAAGGCGAAGCAGACCGCTACGTTTTAGGTCTTGAGGAAAGCTACGGCTATCTTACAGGTGCTCACGCAAGAGATAAAGACGGCGTTAATGCAGCTATGATTATCTGCGAAATGGCTGCCTTCTATAAAGCAAAGGGCATTACTCTTTGGCAGTTTATGAATAGCATCTATGAAAAATACGGCTATTTCTTCAATCAGCTTGATAACTATGCCTTTGAGGGTGCTGCAGGAATGCAGAAAATGGCTGATATGATGGAAGCTCTTCGTAACGAGCCACCAAAGGAAATTTGCGGCAGCAAGGTAGTTTGGGTAGGCGACTATAAAACAGGTAAAACAACAGACGGTGAAACAGGTCTTCCCAAATCTAACGTTCTTTCTTACAGAATGGAAAGCGGAGATACAGTTATCGTAAGACCCTCAGGCACAGAGCCTAAGATTAAAATCTATATCACCGCAAAAGCATCATCAAGAGAGGAAGCAGAGAAAAAGCTCACTACAGTTTCGCTTAGCGTTAAAGAGCTTCTTGGTATTGAATAATGTTTTCAGATAAAATGAAAAAGGTTATCTGCTTTGTTTTAGCAGGTCTTATGGCATTAAGCGTATTTGCCGTAGTTTTTAGTGTAATCTTATAAAAAATCAGGTGTCTTGTTGAGGGAACTCAAGCAAGACACCTTTTTTGTGTTTCTAATTACCGATTTTTTCGGCAATTAGCAGCAACCGCAATTGTTGTTACAACCGCAATCATTACCGCAGCCGTTACCGCAACCATTATAGCCTGTGCCCTGATTGCAGAAAAGCAAGATGATAATAAGGATTATAATCCATGAGCAGTTGTTACCGTTGTTAAATAAGCAACCCATATTCTTTAACCCCCTTTCACTGCATATTATGTTTTTGCAGGAATTTTGTTACAAGATGAATATTAAAAATATAAAAGAAAAGAATAAAAGCGAAAATATTTTTAAGGAGAAGAGTATGAGTTACGATTTTGATTTTAACAATTATAAAAAATACGGTGGACGTGATTACCCCGATATGAATAGCGAGGATTACGATTACGAGTTTTCGGATGACTTTGATTTTGATGATTTTGAAGACGATATTTTCGGTCTGTAAGTTTTAGTTCCAGTTCTTGAAATGTTCATATATTTGTCGTATAATAAAAGAAATTAAACTATCTAACGAAAGTTTTTACCCGAGGTGATAATATGCTTTGTCAGAATTGCAATAAAAATGAAGCCAATATGCATATGAAAAGAATTATAAACGGTAGAGCCGCAGAGGTGCACCTCTGTTCTGACTGTGCCCGTTCTTTAGGTTATGGTGAGGCTTTTTCGGGTATGGGCTTTAGCTTTGCCGATTTTTTCGGTGATTTTCTTTTGAAAAACGAAAGCCTTGCTTCTTCAGTTAGGTGTGGTTTTTGCGGTAAGACCTTTGAAGAAATTGCAACCGACGGAAAAATGGGCTGTGCTGAGTGCTACAACTCCTTTTATGAAAAGCTTTTACCATCTCTTACAAGAGTACACGGTAAAACCACTCATATAGGAAAACGCCCCGTAAATGCCGGCGGTGGTGATGCTTTAAATGTTGAGGAACTTAAAGCCCGCCTTGAAAAAGCAGTTATAAATCAAGATTTTGAAACTGCGGCAAAGCTTCGTGATGAGATTAAAACTCTTTTATCGAAAGGGGGAGAGGCTTAATGAGTGCAAAATGGTATTTAGGTACAGGTGCCCAAAATGACGTTGTAATCAGTACAAGTATTCATATAGCAAGAAATATTACACAGTTTCCTTTCCCTGCAGCCCTTTCTTTGCAAGATAAATTAAAAGTAAATTCAATAGTTAAGGATGCCGCAGCATCTGTTACAGACTATAGATTTAATTATTATGAAATGAAAATGCTTTCTCAATCCGAGGTTGTTTCGCTTGCTGAAAGGCATCTTGTAAGCCCCGAATTCGCTTCTTCCCGTGATGGTAGAGCTTTACTTCTTACCGAGGATGAAGCGGTTAGCATTATGCTTAACGAAGAGGATCATATTCGTTTGCAGGTTATGTATGCAGGCTTTGCTTTAGATGAAGCCTATCGCACTGCTGATAGAATTGATACCGCCCTTAATACAAAGCTTGATTTCGCATTTGACGATAAATTGGGCTATTTATCACAAGACCCTGCATCATTAGGTACGGGTATGAAAGCCTCCGTTGTGCTTCATTTACCCGGTCTTGTTACAACCTCGCAGATTACCCGATTGATTACAACCGTATCAAAATTAGGTCTTTCTTTAAGAGGCTCTTACGGCGAGGGTGCAGCTGCAAAAGGTGATTTGTTCAGATTAAGCAATACAATCACTTTAGGTATTTCCGAAAAAGCGGCTATAGAAAACCTTAAGTCAATAGCTCTTCAAATAGCGGCACAGGAAAGAGTTGCCCGTGAAGAAATATTTAAAGCCCCCGTTACAGAGGATAGAATTTACAGAGCATACGGTGTTTTAAAATATGCCCGTCTTATTGATACGGCTGAGTTTATGGAGCTTATTTCTCTTGTAAGACTTGGTGCTGTAAAGGGTATAATAAATATGGAATGCTCCGAAATTGAAGCAATGATGATTCAAATGCAGCCCGCAACTATATCACTTTCTGTTGACAGACCTCTTGACAGAATTGAAAGAGATAAGTTAAGAGCACAGCTTGTAAGGCATAATCTTAAATAAAATGTATAAATGAGAAAAACTGCTGAAACTAAATAATGTTTCAGCAGTTTTTGTATTGAAGAGAGAAAAAAATTGTGATATTATATGTAGCAATGTGCGTTTATTAATTGAGAGGTAAATATGGAAACAAAAGCTTCTAAATCAAAATCGTTTGGTGCATCAATCCTTTTGATGATAGCCGCTTTTATATGGGGTACGGCTTTCGTAGCTCAAAGCAAAGGTCTTGAGCAAATAGGTAACTTTACCTTTTTAGCTTTAAGGTCATATCTTGCGGTAATCGTTTTAACTCCCGTTTCATTTTTTATTTATAAAAACAATAAAAAGAAAATAGGTGTGGGTGCAAACGGTGAAAATAAAACCTTCTTTTCAAAAAGTCTTTTAATAGGCGGTGCTCTTTGTGGTATTGTTTTATGCCTTGCATCCGCTTCTCAGCAATACGGTATCGTGCTTTCAGGCGTAGGTAAATCAGGCTTTTTAACAACTCTTTATATTTTAATGGTACCGCTTTTAGGTCTTCTTTTTAAGCGTAAGGTGAACCCTGTTTTGTGGCTTTGTATTATAATAGCAACAACGGGTATGTATTTTCTTTGCGTTACTGACGTAGGCGGTATAACAGCAGGTGATTTTCTTCTAATCTTGTGTGCCTTCTTCTTTGCGGTGCAGATAATAATTGTTGACTACTACGTTGAAAAGGTAGACGGAGTAAGGCTATCTCTCGTTCAGTTTTTTATAACTGCAATTATTTCAACTATTGCCGCTTTCGCCTTTGAAGAAATATCTGTTGAAGCAATAAAAAGTGCGTGGTTTTCAGTATTCTATGCCGGTGTGCTTTCTTCGGGTATTGCATTTACTTTGCAAATAGTAGCACAGAAAAATCTCAATCCTACGGTTGCAAGTCTTATAATGAGCCTTGAATCCGTTTTCGCAGCTTTAGCAGGTGCATTCTTCGGTGAAAGACTTTCAACAAACGAAATAATAGGTTGCGGACTTGTATTTTTAGCTATAATTCTTGCACAGTTACCGTTAGAAAAAGTGTTCAGACTTAATAAAAATAAAAAAGCGTAATAAAAATTAAAGGTGAACTTGTTCTTGTCATAAGAATAAGTTCACCTTTTTGTTATATCATTTCTTCATCTGCTTTCCAGAATTTCCTGTCAAGACTTCTGTATTGTATAGCCTCAAGAATATGCTTGTTTTCAATATTCTCGGCTTCGTCAAGGTCAGCAATTGTTCTTGCAACCTTAAGTATCTTATCATAAGCTCTCGCAGAAAGTCCAAGCTTTTCAAAGGAAAGCTCAAGCGTTTTAGATGCCGTTTCAGAAAGTACGCAATATTTTCTCGTTAAAGAAGATGTCATTTTTGCATTGCAGGTAACGTTTGTACCTTTGAATCTTTCTAACTGTATTTTTCTTGCCTTGTTTACTCGCTCTCTTATTGATGCGGATGATTCGCTTTCTTCTCTGTCTGAAAGCTGATTGAAATCAACAGGGGGTACTTCAATATGAATATCAAGTCTGTCAAGAAGAGGTCCTGAAACCTTTGATAAATATCTTGCAGGAGCGTTTTTCGGACAAGAACATTTCCTTGTAGGGTGACCGAAATAACCGCAAGGGCAGGGGTTCATTGCACAGATAAGCATAACCGAGCAAGGATATGTAAGAGCACAAGCGGCTCTTGAAATTGTAATAGTTCCATTTTCGATAGGCTGACGGAGCACTTCCATTGTGTTACGGGTAAACTCGGGTAATTCATCAAGAAATAAAACTCCGTTATGAGCAAGCGAAAGCTCACCCGGCTTCGGTATGGTTCCGCCGCCCGAAAGACCAGCGGGGGAAACTGAATGGTGAGGAGCTCTAAAGGGTCTGTAGTTGATTATAGGATTTTCTTTTGAAAGATTACCTGAAAGAGAATATATCTTTGTTGTTTCAAGTGCTTCATCAACAGTGATATCGGGAAGAATTGTAGGAATTCTTTTTGCTAACATACTTTTACCCGAGCCGGGAGGCCCTATCATCATAACGTTGTGACCGCCGGCTGCCGCAACCTCTAAAGCTCTTTTAACCTCAAACTGACCTTTAACGTCCTTGAAGTCAGGAAGATAGTCGGGCAACTCATAATGCTTGAAGGGTTTTACCTCAACGGGCTTTAGCTTGTTAACGTCGTTGATATGCTCAACTAATTCCTTTAAGCTTTTAACACCGTAAACGTTTATTCCGTCAATAACGGCGGCTTCCTCGCAGTTGTCAAAGGGTACGTAAATATCCTTAACGCCATGCTCTTTAGAAGCGATAACCATAGGTAAAACGCCCTTGATGCTTTTAACCGTACCCGAAAGCGATAATTCACCTATAAAAACCGATTCTTTATAGTCACCGCGGATTTGCTTTGTTGCAGATAAAACTGCAACCGCCATAGGTAAATCGTAAACAGAGCCTTCCTTTTTTACGTCAGCAGGTGCAAGGTTAAAGGTGTGGTGTGACGTCATATGCATCTCGTAACCCGAGTTGCTGATTGCCGCCATAATTCTCTCTTTAGCCTCGCTGACTGCGGTATCGGGAAGACCTACTATTTCAATAGAAAACTTACCGCCTGTAATATTCAGTTCAACGTCAAGCATATAGGACTCTAAACCTAAAAGCCCTACACTTTTAATTTTTGAAAACATTTTCAGTCCTCTTTTTCGTCTGTATCGTTAACGACTTCTGTATTTTCTATTTCAATAGCATCCTCATCAAAGTTGAGTGAATTTAATAAATTGTCGATGTCATTGATAATAGAATTTTTGTTTTTTGTGTCAGTATCTTCTTCAGTTTCAATTTCATCTTCCTCAACGTAAAGAGGGGGATTGAATTTGAATAAGCCCGTTTTAATTAATGAGCAAAGGAGTAAAAGCATAATAAGAGTTGTTACAGAAATTATGCAACCCATTACAAGTCCTTGTGGAGTGTATTTAAACTGTACCGTGTGCTCACCCTCTGAAATTCTTACACCTAAAAGAGCGTTTGTGCCTAAAGGTACGATATCGTCTGCTGAAACCTCTTTGCCGTCGATATAAACTGACCAACCTGTGTCATAGTTAATTGAGGTGTAAAGAATACCGTCTTCGGAAACGTTAATATTACCTTCAATGTTTCTTTCGTCAAAGGTTGTAACGTTTAAAGAATCCTTCTTTAATTGGTTGTAGCCTGTTTCGAAAGCCTCGTCGTTAAGAGTTACTGCATATAAATAAACGTATCCGTCAGTACCTTCTTTAATGGGAGCGTATACTGATACGACGTCACCTTTGTTAAGGTAGCCTAAATCGAGTATATATGGCTTTGTATCAATATTCTGATAAACTGCAGTGCCGTCGGGGAGAGTGAAGGTTGCGTTTGCAATTGAATTAGCACCCGTTTTAAGATAAACGTAAGCGTTTCCGCTTTCTAAAGCGGTTAAAGTAAAGCTGAGTGAAGCACCGCCTGCGGTATTAGTTACCGTGTAAGAATAGCAGCCTATATCGCTATAAGAGTAGTCGCTGCAATACGCCCCCGAGCCTGAAATATCAGTTACTTCAATATCGCTGTAAACTGTATGAATACCTGTAGCGTAACCGAATAACTCGCTCTGTACCTCAAAAGGATTTGTGTTATCGTGTGACCAGATAGCAATCTCTTCATTTGCTCTGAAAGCAATGGGGAGAGTGTAAAGGTTTTCATATGCAGTGTATTTATTCTGAGAAGCAATTTCTTTATAGTATTTACTATTCATCTGAGGCTTTGAGCCTGTGTAGTTATCGACTATATAATCTAAAGCAAAAAAAGCATTGTAAACGGGTGTTTGTCTGTTGTAAGTGTAGCTATTGATATAGTTACTGAACATACCTAAATGTGATTGCATATTTGCAACCTTTTCGTATGCCATAGAGGTAAAGGTTGAAACACCGTTATAGTAATACCAACAAGGGTCCATACGAGCCCTGAGAGCCGTTAATTCCATTCTATACGACTCGTTACCCTCGTATTCGTCTATCTCGTCTTTAATGGTCACAAAATCGTTGTAATCGCCAACGTAGTTGGTTTTTGTTTGGTCCATACTGTAGTTATTTGTGTTAGCAACGGTATACTCAGCACAAACAGAGCAAAGTATAAGTGCTGCAGCTGCGATTTTAGGATAACGGTCATTTTTAAGAATACCTAAAGCAAGACAGTAAATGCCTATAAATGCTACCGAAATCCAAACGCCTGTTTCGCTAAAGTTTTTAGAGCCGATTTCCTGCACCATAATAACGAAAAATACGGTTGCAGTGCCAACACCGATAATTTGTCTTGTAGTGTATTCTTTAATAAGGGTTATTGCTTTATATGCGAAAATCAAAAGCAAGAAAGAATACATATAAGAGAAACGGTAGGGTAAATCATTGGGAAAATGGAAGCCGTGCCAGATGTAGTTAAGGTAGTTTGTATAACAGCTTGCAAACATTATCCCTAAAATACCTACGCTGAAAATCTTTTCTTTAAATGATATTTTATTTGAGAAAATGAAAAGCGGAATAAGCATAACCGTAAGTGTGCCGCAATAAACGTTAGGAAGAACATCTGTGCCACTGCTTCTGATTGTGGGGTCAAGGTATGCAAGATGGTTTGCGAGGAAATCGAATATTGAGAAATACGTTTTAAATTCTTGAGGCCAGGTGCCCGAGGTAGCCGAGCAATTCATTAAAATAAAGTAAACGGGAAGAAGCATAAAGCAGGAAAGAAGTGCGGCACTTACTGATGTAAAAGCAAATCTTACACCGCTGTCAAAAAATCTTGAGTTCCTTAAATTGTTATATCCCCATTTGAAAAGACCTTTTATTCCTTTTTCTCTTTTAGCGAGTTTTCCGAAATACGTTGCAGAAAAATCGTAGCTTGAGAAATAGTAATAAATAAAGTAAAGCACGGAGAAAATACAAACCATATAACCCATATAGTAGTTTGTAATAAGAGTTAAAGCGAGGGTTATTGTGTATAGCTTCATTTTTCTTTGTGATATAAGCTGTTCAATACCTAAAATCACAAGGGGGAAAAGGTAGAAGGAGTCAAGCCACATAACGTTCCAATAGTATGCTATAAAATAACCGCTACAAGCATAAAGAACGCCAAATGCAGAAATTAACGGGGTTTTGTTATCGAATTTTTTTGATAAAAAGTAAGAAAAGGTAAAGGATGCTATAACTGCTTTAACAAGAATCATAGCCGCAATAGCTTCAGGCATATTTCTATGACCGAAAAGAAGCATAATTATAAGAGTAGGTGAGGAAAGATAGTTGAAAAAATTTCCTAAAAATGAGCTACCGCCACCAGAGGTCCACGAATATAAAAGGCTATCAAGATTGGTAACCCTTTCGTAAAGCTCTGCAAAGAGGGGACCGTATTGATGATAAAGGTCCATTCTTAAAATAGTAACGTCACCGAAGGGGATTAAGTCATAGCAATAGTAGACGATAATCATAATACCCAAGGTACAGGCGGCGGCAAGCCATGAATATTTTGTATTACGGCAACCTTTTAACAAAGGGTTGCTTCTTTTCTGTTTAAGGTCTGTGTTTTTCATTGTTTTTTCTTCCTTTTTACACATTTTTATACATCATAAATTTTACCATATATGTAATTATCTTTCAATGGTTTTTAACTTTATAATTTTAAATAAAAAGTTAATTTTGTTCTAAAAACGGACAAGTGATAATAATATTTTTTTGAAAGGAGTGATAAATATCAAGGATTTTTTAAATGCAATATCACTATTGCCCGAAAACTACAAAAGTATTCTTAGTAATATACCTGAAAATTTAGCAACAGAAATAAAAGAAATACGCTTTAGAAACGGTGAGCCTATAACGTTAAACACAAAAAATGAGGTTTATTATATCACCGAAAACGGAATGATAACGGTTTCGTTTTCGGAAAGCTTAATTAAAACGGATGAAAAAGACCTTCAGGAAATAGTATTCAGCCTTTCCCGCCGTTCTTTACATACTTATCAAGATATGATAGCAAAGGGCTTCATACCCTTACGAAACGGTTGTAAAGCAGGCGTTGCGGGTAGGGCGGTAATGAAAAACGGAGCGGTTTATTCCGTTTCATCCTTTAATTCTGTAAATATAAGAGTTTCAAGAGAGTTTTACGGTTGCTCTTGCGACCTGTTAAGTAAAATTGGAATGGACTGTACCTCTTTTCTGATAGTCGGAGCCCCCTTGTCGGGTAAAACAACCTTAATACGTGACTTGTGCCGTCACTTTTCAGGGGGCAACGTTCTTAATCCGCTAAAGACCGCGATAATTGATGAACGTGATGAAATTGCTTCCCGTTCCTTTGGGGTAGGTGCCGACGTGGGCGTGCATACAGACGTGCTGACACTTTATCCGAAAGCCGTAGGTACTGAAATAGCCGTCAGAACTCTTTCGCCCGATATTATCGTGCTTGATGAAATCGGAACGGAAGAAGAAGCAAAAGCTATGCTTTCAGGTATGAATAGCGGTGTAAGCTTTATAGCAACGGCTCACGGCTCAAGCTTTGAAGAGGTGTTAAGAAGACCTAATATAAAACGCCTTGTTAATGCAAAGGTTTTTCAAAAGGTTGTTGTGCTTGAAGGTAAAAACGAGCCTTGCAGGGTTAAGGAGTTGATAAACCTTTGAAGTTTATTTTAGGGGTAATTCTATCCTTATTTATTCTTGTTTTAGGCGGAATGAAAGCAGTTGAAAGAAAAAAGAACACCTCTGCCGTAGTTGAAATTCTTGATTATATATCACTAATTAAAACAGAGTTCAGTTATCTGTCGGCAGATTATGAAGCAATTTATGAAAAAGGCAAAAACAGAAATTACAAGCACATAAGCTTTAATGATAACAAAATAAAATTAAACGATTATTGCAATAATGAGCATATTGATTTATTTAACGATTTTACAAGCCGATTAGGCACAACAGATGCAGAGGGTCAGCTTTCCTTGTGCGAAGAATACAAGCAACGTTTTGAAATTATATTAAAGCAACGAATGGAAAAGGATAAAGAAAAGCTACAAGTAAACACAGCCTTAAGCGTTTTAGGGTCAATTTGCGTGCTTATAGTTTTTTCGTGGTGACAAAATGGATATAACCATTATCTTTAAAATTGCCGTAGTGGGAATAGTTACGGCGATAATTAACCAGCTTTTACAAAAAGCGGGAAAAGAAGAATATAGCTTGTTACTGACTATTGCAGGCTTACTTATAGTTTTGATGATGCTTTTGCCTGAATTGAATTCATTAAAGGATGAGCTTTCGTCGGTGATGACGTTTTGAGTGAAGTAATAAAAATCGCAGTTTTTGCTATTTTAGGTGTTGTTGTTTTACTTATTCTAAAAAACAATTTAAGCTCATTCGCTCTCGTTGCAGAAATATGTGTTACGGTGTTAATAATCCTTGCAATTGTGCCGTATACGAAAGAATTTTTAACAGTTCTTAATAGCTTAAACGGGTTAACGAATTCAAGCGGTACGGCTATTAAAATTATGCTTAAAGCCTTTGCGATTTTAACGGTGGGTAGCGTTACCGCTGATATATGCCGTGATAACTCGGCTGGGGCTGTTGCGGGTGTAGTTGAGTTAGCGGTAAAAATTCTTGCAATAAGCATATCCTTGCCTGTATTTTCGGCAGTATTAGAGGTAGCATTGGCAATTTTTAACGGGTGAAAAAATGAAGAGTGTTAAAAAAGTCAAAAGCTTAAAAAAAGCTTTTTTATTTATATCAATTACAATTTTTCTGTTTTTTAGCTTTAGCGTTACCGCTTTTTCAATAGATTCAAATATCGACACGTATAATAAAGAGTTTGAATTTGAAAAGATTACGGATAGTATTTCAAACGAAACTGCAGGTATTCTCAACGAAATGGGTATTGACTCTATAAGCTTTGAAAATCTTTACAATACTGATATAAAAAGAGTTGTAAGCTGTCTTTTTGAAATAGGGGGTAATGCCTTCAAAGAGCCTGCGGTATTCTTTGTTTCCGCAGTAGGAATTATGGCAATAACCTCTGTGATTATGTCCTTTACGGGTGATAGCACGACTGTAAGGCTTATTGGTGATAGTGTTGTTGCTTTGTGTGCTTGCGTGCCTGTAAGTCAGGTTGTGTTAAATTCATTTTCAGTGCTTGAAACATTAAACGTTTTTACCGTTTCCTTTGCAGGTGTTTTTTGTGCGATTGTATCGTCGTCGGGTAACGTATCTTTAGGTACTTCTTACGCTTCACTTGCAGTGCTTTCAGATTCTCTTTTTTCCGCCTTGCTTTCAGGGGTAAGTAAGCCCTCTATAAATGCAATGTGTTGTATGAGCTTTTTATCTTGCTTTGATATTTACGATTTCAGCATCAAGCTTTCAAAAACGGTAAAAACGATTTACATATCCTTTTTAGGCTTTGTTGCTACCTTTTTTTCGGGTATCGTTACCTTAAAAGGCGTTTTAGGTGCGGGGGCAGATTCTTTAACCGCAAGAGGAGTGAAGTTCGTTGTAGGTAAAACCTTGCCCGTTGTAGGAGGTGCCGTAAGCGAAAGCTATTATGCTCTTATTTCAAGTCTTTCTTTAATAAGAAATACGGTAGGTGTTTTCGGTATCGTAACCGTTGTTGTAACCGTTTTACCGACTCTTCTTCAAATCGGCGGTTGGATAATAGCCTTAATGCTCGCTATAAATATAGCCGAGCTTTCAGGGGTTGAAAAAGCGTCGGGTATGTTATCGGTATTAAAGGATTCCCTTGTGCTATTAGGTGCAACGATTATTTTTTCTGCCGTTATATTCGTGGTTTCCGTAGGCGTAGTTATTTTTATAAAGGGTGTTTAAAATGAATGAAACTATAAAAAGTGTTCTTCTAAATTATGCGGTTTGCTCGTTGGCAGGTGGGGTTTTAGAATATATAACTCCCGAAAAAATGCGTAAAACCTTAAGGATAATAATTACGCTTTTTTTAGTTTCGACCGTAGTTTTTCCTTTACTGAAAAGTGACGTGAATTTAGAAACGATTTTTGCTTCTGAAACAAACGTCGAGAATACAGGGTATACAGCCTTAGTACATACTCAAAGCCTTTTAGAGAAAAAACTTTATGACGAAATGCGTAATATACTCATAAATTGCGAGGTTCAAGAATATGAAATATATATAACAACAACTGTAGACGAAGAAGAAAATACCGTGTATCTTGAGAAAATTAAAATAGAGGTTTCAAGTGAATTTCAAAATAAAATTGAAGAAATTATAAATAACGTTTCTCAAGAATATAAAAGCGTTTTAGAAGTCGGTGTTAAAAATGAATAATGTTTTTAATAAATTAAAAGCTCTCAATATCGGTAAAAAGAATATTGTTTTAATTATATCGGCGGTTGCTATGCTTTTTGTTGTGGTTTTAAGTGAATTTTCAAGTAGCCTTCAAGCAACAAATTCACTTAATGAAGACGGAAGCGTAAATTCTCAAAAATATATTGAGCAAACGGAAAAAGAGCTTGAAGTTATTCTTGAAAAAATAAACGGTGCAGGAAAGGTAGAGGTGATGCTTACGCTTGAAAGTAGTTATGAAAACGTTTTTGCAAAGGGGTATTCTACTAAAGAGGATAAGGGTGAAGCCGATGAAAAGAAAGAATTTCAGGAAGAATACATAATTATAAAAAACGGGTCAAGCAATGAGGAGTGCCTTGTTGTAAAGGTATACGAGCCTGCAATTAAAGGCGTTGCGGTAGTCGCTCAGGGTGCCGACAATATAAAAGTAAAAAATGCCATTATCCAGACTGTTTGTGCTTTGTTTAATATAAGCAGTGCAAGGGTATCGGTTGAAAAAATGAGTTAGGAGAATTTTTTATGAACGTTTTAATTAAAAGAAGACAGTTGATTTTAGCAACGTTAGTTGTTGCTTTAGGTGCGGCGGTGTTTGTGAATTGGTATTATACGGGTAACAACGAAAAGACAGCAGCACCCGAGGAAACCACGGGTGCTGAATACGTGCAGAATTTAGGTGAAGCAAAATACGTAAATGCCGAGGGTAACGTTTCGGATTATTTCAGCGAAGTAAAGCTTAACCGTCAGAAATCACGTGATGAAGCAATTGAAAAGCTGAATGAATCCTTAAAAACAGTTGAAACTGGTAGTGAAGAGGCGAAAAGCATTACACAGTCAATTGACGAATTGACCGCTCAAATCAAACTTGAAAGCGATATTGAGGCTCTTGTTTCAGCAAAGCTTGCAAGCGAATGTGTTGTAGTTATAAGCGAAGGCTCTGCTCAGGTTGTAGTAGGTAAAGGTGCGCTTGTAGAGGATGCCGCTCTTCAAATTATTGATATAATCACAAATAATACTGAGCTTACAGCCGCTGATATCAAAATAAGCGAAGCAAAATAAGGTGAACAGAAACGAAAAAGTCTGAAAGTCAACCGACTTTCAGACTTGATTTTTATTATTCAAAAAGGGGAGTTGAGAAATATCTTTCGGCAGTATCGGGAAGAATTGTCACAACTGTTTTCCCCTTGCCGAGCTTTTTCGCAAGCTTTATAGCGGCGGCAACGTTCGTACCGCTTGAAATACCGCAAAGAATTCCTTCTTCAGACGCAAGACGCTTTGAGGTTTCAAGAGCCTCTTCGTCTTTTACGATACAAATATCGCTGTAAATATCTCTGTTGAGAATAGGGGGGATAAGACCGTCACCGATACCCATCTGAACGTGAGTACCGATTGAGCCACCAGAAAGAATAGCGGCGTGCTCAGGCTCAACCGCCCAGATAAGTATATCGGGGTTAGCCTCTTTAAGAGTTTCACCGATACCCGTAATCGTACCACCTGTACCTATACCAGAGCAAAAGCCGTGAATAGGCTTTCCTACCTGCTCTAAAATTTCTTTACCCGAAAAGTTTCTCTGAACTTCAACGTTTGCAGGGTTTTCAAACTGCTGAGGAACGAAAACGTTTTCGTTTTCCTCTTGCATTTTTAAAGCAGTCTGCAAGCATTCATCAATACATTTACCGATATTACCCGCATCGTGAATAAGCATAACCTCAGCACCGTATTGCTTTACGAGAAGTCTTCTTTCTTCACTGACTGAGTCGGGCATAATAATAATTGTTTTATAGCCCTTAACCGCACCGACGAGAGCAAGACCGATACCCTGATTACCGCTTGTAGGCTCAACGATAACAGTATCCTTATTAATAAGACCTTGCTCCTCGGCTCTTTTAATCATATTGAAAGCGGTTCTTGTTTTAATAGAGCCGCCAACATTCAAGCCCTCAAACTTAACGAGTATTTCAGCACCGTCAGGGTCTGCAATATGGTTAAGACGGATAATGGGCGTGTTACCCATAGCCTCCAAAATATTGTTACAAATCATTAACGTAACACCTCAAGATGAATAATCTAATACCATTTTATGTGAACATCAAATACAGTTTACAAGTTTATCATATTCTTTAGTTTATTGCAAGAGATTTTGAGATAAACTGAAGGTTAAAAAGTAAAAGCTTACCTTCATACGAAGATAAGCTTTTTGCTGTTATGCTAATTCTATAGAGTTAAGCATTTTATAGAAGGTTTCGATCGGTTCATTCTTTGCACTATATGTTATGTAATACTCGTAATCGTCGTTCGGTATATACAAAGTTGCGGAATGCAAGGCTGTATCGCTTATTAAATTTGAACTTATAATTTCAGCGGAAATTTCATTGCGGCTATATAATGTTATATCATAGTAACCGCCTGCAGTAAAAAGCTCTCTACTACCGAGAAGAACTGTATAAGTTATACATTGGGTATAGTTGAAAACGTTTATATCATCGGCATCTAATGAGTAAATCAATTTCTTGTATTCAAATTCATTTCGAGGATAAGTACCAAAAGTGTTGATAAGCATTTTTTTGAATTTTTCAGCATTCTCTTTCTCCATACCGATAGTTGAAGTATAAAAGTCGTTTGGGTTTTCGTCATCAAAGGATGTTCGTGGATATGTTTGAATACGGGTAATTAAATTGTCACTATAAAAGAAAACGTATTCTTGGTTATATTCATTACTTCTATCTGTAATAACGAGATTTTTCGGAATTGCGATACTTATATTACCAATTTGCATACGTGTTGCTTCATCTTCTTTAAATGCCAAATCGTAATTTTCAAAAAATGTTACGTTTGGATTGCTCATTCTTTTAGCAAGTGTGTATTTGACTAATATCCCCGGGAATATAGTTAAAACAATAGAAACGATAACGAGTATTACTGTTATAACAATAAATGTACGTAAGACTATTTTTTTGAGCTTTATTATTTGGGGATTGATAGGTTTATCAACTTTTTTCAGAGTATGAATTAATGAAACAAGATTATTTATATCTCTGATAATTGCTGATGAGAGAAATATAAAAAAGAAAGGTGCAGCCGAATTGATACCGTCAATGAGGAAGTTTACAATTGTTACGATATTTAAAATGAAAAATATATAGCTTCCAATCGTAATAATATTTATATACTTGATACAATTTTCTTTTTTTACAAAAGAAAATATCGTTGTAACAACTAATAATAATGCTGTACCGGCAAAAAGTATAGCTCCGCCTATATCATCTTTAATAAGGCTTTTTATGGCAATCAGTACGGAATAAATAATTAACGGTACGGACATCGTGGGGAAATAACGTGTTGCATATTCTTCAATATCCAAATTATCAATTTGTGAAAAGGTTTTATTCGTAAAAAACCAAAAGCCTATTGAAACGAATATAGGCAGAAGATTAAAAATAATATTTTGAAAAATATTAGGCATCATTACGCCTGAAAATGTTGCTGAAAAATTACCGAAAAATATAGTGCAAAAGTTTATCAATATAAAAATTGCTAAAAATATAATTCCAAACTTAAGCTCATTTTTATCTTTTTTTAATCGGTTGTTATAAAATTTCTCATAATTGTTTTCTGTTACTTCTATAGCTTCGGAGACAACAGCTTCCGTTGTTTCTGCTTCTTCGGAGCTTTGAGAAAGCAGAGCTTCATACGAAACGGAAAAGCAATCGGCAATTGCCTGTAACGTTTTTAATCTCGGCATAGCTTCACCCGTTTCCCATTTTGAAACCGCTTTATCGGAAACACCGAGTATCTTTGCAAGGTCTTTTTGAGTTAAATTTTTTTCAGTACGAAGTGCGTATAGCTTATTACCAAAATCGTATTTACTCATAATTTTCAACTCCTTTTCGCTTTAATTATACGAAAACCGAAAGTGGAAATCAACAATGCAAGAGATTTTTGAGGTAGAATTAAAGTAGAATTTTATAAAAAGAAGAAAAATCTATTTAATCAACGTGTATCGTGGCTTTATTGAAGAAAGTAGGGGGAAGCGATGCACTATAATGGCGGTGACCTCTCTTCGAAGAGAGGGGGACCGTCCTGAAATTGTCGTTTTTAAGAAAAAAGTAAAATTCGTGCCAAAGAGTTAATATACAGAGCCACATTCTTTACGGTTGTTCTTTTATAGTTTTTCGTTAAGGTCAGTTTATTGCATTTGAATCTTACGATTCAACTACGCTCCTTTGTCGCGTAGAGAACCTTCCACCACCCGTTAAATTGTATTATGAAAACTTATTATAGGCACGCTTGAAAATGTATCTGATAAATAAAATAATCCAAGGTGGTCCCCCTTCCTTCGAAGGAAGGTACACACCTTGGAAAATTAATGTGTTTTTGATTTGCTTTTGATTTATTTTGCTGAAAGCTTGTTTAAAAGCAATAGTCGTTTATAGTTGCTTTAAATATTTATTAAACCCATAAAATTATTATAAAGTATATCCTGCAATTGTTCATCACTTAACCCGAGAGAAAAGAGAAAATCTAATTCCTCCTTTTGCTTCCACATGGGAAAATCAGTTCCGAAAATAACCTTTTCGTGACCGTAAGAATCTATAATTCTTCTTGCAGTTTCTTTTGAAAGAGCGTAAAAGGATGAACAGGTGTCAACGTAGAAATTATTGTATTTACTTAATTTTTCTGTTGCCTCTTCCCAGACTGACCAACCGCCGAAATGAGCACCGATTACAGTTAAATCGGGGAACATTTTTAAAATCTTCTCAACTCTGTCAGGGTTGGAATTATCAAACCTTGAATCGCCCGTGTGTAAAAGAACGGGTAAGCCTTTTTTGTTACAAATTTTAAATATGCGGATAACCTTTGGGTCATCCACCTTGAAATTCTGTATATCGGGGTGAAGCTTAACACCCTTTAAGCCAAGCTCTATAAGGTGGTTTGCATCTTCCTTCAACGTTTCGCTGTCGGGGTGAAGTGAGCCAAATCCTATAAATCTATCGGGGAAAAGCTTTACCTCGCTTGCAATAAAGGTGTTAATGCTTTGAGCGTGGTGAGGCGTTGTTGCAACTGAGGTTACAAGGCATTTATCTACGCCTGTTTCATCGCATTGGTTAATTAGTGCCTTTGCCGTGCCGACAAAACCGCAGCCGTTAATAACCCCCGATTCACTCATATTATAAAAAATATCAATACTGTCAGTTGCTTTTCGTGCTATTTTATCGGGGAAAATGTGACAGTGAGAGTCAATAACCTTAAAATTATTTACCATTTTTTTACCTTCTTATAAATATCCTAAAAACAGAAGTCGGGAATACCCCGACTTCTGTTTGATTATTAGAAATTAATTGTTGCCTTCTTTTTGGGCATTGTATCTGTCGATTGATTCTTCTCTCATTTTGTATTTAAGAATTTTACCTGCGGCGTTCATCGGGAATTCATTTACGAATAAGAAATATCTGGGAACCTTGTGCTTTGCAATAGAAGCGTAGCCGTATTCCTTCATTTCTTTTTCATCGGCAGTTTCGCCCTTGTGAAGAATAATCCAAGCGCAACATTCTTCACCGTATTGCTCATCGGGAACACCAACAACCTGAACGTCACGCACCTTGGGATTTGTAAGATAGAATTCTTCGATTTCTCGTGGGTAAAGGTTTTCACCGCCACGGATAATCATATCCTTAAGACGTCCCGTAACCTTGTAATATCCGTCGGGAGTTCTCATACAGATATCACCGGAATGGAGCCAACCTTCGCTATCAATAGCCTGAGCAGTAGCTTCTGGCATCTTGTAGTAACCCTTCATAATATTAAATCCGCGAGCAACAAATTCACCGCTTTGACCGTCGGGGAGCTCGTCGCCTGTTTCAGGGTCAATAATCTTACATTCAACACCGGGGAATGCGCTACCAACAGTTTCAACACGGTGGTCAAGGTCTTCGTTTACTTCGCCCATAGTACATCCGGGGGCAGCTTCTGTCTGACCGTAAACTGAAATGATTTCACGCATATTCATCTCTACTGATGCACGGCGCATAAGGTCAGCAGGGCAGTTTGCACCTGCCATAATACCTGTTCGCATATATGAGAAATCTGTTTTCGCGAAGTCAGCGTGGCTGAACATTGCAATAAACATTGTAGGAACACCGTTGAAGCAAGTGATTTTCTCATCGTTTACACAAGCGAGCGAAGATTTTGGTGAGAAATAGGGGATAGGATAAAGCGTACCGCCGTGAGTCATCATTGAAGTCATAGAAAGCACCATTCCGAAACAGTGGAACATAGGTACCTGAATCATCATACGGTCTGCAGTTGATAAATCCATTCTGTCACCGATTGTTTTACCGTTGTTTACGATGTTGCGGTGTGTAAGCATAACGCCCTTGGGGAAGCCTGTTGTACCTGAGGTGTACTGCATATTGCAAACGTCGTCGGGCTTAACGAGAGATGCACGTCTGCGAACCTCTTCACGAGGAATAAGAGAAGCACGCGAAAGCATCTGTTCCCAGTTAAGACAACCGTCCATATCAAAGCCAACGGTTACAACATTGCGAAGGAAGGGGAGATTCTTTGAGTATAAGGGTGAGCCAGGCTTAAGTGTTTTAAGCTCTGGGCAAAGCTCTTCAATGATTTCCTTGTAGTTGATATCCTTGCAGAATTCAATCATAACGAGTGTATGAGTGTCCGACTGTCTGAGAAGATATTCTATTTCGTGAATCTTATATGCCGTGTTAACAGTAACGAGAACGGCACCTATTTTCGTTGTTGCCCAGAAGGTGATAAACCACTGAGGGACATTAGTTGCCCATATAGCAACGTGATCACCTGCTTTTACACCAAGTGAAATCAAGGCTGCGGCGCATTCGTCAACGTCACGACGGAACTGCTCATAAGTTCTTGTGTAGTCAAGGGTGGGGTATTTAAATGCATATTGGTCAGGGTACTTTTCTGCCATCGTGTCAAGCACTTCGGAAAAGGTTGATTCAATAACATCATACTTTTTCCAAGGGAAAGTACCTGTCTTGTCACGGTTATAATACGCGCTGTCGTAAACCTGCTTTTCACGGCCTAAAGAAGCGATATAGTTTGTGAAATGAGTAAGAACGATGTCAGCATCACTGATTTCTTCGTTCCAAGCCGCACAGATAAAGCCCTCGTAGTTAAGTGAAGAAAGAGAGTTTAACAATTTTTCAACGTCTAAATCACCTTCGCCAATTAAAACTGTTTTCCCGTCCTTCATATCACCAAGGCGTACGTACTTAATGTATGCACCAAGGTTTTTAATAGTTGTTTCAGCGGTTTCACCTGCATCAAAATAAGTTCCCCTTACGTTCCATGAAACACCGATAGCCGCAGATGCAAAGTGGTTTATAATACCGATTACGTTTTCGGTTCTTGCAAGGTAACCGACTGTTTCAAATAAAACGTTAACGTCAGTAGCTTCTGCACGTTTTATTGCACCCGCCATTTTTTTGTCAAGCACGTCAAAGTCAGTTTTAATCTCTGTGCGTACAATAACGTTTTCAATACCTGATGCAGCCGCCATATTTACGTATTTTTCAATAAGCTCTGCAGTAGTGTTTTCGTTTTCAACAGGGTCGGGCATACGAAGTGCCGAAACTGTAAGATTTCTGTTTACAAGCTTTCTTTTTGCATCGGCAATACGGTCACGTCTTAATATACTGTCGTGATGTGAGCTTCTTTCCTTTATAGCATCGTAAATTTCAAAGCCTTCAAAACCGTAATCGAAGGCATAACGGCAAGTATCAAGGAATGAGGCTCGACTTACATTTTTAGTCGAAAATACGATTTTCATATTATGCCTCCTCGAATACGATTTTGTTTAATGCATTAATATATGCTCTGATACTTGCGGCAACGATGTCGGTTGAAGTACCGTTACCTGAGTAAAGCTTTCCGTTGTTACGAAGTCTGACGAGTGCAGAGCCGAGAGCCTCTTTACGCTCTGTTACTGACTGTACCTGATAATCGTCAAGCTCGTAGTGATGACCTATGCACTGCTCGATAGCACGGAAAACAGAGTCGATAGGACCGTCGCCGTTGCTTACACCGCAAATAATTTCATCGTTACATTTTAAAGTAACCTGAGACATTGAAGCGGACATATTACTGCTTGTAGTTGTATAGGTTTCAAAGTGGTATGTTGAAGGAGCCTGCATAGCCGAGCTTGCAATAATTGCTTCAAATTCCTTGTAGCCTACGGCACCTTTCTTGTCGCATACCTGCTTAATTACTTTATATACGTTACCAACGTCGGAATCTGAAAGCTCGTAGCCTAATACGGCGGCAGCCTGAGCTACCTGAACAACCGTTGAATCAGCATCAATAAGAATTTTCTTACCTTCGCTTATTGTTTTTCCGCTTTCGTATGCATCGTGGTTAATGCTTGATAACATATCGTCAATGCTTGCGTGAATTTTTGTGTTGTTAAGCTTGATTTCTGCATCAATCTGAGCACCGCAAGCGTTGATAGCATCGGAAATTTCACCTGTAAGAAGTGCGTTGTTGCCAACCATTGCACACTTAAGCCCGTCTGCACCGCATTTAATAGCTGAAAATGCTGAAGCAACCGCCATATTGATTCTGTCTGAAACCTGAACGAAAACGGGGATGCTTACTTCTTTTTTTACTGTTGCAACTAATTTTGCAATATCATCGGGAGTTGATACACCTGCATCGTCACAAAGAGTAATCATGCTTGCACCACAGTTTTCAGCCTCTTTTGCTGCGGAGATAAGGAAGTCTTCATCAGCTCTTGTAGCGTCAAGTGCTGAAAACTCAACGTCTGAGCATAAAGCCTTAGCTGCTTTTATAAGCTCTGCGATTTTTTCAAGCATTTTTGCTTGCTTTACGTGATATGTATATTCCATCTGTATAGTAGATACGGGAAGCTCAACCTGAAGACGAGGAGCTTTTGCATCTTTTATGCAATCCCAAGCAACGTTAACGTCGTCACTGTTAAAACCAACGGGAATAGCAAAAATAGCGTTTTGAATATTCTGAGCGATTGTTTTATAAATTATTTTATCTTCGCGAGGTGATTTTACTGCAGGAATTTCAATTACATCTGCACCAATTGTATCAGCACAATTCGCAATAGCTGACTTTTCACGGAATAGTAAGGAAACAGCTCTGTCCTCTGAAATCTTTTTAAGTGTGATGTCTGAAATAATAATTTTTTTCATATCTTTCATCCTTTCAGTAATATAAATGTAATATAAGTGCTGTAAATGCAAACAAAAAACCCGAGGTCAAAGTATTATTGACCTCAGGGACGAATTACTAAATCCGCGGTACCACCCCGGTTACTGCAAAAGCAGTCACTCATTAAGACTCGTTATAAAGTCTGTAGCCATGGTAACGGGGCATCCGTAGCTCCTTACACGAATTATCGGTTGGGGAGCTCAGCTCCGGAACGAGACCGAACTTTTGCAACGCATTGACTTGCACCTACCGTCAACTCTCTGTAACGTCAAACCAAAAGCACGTAATTCCTTCATCGCATTTAAATATATGAAATACGTGAAAAATGATATCACGTTTTCATGAGTTTGTCAACACATTTTTGGATTTTATTTCAAAAATGCATCGAGAAAACTGAAAAATGTACAAAAAACTATTGACAATTTTGTTGTGTTGTGCTAATCTTTAGGAAATTAAAAATATCACAAATAAAAGCTGTGACGAAGACGGTTGAAAATTTACAACTTACAGAGAGTCGGCGGTTGCTGCGAGCCGATAGTTCGTGTTTTCAAAACCCATCCCTTCCGAGCTGAGAGTCCGAAAGATTTTATCAAGTAGACGCTTTCCGAGAATGCTGCGTTAGTGCAACGGGGTTGATTGACTCCTGAAGTGGCAATTTTAAAATTGCAATTTGAGTGGTACCGCGGATATTATATTCGTCTCAAGCAAAACATAAGTTTTGTTTGGGGCTTTTTTTATTTGTGAGTTTTTGATTATTCTTTTAGGAAGAAGGAATAAACTATGTTAAACAATTCATCAACAAACAAACTCGCAGAGGTTGCGAAGCGTATATCCGAGCTTCGCGACATTTACGGCTTATCTGCCGAAGAAATGGCAGAAAGAACAGAAGTTTCCCTTGAAGAGTATTTAACTTTCGAAGAGGGAAAAGAGGATATGCCTTTCTCATTTATTCATAAATGTGCATTGGCGTTCGGTGTTGAGCTTACCGATCTTCTTGAAGGTCAGAGTGCAAAGCTTTCCGCTTACACCGTTACCCGCAGAGGAAAAGGTCAGATTACCGCAAACGAAGAGGGTATTCTCATTCAAAACCTTGCTCCTCATTTTAAAAACAAGCTTGCCAATCCCTATTGGGTTAAATACGAATATTCAAGTGAGCTTCAGTCAAAGCCTATCGAGCTTACAACACACACAGGTCAGGAGTTTGACCTTGTTATAAAAGGTGCTCTTAAGGTGCAGGTTGGTGACCATACTGAAATTCTTCACGAGGGCGACAGTATTTTTTATAAGAGCTCAACTCCTCATGGTATGATTGCTGTTGACGGCGAGGATTGCCTTTTCTTAGCTATGGTTATGGCTGAGGATGAAAAGGTAGCTCAGACTAATATGAACACCGTTAAAGCAGGTAAAGCTTTTACAGACGTACCTCTTGTTTGCGATAAATTTATTAAAACAACCGTTGATGAAAACGGTGTTTGCGATAGCATCAAATTTGAAAATGAAGATAAATTTAATTTTGCTTTTGATATTATCGACGAGCTCGGCAGACAGTATCCTGAAAAGCTTGCTATGCTTCATATTTCAGATGACCTTACTGAAAGAAGATTTACCTTCAAGGATATTAAAGAGGCATCCTCTCAGGCTGCAAACTACTTTAAGTCTTTAGGCATCAAGAAAGGGGATAGAGTTCTTCTTGTTCTCAAGAGAAACTATCAGTTCTGGCTTGCAATTCTCGGTCTTCATAAATTAGGTGCGGTTGCAATCCCTGCAACAAATCAGCTTGTTGTTCACGATTACGAATATCGCTTCAATGCAGCGGGTGTTACCGCTATAGTTGCTACTGCAGATGGTAACGCAACTGATTATATTGACGAAGCACAGAAAAACTGTCCTCAGCTTGTAACAAAAATCGTTGCAAACGGTAAAAAAGAGGGTTGGCATTGCTTTGATGAAGAATACGGTCTTTTCAGCCGCCGCTTTGTTCGTGATGAGGATTCTGCTTGCGGTGACGACCCGATGCTTATGCTTTTTACATCAGGTACAACAGGCTATCCCAAAATTGCAACACATTCTCATAAGTATCCCTTAGGACATTTTATCACTGCAAAATATTGGCATTGTGTTCAGCGTGACGGAATTCACTTTACAATTTCTGAAACTGGTTGGGGTAAAGCCCTCTGGGGAAAACTTTACGGTCAGTGGCTTTGTGAAGGTGCAGTGTTCGTTTACGATTTCGAAAGATTTGATGCATCTAAAATTCTCCCGATGTTCGCAAAGTATAATATCACTACGTTCTGTGCACCGCCTACAATGTACAGAATGCTTATAAAGCAAGATATTTCACAGTATGATTTATCATCTATTCAGCACGCAACAACAGCGGGTGAGGCTCTTAACCCTGAGGTGTTTAAGCAATTTGAATTATCAACAGGCTTAAGAATCCACGAGGGCTTCGGTCAGACTGAAACAACTCTTTCTATCGCTACTCTTAACGGTACGTCTATAAAGATTGGTGCTATGGGTAAGCCCACACCTCTTTATGACGTTGACATTGTTGATGCTGACGGTAAGCCCGTTGCAGACGGTGAAACCGGTGAAATCGTTATCCATACAGATTCATCTGTTCCTTGCGGGCTCTTCCTCGGTTATTATAACAATGAGCATGCAACAAAAGAGGTTTACCACGACGGACTTTATCATACTGGTGATACCGCTTGGCGAGATGAAGACGGCTACTTATGGTACGTTGGTCGTGTTGATGACGTTATCAAGTCGTCAGGCTACCGTATAGGACCTTTTGAGATTGAAAACGTTATTATGGAGCTTCCATACGTTCTTGAATGTGGCGTTTCTGCAGCACCCGACGAGGTAAGAGGTCAGGTTGTTAAAGCAAGTATCGTTCTTACAAAGGGCACAGAGCCTACAGAAGAGCTTAAAAAGGAAATTCAGCAGTACGTTAAAGAAAATACTGCACCCTATAAATATCCCAGAATAGTTGTCTTCAGAGACGAACTTCCCAAAACTATCAGCGGTAAAATTATCAGAAATAAGCTATAATATATACCATATTAATATTTTAAAAAATATTATAACTTCTATTGACTTTTTGAGGCATATGTGGTATCCTTCTTAAGAATTGAATAAAAAGGCGTTGAAGAAAAGGATGCAGTAAATTCTCCTTGCAGAGAAGTGGCGGTTGGTGCAAGCCATAGGTTAGGGTTTCTGATGTTTGTAGTTTCTGAGCCGGGAGGAAGAAAGGCTTTTCGCTTAGTAGAACCTCTCCGTGATTGCTGCGTAAATGCATAGAGGTTGTTTGACCTTGAGAGTGGCAGTTTAATAACTGCAATTTGAGTGGTACCGCGGGTTTAAAAGTAATTTTAGCTCGTCTCAAAGATTATCTTTGGGACGGGTTTTTATATTTTAAATGTCCCGAAAGTTTCAGGAGGACGTATTAATGGAAAAAATTACAGGGCTTGATTTTAAAATCAAGGAAATGGCTGGCAGAATTAAAGAGCTTCGTGAAATAGAAGGTCTTTCAATTGCTGAAATGGCTAAAAAGACAGACGTTTCAGAAAGTGAATACCTTGCTTGTGAAAACGGCGAAAGTGACCTTAATTTTGCTTTTATCTACCGTTGTGCTTTGGCATTTAATGTAGACGTTACCGATATTATTGAAGGTTATAGCCCCAAACTTAAATCTTATACTGTTACCCGTGCAGGTGAGGGTCAGAAAATTGAAAAGGCCCACGGCATGACCTATTACAATTTGGCTTATGCTTTTAAAAAGCGTATTGCAGAACCTCTTTATGTTGAAAGTGTTTACAGTGAAGAGGCACAGTATAAGGATATTGAACTTACCACCCATGCAGGCCAGGAGTGTGACCTTGTAATTGAGGGTCATTTAAAGGTTCAGGTTGGTGAACATAAGGTTGTTTTAGGTCCCGGAGACAGTATCTATTACGATTCTTCAACACCACACGGAATGATAGCCGTAAATGGCGAAAATTGTAAGTTCTATGCCATAGTGCTTAACCCCACAGGTGAGCCTATTCCCGAACTTTCAAATATGCCTGCTAAAGCTATTGAGGAAGAAACTACGGTTAAGGTTAAAGACACTAAAGAACGTGTTTACCATAAATATGTTGATATTGAGGAAAATGAAAAGGG
>JAZROI010000080.1:0-21028 GCA_045648585.1 Acutalibacteraceae bacterium
ATAAACCGTTTTTCTTCCCGAGAAATAGTCGGTAACTATGGCTAAATTGCCGTTATTTGCATAGCCGTAGGATATTTTTTTACTGCTATCGTCATTATACCTAATTTCTTTTACTCGGTCAAGTTCATCATCATAAACGGTTTTTATATATTGATCATTTCCGTAGGTTTTTACGATTGGTCGGCTATATTGGTCATAGGTTGTCGAGATAAGCTCCTGACTGCCTATTTTTATACTCGTTACTCTGCCGAAGCCATCGTAATTAAAGCTATATAACTGACCCGAGCTGCTTTGAATTGCGCTTAGGCGGTTTGAGTTATCGTAGATATAATTACTTTTAGCAACCTGATTGCTCCATTGGTCATACGCCGTAACAGAGGTTATCCTGTTACTGTTGAGGGCGTATTCGTATTGAGTTCTGTTGTTGAAACCGTCTGTTGTTGAAACAAGCTGACCGGTTGTTTCATTGTAATTATATAAAACGTTGTTACCGTTTACGTCATTTATACCCGTTGTAAAATTACCGTTATCGGTATAATAAGCGTGGGTTGAAAGGTATTTTTCATTACCTGACGGCACCTCGTAAAAATACCATTTCATTGTTTCTTTAAGGTTATTTGGGTCGCAGGTAGTTTCATAAACCGTATTTTTCGGTGTATTATTTACTGCCTCTGTTTCAGCACAGTTAAGGCATTTAAATTCACCGTTAACGCCTGCCTCATACCCCGATTTTTTCATATAAAGGGTAAAGGTATTATCGTCATTTTTAACGGGCTTAAAAAACTGGTTGTTGATATTGTAGTTATCGTTATTTGTCATTACTACCGAACCGTTAGTATTGCTTTCGCCCGATACCTTAAAGAAATAATTGTTAGCGTTTGTGCTTGACGGTGTTCCCGCTGTTCTCTGTATTGAAGCCATCTGGAAGACGTTGCTTTCCCCCGTTGAAGCTACAAACCATCTTTGAGAATTCAAATAAGCAAGATAGCTTTGACAGGTTACTTCATCAGCACCCGATTCTGCCGTTCCGCTATCAATTGCCTTACCCGTTCCTGCGTTTACGATATAATATGTTTTTCCGTTCTCGATAACCGTTGCAGGCTTTAAGGGCGATATAAACGTATTTTTAACGTTGCCGTTACCGTCATATTCAAAGCCGTATTGCTGACCGTCCGACGAGAGAGCGTAAATAAGCTTATTCTGGTCGTCGTAAGAATACATATATCTACTGCCCGACGGATTTAAAAGCTTTGACATTTGGTTATTTGAATAAGCAAAGGAGCTTTCGGTTTTCGCTAAATCCTGAGTACTAACAATATTACCGTTATCGTCGTAGGTATAAGTTTGACCGTAGGTTTCTTTATAGCAATAGCCGCCCGTAAAATAAAGGTTATTTATATTTCGGTTGTATTCTACGAAGTATATACAATATGCGTAATCCTTAGGTGCAATTGCCATAAATGAAGCAAACTGCCAAGCATCAACGTCGGGATTGAAGTCCTTTTTCTCGCTACCGACCATTTGATTGTTTGAATCGTAGAATTGAAAAAGAATATCAAACTGAGGTGATTCGTTTTCAGGCTTTGTTCCGTTGTTTAACGGTGCAGAACCGGCATAAGCCCAGCCGCCTATCGAGAAAACGTCGCCCTTTTTACCGTTAACGTTTACTCTTTGGGATAAAAAGTTATTTTTACTTGCAGAAATAGCCGTTGTATAAATTGCATTAGTCTGCCCGGGTACTTCAGCGGCTCCTAAGGTTGAAACTGCGCTTTGAGCTATGTGGTTTGATATATCGCTACTTCCGCCTAAAACACTCCAACAATCAGAGCCATTTTTAAAGCCTGAGTTTTCAAGCAAATTGAAGGAGCTTGCTCCGTAACCGCTTTCAAGCTGAATATCGTCAAACCACATTTCGCCTGTGGAATTCTCAGCGATACCCGCAAGTACATGAAGAGATTTACCCTCACCGACATCAACGGTAAGAGAATGCTTTTCCCATATGTTTGATTGGTAAACGTCTACAACGTAGCCGGTTTCTCTGACGTCGCCGTTCCAGATTTCTAAAGCAAGGAAGCCTGTACCGCTAAAGCCGTTAGTACCCGTTATAGCATAAGCCGAAAGAGTATAAACGCCTGAGGGGACCTGACCTACTGTTTGCACAACATAGGTTAAGCCGGAAGATGACGATTTATTGATTTTAACGCTACCGTTACCGAAATGGCCTAAGCCCATTTCAGTTGTAACGCTAAACGTGCCCTCGGGGGCAGTATTATGTACATAATAATTGTCAAAATTCGAAGAAAACGACGGATTTTTAAGATAGTTTACGGTGCTTGTCTGAATTTTTGACGAGGTGTTAAGCTTATTAGCGTTAGCACTCGTACTGTTACCGGGGGTAAAGTTGAAAAATTGAGCCTGCCCGCTGTTGTCGGAAATAATACCCGTAGTTTGACCGTAATCGTTAAACTGATAAGTATAATCTCTGTTAGCGAGGTCGGTTACAACCGTTTCGTTTTGCAAATATTTAAAGCCATAGCTTTCGGCAATCGTGCCGTCAAAAACAGTTTTTATTAAAGTAACTCTTTTCTGACCGCTACCGTCAAAGGTTATTTCTGTATTTCCGCTTTCGCTTTGAATACAACTCCATTGACCGCCGTAATGGCTATACGAAACTCTTTCGCCGTCGGGGAACGTAATCTCATACAAAAATGCGTTAACGTATGATAATTTTGTTGCTCTGCCTGCAGGGTCAATAATTTCATAAATACGGTTATCACCTGTATAATTGAAGGTATAACGTCTGCCAACACCGTCAAAAATATATTTAATTCTCGGCGTTTCACTGTTAACGGAATCCTCATGCTGAACGGTTATCTCTTTACCCGTTGAAGATTTAATACGAATGAGCAAGCCGTAGCGGTTAAACTCCATTATATTTTTATCTTTATCGGTAATTCTATATTTAACCCAATGAAATCTTTGGTTTTCATCAGCAGGGGTATTACTTTCAGGGTTAACCCAAAGCTCATAGCCTAAGCCGTCTTCATCCTTACCCGTTGCACCGTTTAAATTTTCAAAGTAAAAATAATGCTCCGTGCCGTCGGCATCGTTAAGATAATATTTATACTTTTTCTCTTCCTCAATAGAATCGGTTTTTATATTAGGGTTAGGTTTAATAAACAAGCTGTAATTTGTCTGAACACCGTTACCCAAATTAGCATAATTCAGATGGGCTTTGTTTGAATTATAAACCAAAGAAACGTTGACGGGCATAATTTCCCCGCCGCAATCCTCGGTAAGATACTGAGAGTAAACAAAGTTACCGTTATAATTATTTACGCTTGCAACGCCACCGTTACCGCTTGAAAGATTGGTGTAGCTATAATAATCCTCATAGCCCGACATATTACGGTAGGATATAACAATAAAAGGTCTTACTGCGGCTGCAGTTGTATAATAATCAGAAAAAAACCATGCTCTGCCTGCACCGTCAGCCTCAGAGTCAGCCTTTAACATTATTCCGTGATTTGCAATATCACCTGAATACCAACCTCTTACAAGGTCGGTAATCTCCCAAATTTTCCATTCGTCTTCCTGCCAAAGAACCATTTTCAAATAATCTATTTTCAAATAGTCATCAACAGTAGGCTGATTTTCCCAAGAAATAGTATTACTCTGCCATGCTCCAGTAACCTTAAATATGTTAACACAATTAGAGGTACTGCTTGCATTCAAATATAAATATAATTTTGCATCTACAACCTTATCAGCAACACCTAATTGGGGCAAATTGCATTTTAAAAATGAACGAACAGCACCTCTATCAGCTGCTGATGTAAAGCTTTCTTCGTAGCCTACATACAAGCTTCCTTCGGCGTTAGAGCCGTTTCGACCAAAAGTTGTATCAGGATAGCCAGCAGCGACAAACGCACTATCACAATTTGATGTTCCGTCCCACTTTTGAGACGTCTTCATTATCGGGTCAACTGTAACAGGGTAAACTACCCCCTCGGAATTAAGCCAATCTTCATCAAGGGTCATTTTTAAAGTAAACTGACCGTTTTTTATCTCGGCTATTGAAAGAGTTATACCGTCGGATGAGTGGCCCTCGGCATCCTGCATATACGGGGCATTTATCACGAAAACTGCATTATCGTCAGAATCGCAAAGCACGATAGTTTTCTCATCGTAAAGCTTTGCAGTTAAGTTAGGATTTTTATAATTTACGAAAAACTCTGTGATTACGTCTTTGTCTTTTAAAATTATATTTTCTTTAAGAAAGCCCGACGTGAGAATATACTGCAAATCAACGTTTTCAAATACGTCCTCATATACAACCTCAGAATTAAGCTTTTCAAGTGTTGTAGGGTCACCGTCATCAGCAATCTGCTCGGTAACTTTACCCGTTACTTTTTCAATACCGTCAAAGTTCCATGAAACAGAGTAATCATCATCTTTCATTCTGACAAGCTTACTGCCGTTTGTTTTCTTTGAAAGGCGAATTTCAACGTCAGACTGAGTATTAACAAAATCCTTCGAAAAAAGCGAACGCTCAACTTCACAATCGGTTTCTGTGAGTGTATTATCGTAATCCACCCAATTACCGTTATCATCAAGAAAATGAACGGGAGTATCATATTGAGCCGCTTTATACGTGCCGTCGCTCATTTTAAAGTGCTTAACGTATTCCTCACGCTTATTTTCAGCTTCTGAAAGAAAATTGATATCGTTACTTACACTTTCAACCGAAAGCTGTTCAACAACACTATTTGCGTCTTCACGTTCTTGAATATTCTCGGCAATTATAGGATTTGATACTGAAAAAACGCCAATAAACAAAGCAACTATCAAAATTGATGAAATTATTTTTAACAGTTTTTTCATTATATATCCCCCTTTTTTATTATAGTAAAATTTATGTTCCACTAATATATGACAATATTATACAATGACTTCATTTATTTTTCATAATTATTTTAAAGTTTGTAATTTTTTACAATTTACGCTTATATAAATTGTTCAATTTAACATAAAAAAATAAAAGCCGGACAATATTGTCAAGCTTTTATTAATAGATTAATATTAAAACTTTTTATTTCGCAACTGTGCCGAGGAAATTTTTTGTAGATTTTCTTTTCAAACGGATTTTATCGGCAATCATTGCTATAAATTCTGAATTGGTTGGCTTTCCTCTTTGGTTTTGGATAGTATAACCGAAGTAAGAGTTAAGAACGTCAACGTCGCCCCTATCCCAAGCGATTTCAATTCCGTGACGGATTGCTCTTTCAACTCTTGATGAGGTGCTTTTGAAATTCTTTGCAACTGTAGGATATAAAATCTTTGTTACTGAATTGAGCATTTCGGGGTCTTCAACCGTAAGGCGAATTGCTTCTCTTACGTACTGATAGCCTTTAACGTGGGCAGGTACGCCAATTTGGTGAAGCATTTCAGTTATAGTTACGGTTAAATCCTCAACGGGCTCGTAGGTTGCCGAAACGCCAACGTCACGCCAGCTTAAAAGCTGAACGATTCTTTGAGATACCATTTGAGTATCAGCGGGTTTAATAAAGTAATAATCAACACCGCTTCTTAAAATTTCTCTTTCAAGCTTCTGGTTATCTATACCCGATAAAACTATAATTAACGGACGTTTTACAGGGTTGTTTGCGTTAATCCTTGTTACAACACCTACTGCATCAATATGCTGAAGAAAAGCATCCATAATTATAACGTCGGGATAAATTTCATCACACACCCTCAAAACCTCGACACCGTTTTTGGGACAAATTTTAACGTCCATACGGTTGTTTCGAAGAGTTGAGGCTAATCTTTGGGTATAATCGTCTTTTTCATCTGTTAACAAAACAGTTACGTTGCCAACCATCAAAACACCTCCTAAAGTGTAGGAAAATTATAACATTTAATCCCCCTGTTTACAAGGTGTTTCAACAACAATCGTTACTTTAAACAAAAACTTAAAAATCCGAAAAATGAATTATGAATTTTCTTGAAACAATTTGTCGAATTTTGTCGAATGTTTTGACAAATTGAAAAAATAAAAATTTAAACGTGAAAATTTTATACATTTACGATGCCTTTTCAATCACTTCATTTTCAAGTTTAATTTCATTTAAATTCTGTAGCATTGTTTGGGCGGTGATGCCGTAGCCACCCGTTGCATCGTTCAAAAAAACGTGGGTAACTGCACCGATTATTTTGCCGTTTTGAATTATAGGTGAGCCTGACATTCCTTGAACTATACCACCCGTTTTTGCTATCAAATTTGAGTCAGTTACTTTTAAAACAAGATGTTTATTATCACTAGCCGACAAATTAACCGACTGAATTTCAATTTCATATTCAGCGGTATCACCTGAGCTACAGGTTGTAATAATGGTTGCTTTACCTTGAGTTATTTCATCTTTACTTGCTATAGGATAAAGCTGACCTTGAGGCAGACTGTCAAATTGACCGTAAACACCTATATCACAATTAGAATAAACCTTACCTATCGTTTCGTTTTCAAGATAGCCGCAAAGCTCTCCTGCAGAGCCTTGAACGCCTTTTATAAAGCCCGTTATATTTGCGATTGTACATTCACCGCTTGATATAGGAATACAGGTTTTTGTATCAATATCGCAAACGGCATGGCCTAACGAGGCAAAATAACCGTCTTGAGTTACAAAGGTTACCGTACCTATACCCGCAGAGCTATCCCTTATCCATAACCCTGCTTTATATTTACCCTCACTGACAGAATATGCTGATTCAAATGAAATATCAAAGCTTTTACCGTTTCTTTCAACGCTAAAGGTTAAGGCTTCACCGTTACTGTTTTCAACAGCTTGAGAAACCTCGGTATTCATTTTTACGGTTTTTCCGTTAATTTTTTTAATTATATCCCCTATTTTAAGACCTGCTTTTTCGGCTGTATTTACGCTACCGTTTTCAGTATCAACCGCTTCAGTACCCACTATCACAACACCGTCGGCATAAAGCTTCAAGCCTATAGGATAACCGCCGATATAGACTAATTCATTAGTATCTGTTGCTTTTGGGTTTACATTATTTTCATTATCGTTATCGAAAAAGCTCAAAATATTATCACTTAGCTTTTGAATACTTCTACTAACGCCGTTTATTGAAATATTTACCGTTTCTTCACCACTAAAGCTTTCTGAAGATAAAACGAAAACTAATAATAAAGACGTTAAAACAAATGACAAAAACGATAATATTACTTTACTTTTCTTCATATTTTCACCTCGCAAATCACAAAACTAATTTGCGTAAAAAGGCAAAAAATATTTATGAAAAATAATAGAAAAAGCAGCCCCGTAACTAACGGAACTGCTTTAAAATTTTTAGTAAATATTGGATTAATTACTTACAATCAGATAGAAATTTCATTTGAAATTCTGTAAAGCTCAAGGTCAATTGATTTTTTCATATTAAGAGCTTCGATAATATCGTAGTCAACGATTTCATCCTTCTTAACAACAACAACTCTGTTACCGATATCGTTTTTAAGAAGCTGAACTGCATAGAAGCCTAACTGACTAGCAAGAACTCTATCGCGTACTGAGGGTGAGCCACCACGCTGAACGTGACCAAGAACTGTCGCACGGCTTTCAACACCTGTTTTTTCTTCAATATATCTTGCAAGTGAATTACAATCAATACCCTTAACGCCTTCAGCAACAACGATAACGAAATGCTCTTTACCTGTTTTCTGAGTACGTTTCATTCTCTGGATGATATATGAGTCAATATCATAATCAACCTCGGGAATAAGAATACAGGTTGCACCAACAGCAATACCTGCATTAAGTGCAAGATAGCCTGCGTTTCTGCCCATAACCTCAACGATTGGGCATCTGTCGTGAGATTCTGTAGTATCACGAATACGGTCAACCATATCCATAACGGTATTAAGAGCAGTATCGTAACCGATAGTAAAGTCACTTGAAGCGATATCATTGTCGATAGTACCGGGAACACCGATACAAGGAATACCTTTAAGTGTAAGAGCACGTGCACCCTTGAACGTACCGTCACCACCAATGGTTACGATACCTTCAAGACCGAATTCTTTACAAACCTCTACAGCCTTATCCTGAACTTCGGGGTCAGCAAACTCGGGGCAACGAGCTGAATAAAGCATAGTACCGCCACGGTGAATTATATCAGAAACTGAACGAAGGTTCATTTCAAACATATCACCCTCGATAAGACCTTTATAGCCACGACGGATACCCATAACCTTAATGCCACTTTCGCAAGCACTTCTAACAACTGCTCTAATGGCAGCGTTCATACCGGGGGCGTCACCGCCACTTGTAAGTACACCAATTGTTTTCACTTTAATTACCTCCAAATATCAAAGGATTACCCTTTCATCCAAAAATCCCCAAGATTATATCATAGATTTATAAATCTTACAAGAGCAAAATATACAAATTTATCTTAAATATGATTTTTACTTATTAAATATGATAGTTTTCTTCAAAACTAATTATTGACAAAACGATTTTAATGTTGTATATTATTGCAGTAACAAATGCCTCTGTAGCTCAGTTGGTAGAGCAGAGGACTGAAAATCCTCGTGTCGTTGGTTCGATTCCGACCGGAGGCACCAAATCGGCAAGGTTCGTCAGAATCTTGTCGATTTTGCATATATGGTTAAGTTTAATTTAAAGAGGTACTTATGAAAAGAAATAAAGCCTTTCTTAAAATATTATCATTACTTTTTTGCATTATCTTTTTAAACTCTTGCAGTTCAAAAGAAATGCTTAAAACTAAGGATATCACTGATAGAATTACTCAAACAAACGTTATTTTACAAACTGAATTAAATGAAATTGAAGAATTTGAAGAATTTTTGAAAGAATTTTCACCTTCCTTTACACTCCCCGGACTTTTAGAGGGCGTTATTCCTCAAGGTATTTGCTACAACGCACTTTTAGATAGCTATATTATCAGCAATTACTACGAAGATGAAGCTTTTCCGTCTGTAATAACTATTGTAAATGCAGAAACAGGAGAACTTGAAAAAGCATTATTTTTACAGTATGACGACGGCACAGCTTATACCGGTCACGCAGGCGGTATCGCTTGCTCTGACGAATATATTTTTATATCATCCGACGGTCAATGCTATACAATTTCACTTGAAGCAATTATCAAAGCAGAGAATTATGATAAAATTCAATTTGAAAGCAATTTTAAGCTTAACACTAAAGGCTCGTTTGCTGCTTTCAGCGATGATGTTTTGTGGTTCGGTGATTTCATTGAAAGCGACGATAAAGCGAGAAAAAGTGTGCCACTTATAACAACACTTGATAACGGTGAAACCTTTTACGCATATTGCGAGGGCTATATTATTGAAAACGGTTTACCGAAATTCAAAAGCATAAACTCAACTCAAACAGGCTATATCCCTGATTACTATATCGCAATCCCCGAACAAGTACAAGGAATGGCATTTTCAAAAACGGGTGATATAATTTTTTCAACAAGCTACGGTAGAAAGAACAATTCGAAAATACACATTTACAAAGATATATTAATTTCTGAAAGAGTCGGCACGATAGATATTGATGGCAACATTATTGATTTACTTGCTTGCAACAACGAAAACAAAGCTAAAACAATTACCGCTTTGCCTATGTCAGAGGGTATGACTCAAAGTAAATACGGAGTTACTTTAATCTTTGAATCAGGTGCAGAAAAATACAGACAGCACAGAGGTAAATTCCCCGTAGATACGGCATATATTGCGAATATTGAATAAAAAAGTGTCCCGAAAATCCGGGACACTTTTTCTTTACCACGTTTGTTCAAAGGTTGCATCAGGCTTTTTAGATGCAGTATCGTTGTAATACTCAATCTTTAAATAATTGTTGTCATTATTCAAAGCGAAAGCTACGCTTGCGGTAAAAACGCCAGACTCTCCTATTTCGCTTGGCTCAAACAAACCGTTTTGAGGGTATTGCTTTAACTCTTTACCTCTTTTATCGTAGGCTTTAAAATGGGTGTTACCTATTGAAAGACCGTCGGTGATATCCGCATTTTTATATTCGTAAACAACTACTGCAACTCTTTCTGCTTTCGGGGCAGCCTCATCGGTTGAGTTTGGCTCAGCATCAAAAACAGCAGTAATTTTTACTGAATAATTACCCTCTTGAGATTTAAGAGTGATTTCATCCTCTAAAGAAGTTTGCTCAGTAATTTTTGGGTCATCGTTATTGGGTTCTTCCGGCTTTTTCAAGCCAGCAACAATGGCAATAATAAGCAAAAAAGCGGCAATTATTGAAAAGCAGATAATCATAACTTTTCTATTCATAAAAACACCTCAATCAATTTTGATAAATTTCTTAAGATTGAAAGAAAAAATATACTTTTCTTTTACCTTTACACCTAAGCACTGATAAAGTGCATCTGCATAAATATCAAGCTGATTTTTATACGTAGAAATAAACACGCTTTCGTCGGTAATTCTATCGGTTTTGTAGTCAATAAGCACTGCTTCGCCGTTTTCAATAAATGCACAGTCAAGCTTACCTTGAACAACGATTTGCTCACACTTTACTGAAGCTGATACGGTTTCGTAAATCTCTTCTGCAGGTCGCAAAACAGAAAATTCGTATTCTTTTAATACTTTTTCAGCTTTTAAAAGTCTTGCGATTATGTCACTACTTACGAAAAACTTAACGGTATCAACGTCTAAAGCATTTATTTCTTCATCAGTTAAAACATGCTCGTCAGAAAGACGTTTTATCTCACCTTCAGTATTATACAACGTTTTTTCAAAATCTGCAAATTCAAGGAATTTATGAACAGCATTACCCTTATCAGCACCCGTAAAACCACCTTTTAAAAACTGCGGTTTTTTAGTAGCAAAAAAGGCTTTAGTATCTCTGTGCTTTTCAGTTGAGGAAGCGGCAACCTTTGCCAGAACACCTGTTGAATCGTAAGGATAAACATAGTTAATTCTATTAGAAATACTTTCAAGTAATTCCTCATTATACGGAGCTTCTGCCATGTTTTCTGCAATATCTGTAATAACTACGTCGTCAAAGCTGTCAACGTAAGAAACGTCAACACCGAAATCGGTATTTACCTCTTTGCCAATAATTTCAACACTGCAACAATCACGAACGATTTTACAATCCTTATGAAAAGCAAAGCAAGATAATAACCATTCTGACATGTTACTTGCTTTATAAACTGCATATGGTGAAATTTTTCCATCCGCAGTTGAAAAATGACTATTGAGTCTTACCTTTTTTCTTAAGGTTTTACCTGACACGTCGCAAATGAAAGCAAGGTGCTCTTTAGCTCTTGTTAATGCAACGTAAAGAATTCTTATTTCTTCAGAAATCTCGCCGAAAAGAATTGCTTTTTCGGTAGCAGATGATGACAACGAATGATACCTTGTAAACAATTCATCATCGCGTATTTTAAGACCTATGCCCGTTTCCTTTGACAAGGTCATTGAGTTATAGCTATCACGACGGTTAAAGCCCTTTGAGCAATCGGCAAGAATAACGTAAGGAAATTCGAGTCCTTTACTCTTATGAATTGACATTATTTTTACACTATTGTCTTCAGAGGCGGAATTAACCGCACTCTTCATTTCACCATTATCAGTTGCATAATTTAATGCCCTGACAAAGTCATTAAGACCTTTTCTGCCGTTTTCAACAAAGTTTTCAGCAAAGCTTATAAATCCTTTGATATTAGCTCGCCTTTGCTCACCTTCACCCGCAGCATAATAAATATCATACACGCTTAAATCGTTAATAACGTATTTCATAAGCTCATCAACGGCGTGAGAAGCGGCAACGTTTCTATAAAGCTTTAATTTACGTAAAAAGCTTTCCGCTTTTAAAGAGGTTTTAGCGTATTCAACAAGACAAGCGTATAAATCCGCCTTTGAATCTACCATTCTTATTTCTGCAAGCTCGTCAGCAGTAAAGCCGAATACGGGTGACATCAAAACAGATATCAAGGGTATATCAATTAAGGGGTTATTTATAACTCTGATAAGGGAAGAAAGAAACTGAATTTCTTTGTAATCAGAAGAGTTTTCTTCCGTTGAAACGCTAACGGGAATTCCGTTTTCTTTTAAAGCTTCTGCATAAGCTTCTGCTTTATTTTTAGTGCTTCTTAAAAGAATACAAAAATCGCCCCATTTAATATTTCTTTCACCGTCTTTAACGGTAACCTTAACACCGCTTGACATCACACGCTTTATGTATGATGCAACAACCTGAGGCTCTGATATTTCTTCTTCGCATTCTTCGTCATTTATGCAGATGATTTCTGTATTAGGGGTGTTTTTTTCGGTGTAATAATCGGCTCCAAAATAAAGATATTCCTCTTCGTTATAATCTATCTCGCCAACTGCTCTTGTCATAAGCCTTGAAAAGATAAAGTTTACCGTTTTATCAATACCCTCTCGGCTTCTGAAATTCTTTTCAAGTATTATCTTTGAGGGTTGCTTTGAGCCGTTATAATCGTTCAACTCATCTTTTAATTTAATGAACAAATCGGGGCTTGCAAGACGGAAGCGATAAATACTTTGCTTGACGTCACCTACAACATACATATTCTCGCAATCTCTTGAAATAAGACGGAATATTTTGTTTTGGGCTTCATTTGTATCCTGATACTCGTCAATTAAAATTTCTTTATATTTTTTTCTAAGTTCTTTGAGTAACGGCGTTTCAGTTTCATTACCGTTTTCATCATAGGTTACTAAAAGGTCTAATGTTTTATGAAGAATATCATCAAAAGAATAAGCGTTTAACTCTTTCTTTTCAGCATTAAGCATTTCAGTTAATCTGATAACCGAATCGCAAAGTTTTTTGATAACCGGATAGAGAATTCCACAGTCTTTTTTGTGTTCTTCAGACGTCGGCAAGGTGTGTTTTTTCAAATCGCCTGCATCTTTTTCAACGTCATCAAAAACATTTTTTGTAAGGTCTTTAACATACTCATCAACTTTACTGTTACGAGCATAAGGCTTTACAATTATCCCCTCTTTAATGACGGAAACCATACCGTCCCAATTACGATTATTTACACATTCAAGAAGTATTTTAAGATTATCGGCGGTTCCTCTGAATCGAAGATAATAATCAGAGCTAAACCCACCAGCTTCTTCCATAAGAGAAATACACTTTTCTAATCTGTTAATATGAAATTCAGATAGCATCGCTGCATACTTAAAGATATAGTCTGCCCAAACTGTATTTTCAGGTGATACTTCAGGTGAAAAAGCCTCAGCTACATCTGAAAGCCATGTTTGCGGTGACGGATATGCTCTAGAATATTCATAAAGCTTTCTTAATATTTCGTAAAATTCGCTGTCATCACGGTCATTAAGAAACATTTTTGTAAGGCTTATAAAATCATCGTCATTCTCTTCGTAAAGCTCGTTAATCAATCTGTCGCAAACGGATTGCATTAACTCGTTGTTATCTTTATCATCAAGAATTTTAAAATCAGAGCTTACGTCTGCAAGATGAAAGTTATCTTTTATGAGCTTTGAACAAAAAGAGTCAATTGTGCAAATATCACCAACAGGCAATAAATTCATTTGACGACGTAAATACTCGTTGTTTTCATTGTCATCATTCAATTCCTCTTCAATAGCTTTATAAATACGCTCTCTCATTTCGGCAGCTGCCGCTTTAGTAAAAGTAACGACAAGTATTTCATTAACCATACAAGGATTAGAAACATCACAAAGAATTCTTTTAACTCTTTCAGTTAAAACCGCAGTTTTACCTGAGCCTGCAGCGGCTGAAACAAGAACCTGCATACCTCTTGCTTCAATTGCTTTTTTTTGATTATCAGTCCATTCCCTGCTCATCACTTTCACCGTCCAATCTTTCCAAAGCTTTAAGATGTGTAAGCTTTGTTATTTCGTTTATTTCATCATTTTTTTCAATACCGCAAATAGATTTATATGAGCAATAGGTGCACATTTTACCCTCACCATCACTACCGCAAGGTATAGCACCTACAAGACCTTGGTGAAGACTTTCGCCCATATTAATTATCTTTTTATCTATAATTTTAGATAAGGTTTTAAACTGTGCCAAAGAATAGTAATTATCCTTTGCAGAGCCATCCTTTTTATAAGAAACGGGGAAATAATCAGGATATTTATCAACGCCCATTCCATTAAATACAACAGGGCTATCAAGCACCATTCCTGAAAGCTTACCGCTAACCCTTTTCTGAGCTTCAACGTTTTCTATTGACGGCGAACGGCTATCAAGATAGCTTGAAACTCCGATTCGTGATGGAAGATATAAAACGCCTGCAGGTAAAATATCACCGTAATAGCCTTTACCGTTTTTTTCAAGAGCCATTAAATAAAGCACCATCTGAATATTAAGACCGTCAAAAAGCTCGGATAATTTAAACTCTTTTTTACCCGTTTTATAGTCAATAACGCGAAGGTATTTTATACCGTCCTTTTCCATCATATCAACTCGGTCAACGGAGCCTGTAACCTTAACGTTACCCTCTTTCAAAGGTAATTCGTAGGCAGGTATTTCTTCGCCACCGATTCTTAACTCAAAATCACAAGGCGAAAATTCACCTATTTGAAACTCAAGCTTTAACCTATTTACAATAGCCATTGATATATCAACAAGTCTGTTAAATAAGAACATAAAACGTTTCGACTTTTCGTCAAGTCCACCCATTTTTTCATCAAGATATTCTTTTAAAACGTTTGAAACAGTAGCTTTGATTTCATCGTCGCTTGCATCAATAAACTCAGCTTTAGGGTATTGCGTTAACACCCTTTCCATAACAAGATGGACAATCGTACCGCTCTGGGCAGGATCAAGCACAGCCTCTCTTAAGGGCTCGGCTTTAAGACCGTACCTCATAAAATAAGCAAAGGGACAGTTATAAAAGCTTTCAACCTTACTTGCTGAAATATAAACGTTTTCTCCAAAAAGCTTCTTTGAGGTTTCAGGATTATCAAATTTCACAGGTGTTTTATTGTTCAAACGGTCTAAAACTACCTTTTTACCGTAATAAAGCTCATTGTTTTCAAAATATTTTTCTAAAGTTGCTTTCAGCTCGTTGGTTTCAAAATAATTTTGAGCATACACGGAAAAAGCAGAATCTTCACTTTCGATAAAATAAGAAGAATCAAGTTCATCTGTTGAAACAAAATCACAATCATTAATGCAAGAAAGAGCAGTTTCAACTATTTCTGATGGAGTAACTGAGTTGCCTTCAGAATCTGTAGCTTTATATACAAGATAAAGCTTTTCGGATGCCGCAGTTACAGCACAGTAAGCAATAAATCGTTCTTCATCAATCGTGTTTTCAAAAGCAGGTCTTACGTCAAGACCTAAATTAGTAAGTATAACTCTGTCAGAATCGGTTAAAACTCCGCCTTGAACGTTTACTAATGGAAACTCTTCATTATTTACGCCCACAAGGAAAGCCACCTTGATTTTCTCAATTCTGATTCTGTCAGCACTACCAACGGTTACCTCGTCAAGCCCTTGAGGGATTTCACCTATATCCCCACTTGAAACGAGAATATCAAATATTTCCTTCCATCTTTTTAAGCTACAAGCATTTTCAGGTAAGAGGTTAGCAATTGAATCAAGAATATTTATTAAAACGTCCCAAGTACCCTCTACCCTTTTGCTTTCAACAAGAAAACCGTCACTTTCAAGAGAAACGCATAAATCGTAAAGCTTTTCACGAACGCCCGTATCAACAATAAAATTATATACCGCTTCCGCGATTTCTTTACCGCTTTTATCGTCACATTTCTTTTTTAATGACAACAACGGAAAAACGGCTTTTTTTCTGATATTGTTAATTTCTTCAAGCTCTTTTGCCTGCTTTTCTGTAAAATCACTACCGAAACCATCGGGATTCATTGTAAATTCATTTTGCCATTGCTTTGAGCCTACGCCCCAAACGAGAGCATATTTTTCAAGCTTTGAAATTTCAGCAAGAGAAAGTGAAGTTAAACCTGATTTTAAGTAACACATAAGGCTCTCTGTTGTGAAGCCTTGAGTAATACAATCAATAGCCGAGCTAAGATAAACGAAAAGCGTTTCATTTACAAGTGGTCTTCGGCTATCGTCAAAAACTGCGATATCAAGGCGTCTTAATGCATCAATGATATCACTTTTATAAACGCCGTTGGTTCTTTCAATAACAGCAATATCACGGCAACGGTATTTACCGCTTCTTAAAAGCTTTTTAATTGTTGCGGCAATATAGGCACATTCATCATCGGAATTTTTACATTTAACAACAGTAACGCTACCGTCAGAAGTATCACTGACAGTTTTTTTAGATGAATAAAGATTTTTTTCAAGAGTTAAAATATCTTTACCGAAAGCATCTACCGATTGGTTGCAAAAAATTTCTGTTACCGAAACGTTATTTCTATTAGCAATACCTCTCAAGGTTTGCTCTAATTCACGCATATAATAAAGCGACGTAAATTTTTTCGCACTTTCATCAACACAAATTGAAAAATAAACGTTATCAGCTTGGGATAAAATAATATCAATACAACGAAGCTCTTGCTTCGAAAACGTTCTGAAGCTATCTAAAAATACAGTTTTATTTTTGAAAAAATTGGTTTCAATGGCAAACTCATTAAAAACGCTTAAAGCTTCGGCATCGTCAAAATAGCTTTGTGATAACAAAGCATCATAAGTATTGTTGATAAGGTCAAGCTCTTTAATTTTATCTTTTAAAACACAATCATTTAAACCGTCAATTTTTTCATTCAGGGCATCACTATCAATACAGCAATACTTTAATTCTTTTGAAAAATCAACAAGCGGACTCAAAGCAACTGTATTTTGACGGATGCTTTTAAAAATTTCAAGTCTTCCGTCAAGTTGAACTAAAGCCTCACCCATAAGCGCAGTTTTGATACCGTTGCTTGCAATTTTGCTTTGAACTTCAACGGAATTTTTAATATTTGAAAGTGCCATACGGGGAAAGCTTAAAACGTCAATTTGTTTGAGCTTTTTAGCACCTAAAAATTTAAGCATTGCTCTTTCGGATTCGAAAGAAAACTGTTCGGGAACAATAAGCAAAGGCTTACTTTCGGTGTTTTCACAATGCTCACCGATAATCTGTCTTATTTTATTTGTTTTACCACTACCAGCTCGCCCTTTAACAAGATATAGCATAAAGCACCTCCGCTTTTTAACTATTTATCATTTTACCACATAATAAGCAAAATTTAAATAGTAATTTATACATTTAAAGGTGCATAAATGGTACACCAATTTATTTTTTTATAAATCGTTATAAAACCTCTCTTTCGGTCAATAATATAAAAGATAATAAATGGCGTAATCGCCGAAAGGAGTATTTTATGTTAGACAGAATTGCATTAATTCTTGTTACAATAGGTGCACTTAACTGGGGTAGCATCGGTCTTTTCAAGTTTGACCTTGTTGCTTGGCTCTTCGGCGGTCAGGCGGCACTTATGTCAAGAATCGTTTACGTGCTTGTTGCCCTCGCGGGTGTATGGTGTATTTCTCTTCTTTTCAGAGAAACAGACCTTTTACCCGACAACTCAGATTTAGCAGATAATACTGTTGAATAAAAACTAATCCCTCGACTTATTAAAGTCGAGGGATTTTGTTACATTTAGTTTAATTCTATTATTTTGTACCGAAAATTCTGTCACCTGCGTCACCGAGACCGGGAACGATATATCCGTGGTCATTGAGCTTTTCGTCAAGAGATGCAACGAAAATATCAACGTCGGGGTGAGCTTCGTGAAGAGCATTAAGGCCTTCAGGTGCAGCAATAATACCAAGGAATTTAATATGCTTAGCACCGCGTTTTTTAATCTGAGTAATGGCATCAATTGCAGAGCCACCCGTTGCGAGCATGGGGTCTACAACAAAAACCTCTCTCTCATCAATATCAGAGGGTAATTTACAATAATATTCAACGGGCTGAAGAGTATCGGGGTCTCTGTAAAGACCGATATGACCAACTCTTGCGGTAGGCACCAAAGCAAGCATACCGTCAACCATACCAAGACCTGCTCTTAAAATCGGCACAACAGCAAGCTTTTTACCTGCAAGCACTTTAGTTTTGGTAATGCAGATTGGTGTTTCAACCTCAACCTCTTCAAGAGGTAAATCTCTTGTTGCTTCATAGCAAATAAGGTTAGCAATTTCAGAAATCAAGGCTCTGAAATCCTTTGAGCCAGTTTCAGTGCTTCTGATAATTGAAAGCTTATGTTGAATAAGAGGATGGTCCATTATCAAAATTTTACCCATACCGAACAACCTTTCTTATATTAAAATCAATTTATTTTTCGACTAAATAATAAAACTTTATTTATATTTTGTCAAATGATTTCACGTAGAAAATTCACCGAATTTTTTATATCATTTGCATAATCATCAGTTCTTGCCTCCACTGAAAGAGTTTCACAGCCTGCACTCTTTAAAGCAGAAATAAAGGATTTATAAATTTCTTTCGATTCATCACAGTCGGTGTCTAAAGGATAAGTTCTGTTTACGGGCTCTGCGATATGAGAATGGTAAACTTTATTTTTTAAAGATGCGATTTCCTCAAGCTTATCATCATTTCCGTAAACGTGATATAAATCGGCAAGACCTAAAACGTTATTTTTACCGCTTTTCTCCCCTATTTCGATACCGTCTTTTACAGTATGAATCATTTTACTTTCACCGAATCTTAAGGGCTCCATAACGATAGTGCAGCCTGCCTCTTCGGCTTTAGGTGATGCGTATTCCCTCAAGAAAAATGCAAGCTGTTCAGTTGCTTTTTCATGAGAATAGCCATCGGTATAGCTTCTTGCGGCACCGCTACCGAAAACTATGACCTTAACGTTTAATTCTTTAGCTCTTTTAAAGCCTTTATCAAGGTAAACTTCAAGTGCTTCGTAATCGATATTATCACCAACAACCTTTAAATCACCTGGTAAAAAGCCATTAGCGGCAAAAAGCGGAATATTGTATTCTTCAAGCATTTTCTTTGCTTTTTGAATTCTATCTTCGTCAAGATTTACAAGGTTACCAAAGCCACATTCATAATAATCAACGCCTGCTTCGGCAGCCGCTTTTATAGCATCAAAATCATCAAGACCTCTGCAAGTACCTATTTTCATTATAAAACACCACCTGTTTTTAACATTTCTTCAGCATTTTTAAGCTGAGCTTGTGTAATTTCATCGCCGCTAATAATTCGGGCAATTTCACGTTTTCTACCTTCAAAATCAAGAACAGTTACACCCGTATATGTTTTACCGTCGCGAACTGCCTTTTCAATCAAATAATGAGTATCTGCATAAGACATCAACTGCGACAAATGGGTTACGCAAAGAACTTGCTTGCCGTTTGAAACCTGCTTTAGTTTATTTGCAACCTTTAAAGCAGCCCTACCGCTGACACCTGAATCAATTTCATCAAATATCATTGTTTCAATATTATCCTTGTGAGCCATAACTGTTTTTAAAGCAAGCATTATTCTTGAAAGCTCACCACCACTTGCAATTTTAGTAATAGGCTTTGGAATTTCACCCACGTTTGCAGAGATTAAAAACTCGGCTTCATCGATACCGTTTTCATATAATGAAACCTCTTTGAAATCAACCAAAAACTGAACGTTAGGCATATCAAGATACTGTAGTTCATTACATACTTTTTTCGAAAAATCAATTGAGGTTTTCTTTCGTTCTTCGGAAAGCTTAACTGCTAACTTTTTTGTTTTTTCTGAAAGAAGAGCATATTCTTCTTTTAGTTCTTCAAGCTTTTCATCCGAGAAGGAAATTTCGTTAAGTTCTTTCTGTGCATTTTCTGCAAAAGTTAAAATATCCTCTTCAGTTGCACCGTATTTTTTACTTAATTTATAAAGTAAATCAAGTCTGTTTTCGATATTTTCGAGCTCTGCCTGGGAAAAACCATCGTCAGAAACTGCATCTCTTATAGAATCGGATATATCGGCCGCTTCGTAATATAAGTCCCCTAATTTAGATGCTAACTTGTTTAAATCATCGGAAAAGCTTGAAACTGACGACAACTCTCTGAATGCACCTGAAAGCATTTCAACCGCACCCGTAAAGCTATCACAGCCGTTAAGGGCACTATAAGCTGATGAAAGCGAGCCTTGTATTTTCTCAAAATTTAAAAGCTCGTTTCGTCTGTCTTTAAGCTTATCCCACTCACCAGGGTTAATTTCTGCTTTTTCAATTTCGTCAATTTGATAAGAGAGAACATCAATTCTGCGTGCTTTTTCCTCTTTATCACCGGAAAGCCTTATAATTTGAGCTTTTATCTCTATTAGCTTTTCATAAGCTTGTCTGTATTCTGAAACGTAATCTTGCAACCCACCGATAACGTCTATATATCCGATATGAGTTTCGCTGTTTAAAAGCTCTCTGTTATCCTGCTGACCGTGAATGCTTATAAGCTCAGCACCGATTTCACGTAAAGCCGAAACGTTCGTTAAGGAGTTATTGACTTTACACACGTTTTTGTCAGGACTAATCGTTCTTGAAACAAGAAGTGTTCCGTCGGGGCTTAGGGGTAAAGAAAGCTCTGTTAATTTACTCTCAATCTTTTTATCTATACAGGAAAACAACGCAGTAACACGGGCTTCATTAGCTCCCGTGCGGATAAGCTCACGAGAGGTTCTAAAACCGAGAACTGCGTTAATAGAGTCTAATATTATTGATTTACCTGCACCCGTTTCACCGCTGAGCACATTAAAGCCCTTTGAAAATTCTATTTCTGCACTTTCAATTATAGCAATGTTTTCAATCTTCAAAACGGAAAGCATAAAATAATTACCTGCCTATCATTCTGTTAAGGGCTTCTGCAACACCCTGAGCCTCGTCAGAGGTTCTGCAAAGCATAAAAATAGTATCGTCACCCGCAATTGTACCAACAACCTCAGTTACATTCATTGAGTCAATAGCGGCACAAGCGGCTTGAGCAAGACCTGGAATACACTTAATAAC
>JAZROI010000081.1:0-13449 GCA_045648585.1 Acutalibacteraceae bacterium
CGGGACGATATAATAAAAGCATCAAAATTAATAAAACAAATGGGCTTTTCGTTAGGCCTTCAGATGATGACGGGGCTTTTAGGTGATACACCCGAAAAAACATTGAAAACCGCGGAGGATATTATCTCTTTAAAGCCCGACACAGTTCGTATTTATCCTACGATTGTGCTTGAGGGAACGTATTTAGCCGAATGCTTTAAAAACGGCACCTATACCCCTCAAACAGTCGAAGAAGCGGTTGACCTCTGTTCAGCTTTGCTGAAAAGGTTTTATGATAATGATATAAAAGTCATAAGATTAGGTCTTCATTCAGGCGGTAACGTTGAGGAGGGCTATATTGGGGGCCCGTATCACCCCGCCTTCGGTGAGCTGTGCGAGAGTGCAATTTATCTGAAAAAAGCAATAAAATTATTACAGGATAAATATCCGTTGGAAAACACAAATTTGTGTTCTCTAACGAAGAAGAAAAATATAACTGTCTACGTAAATGACAGGGAGCTTTCAAAAATGATAGGTCAAAAGAGTAGCAACAAAATTGCTCTTAAAAGACTTGGTTGGGAAGCTACCGTCAAAGGTATGAAAACTTTAAAGCAATACGAAATAATTGTTGAATAAGAAATCAACACGAAAAATAAGAAACGGAGAAATCCAGATGTATCTTAAAGCTATCGAAATGCAGGGATTCAAGTCCTTCCCCGATAAAACAGTTCTCAATTTCGGTAAGGGTATAACTGCCGTTGTAGGTCCTAACGGAAGCGGTAAAAGTAACCTTTCTGATGCTATGAGATGGGTGTTGGGTGAGCAATCCACTAAAAACCTTCGTGGTTCTAAAATGGAAGACGTTATCTTCAGCGGTACTGATTCACGTCGTGCCGTAGGCTTTGCCGAGGTAACCTTAAAGCTTGATAATTCCGATATGGCATTGAACAATCCTAAAAAGGAAGTAACTGTTACAAGGCGTTACTACCGTTCAGGTGAAAGTGAATATAAATTAAACGGTGAGCAGGCTCGTCTTCGTGATATCCACGAGCTGTTTATGGATACCGGTCTTGGTAGAGACGGTTATTCAATGGTCAGTCAGGGTAAAATCGAAACCTTGATTTCAGGTAAATCTGAAGACAGACGTGATATGCTCGAAGAAGCGGCAGGTATCTCTCATTACAGATACCGTCGTGCCGATGCTATGAGAAGACTTAATCAGGCGGAAGAAAATCTTTTAAGATTAAGAGATATTCTTACAGAGCTTGAGTCACGCGTAGGTCCTTTGAAAGTTCAGAGCGAGAAAGCACAGAAATTCCTTGAATATGCAGGGGAAAAGAAAGAACTCGAAATAGGTATCTGGCTTTACACTATTGAGAAAACAAAGAACGATTTACGTGAGCAGGAAAAGAAAATTACTATTGCCGATGCTCAGTATACAGACGTTTGTAAATCCCTTGAAGAGATTACCGAAAAAATAGATTCTGCTATTGCGGAAACTCAAAGAATAACAATAAACGTTGATGAAATCAGAAGAGCTTGTTCTCAGCTTGAGGAGCAGGCAGCTCTTCTCGAAAGTCAGGTTGCAGTTCAGGAAAATGATATTCTTCATAACAACGAAACTATCGAGCGTATTGAACGTGACAAAACCGAAGAAACAGATACTGATACTGAGATTGCAACTCAGATTGAAGATGCAAAAAAGGTCATTGACGAATTAACTTCAGTAATTGAAGAAAAGAAAAAAGAACTTGAATCCTTTACGGGTGAGCTTGATTTATTAAGCGACGAAAACAGCAAATCTGCCCAGAGAAGCGTTGAATTAAGTGAAAAAATGTCAGCTCTTTCTCTTGAAATTGCAGATAACAGAGTTGTATCATCAACTGCAAGCTCATCAGTTGAAGAGCTTGAAAACAGAATTTCACAGCTTGACGAATTAAGCGAGGCAAGAAAGCCCGTTTTAGAAAGCCTTAATGCACAGTGTAAGGAATCCGAGGGTGAGCTTGATAAAATCGCAGAAAGAAACACAGAGCTTAACAATTCAATTTCAGGTATAGAGCTTCTCGTTTCTAAAAGACAAGAAAAGCTTAACGCTCTTAAAGAGCAGGAAAGCTCATTAAGAAACGAAATTGAAATAAAGAAATCACGTGTTGCAATGCTCTCTGACCTTGAAAAAAATATGGAAGGCTATCAGGGTAGCGTAAAGGCGGTTATGCGAGAGGTAAAAAGAGGTGTGCTCAGAGGTATTCACGCACCCGTATCTCAAATAATTTCTGCAAAAGATAAATATTCACTTGCTATCGAAACCGCTTTAGGTGCTCAGATTCAGAACATTATTACCGAAACTGAAAACGATGCTAAAAAAGCAATCGGTTTTCTTAAAGAAAGCAGAGCAGGTCGTGCAACGTTCTTACCTCTTACTGCTATCAAAGGTAAAGTAATCGAGGAAAAAGGTCTTGACGATTGCTTCGGTTATATAAACCTTGCATCCGAGCTTGTTGAGTACGATAAAAAGTACACAGAAATCATCAAATCTCTTTTAGGCAGAACAGTTGTAGCGGAAGACCTTGATGCTGCTATTTCAATTGCCAAAAAATATAATTATAAATTCAAAATCGTTACTCTTGACGGTCAGGTTGTTAATGCAGGCGGTTCTATGACCGGTGGTGCAAAGCTTCAGAATGCAGGTATTTTAAGCCGTGGTAACGAGCTTGAAAGGTTAACCGTTCAGGTAACTGAGCTTGAGGAAAAACTCGATATTCTTCTTAAGGATATCGAAAGTCAACAAGAAAGCTGTAATTCTGTTACCGCAGAATTTGACGGCTGTAAAGCAGAGCTCATTTCATTAGCAGAAGAGAAAATAAGAGTTGAGGGCGTTTTAGCTTTAAGAAAAGGTAACCTCCAAAACACTCTTCAGACACAAGCTCTTGCAGATGAAGAAAAAGCTCAGCTTCTTGAAAGAATTGAAGCAATTAAGCAGGGGGCTTCTTCAGCAAATGAAAAGCTTAAGGTTTTAGGTGAAGAGCTTGAAAAGGTTGAAGCAGAGCTTTCAACGCTTACAGGTGATAGAGAAAGTCTTCACGAAAAAAGAGAAAAGCTTACTGCCGATGCTGCAGATATTAATCTTGTTATCGCAACCGCACAGAAAGAGATTGAGTCTAAAAAAGATGAAATCACTCGTCTTGAGGGCAGAAGCACAAGCCATAAGGATAAGCTTTCTCAGCTTGATAGCGAGATAGAAGAAATTCAAAAGAAAAACGAAGAAATCCGAGAGAGAATCAATATTCTAAACGGTGAAGCTGAGGGCTTAAGAACTCAAAGCTCAGCTTCAAAGGAGCAAATTGCAACCCTTATTTCAAAGCGTGAGCAATACGAGCAGGAAAGCGGCAAGCTTCGCCTTCTTGAAAGAGAAAAAACAGAAGAACGTGAAAAAATAGGTGGCGAAAAAGCCCGTCTTTCAGAGCGTAAAGAAACCATGGAAAGAGAGTTTGAGGATATCTCAAACAAGCTTTACGATGAATACGAGCTTACAAGACGTGAGGCGGAAGAGCTTGATATCGTTATTGAGGATATTCCCGCCGCTAAAAAACGTCTTAACGAATTAAAGGGCAAAATCCGTGCTTTAGGTAACGTTAACGTAAGTGCTATTGAAGAATATAAGGAAGTATCCGAAAGATACAGCTTTATGTATACTCAGGTTAACGACGTTGAAAAATCTAAAGCCGAGCTTATCAAGCTTATTAACGAGCTTACCGGTAAAATGGGAGTTCAGTTTAAAGAACAGTTTGATAAAATCAATTTCAGCTTCGGTCAGACGTTCTCCGAGCTTTTCGGCGGCGGTAAGGCTTCGCTTGTTCTTACTGACGAAAACGACGTTCTCGAATGCGATATTGATATTAAGGTTCAGCCTCCGGGCAAAAACGTTCAGAATATTTCATTGCTTTCAGGTGGTGAGAAGGGTCTTTCTGCTATTGCACTTCTTTTCTCAATACTTAAAATCAATCCTTGTCCGTTCTGTATTTTTGACGAGGTTGAAGCAGCCCTTGACGACGTTAACGTTGCAAGATACGCTTCCTACGTTCGCCGTATGACTCAGAATACACAGTTTATTCTTATTACCCACCGTCGCGGTACTATGGAAGAAGCTGATATGCTTTACGGTGTTACAATGCAGGAAAAGGGTGTTTCTAAATTATTAGAGCTTAAGACCGCAGAAATGGCAACAAAATTTGATTTAACGTAATATTACGCAATCTTACGTTAAATCTATCGCATAAAAATTACTTTATTTTAAGTGATAAATTAATCCTCAACAAAGGAGGTATCCCTTTGGGTATCTTTAAGAAAATAAACTTCGGTTTAAGAAAAACAAGAAATAATATGTCAGGCGCTATTGATAACGTGCTTGATAGCTATACTTCTATTGACCAAGAGCTTTTTGACGAGCTTGAAGAAGCGCTTGTTATGGGTGACGTAGGCGTTACTACTGCAGCTGAAATAACTCGCAGACTTAACGATAACGTTCGTAAAAAAGGCCTTAAAAACCCTGCAGACGTTAAGGATGAAATAAAAGATATCATCGCTGAAATGCTTGAGGGCGGTGAGGATATGGGTCTTATTACCATTCCTTCAGTTATCCTTGTTATCGGCGTTAACGGTGTAGGTAAAACTACGACTATCGGCAAGCTTGCCGCAAGCTATAAGGCAGAGGGTAAAAGCGTTATTCTTGCCGCTGCCGATACATTCCGTGCGGCTGCTATTGACCAGCTTGACGTATGGGCAGAGCGTGCAGGCGTTGATATAGTTAAGCATAAAGAGGGTGCCGACCCTGCTGCAGTAATTTTTGATACAATTTCTGCCGCAAAGGCAAGAGGTACCGAAATCATTATTTGCGATACTGCAGGCAGACTTCATAACAAGAAAAATCTTATGGATGAATTAGGCAAAATTTACAGAGTTATTGACCGTGAGCTTCCTTATTCTGACCGAGAGGTTTTACTTGTGCTTGACGCTACAACGGGTCAGAATGCCGTTAATCAGGCTCGTGAATTTGCAAAAATTGCAGAAATTACAGGTATTATTCTTACAAAGCTTGACGGTACTGCAAGAGGCGGTGTTGTTTTATCAATTAAAAACGACCTTAAGGTGCCCGTTAAGTTTATCGGCGTTGGTGAGGGGATTGATGACCTTCAGCCCTTCAACCCCAAGGCATTTGCAGAGGGACTTTTCAACGATATTCCCGAGGATTATGAAGAGGACGAAATTGACCTTTCCAAAATCAGAGAGGAATACGTTCCTGAAGAAAACAACACTGATGAACGCTCCGAAATTGCTCAGGCTGTAAGCGAATTGTTTGAGGCTTTTGCAGAAATTAAAGCAGAGGACGAGGAGTTAGGCGAAAAGCTTGAGGATGCAGTTGAAGAAATTGAAGATACTGCAGAGGAAATCGGCGAAATCATCGAGGAAAAAGCAGAAGATATCAAGGACGATATTGAAGAGAAAATTGATGAAATCGAAGAAAAGGTTGATAATATTAAAGCGGAACTCAATGAAGAAATTGAGGAGCCTATGGAAGCAACAGCTTTTGAGAGTGTAGAAACTATTGAAGAAATAGCTGTTGAAGAAATAGCTGTTGAAGAGGCGGTTGTTGAAGAAATAGCCGAAGAAAAGGTAGAAGAAAAGGTGGAAGAAAAAGCACCTGCAAAGAAAAAAGGCTTCTTCGGGAGGTTCTTTAAATAATGGAAAACAAAGTTTTTTTAATCGCAACTCACAATATGAAAAAACGCAACGAGCTTTACAGAATTCTTTCCCCTTTAGGTATTGACGTTCAAACTGCCGAGCAGGCGGGTGTTGAAATTACCGACGTTGAAGAAACGGGCGAAACCTTTTACGAGAACGCTCTTTTAAAGGCTCAAAGCGGTTGCCGTGAAAGCGGTATGCCTTGTGTGGCTGACGATTCAGGTCTTGCAGTTGATTACCTTGTAGGTGCTCCCGGTGTTTATTCTGCACGCTTTGCAGGTGAGCACGGTAACGATGCTAAAAACAACCAAAAGCTTCTTAAGCTCCTTTCAGACGTACCCGTTGAAGAAAGAACGGCAAAATTCGTTTCCGTTGTTTGTTGCGTTTTCCCTAACGGTGATATAATTTCCGCAAGGGGCGAGTGTAAGGGATATATCGGTTTTGAAGAAATCGGTGACGGCGGTTTTGGTTACGACCCTCTTTTTATGGTTGGTGACAAAAGCTTCGCTCAGCTTTCACCCGAAGAAAAGGATGCTTTAAGCCACCGTGGAAACGCTTTAAGATTAATTTCCGAAAAATTAAAAGAATATATGTCTTTATGATAACGTGTAATTATCATTGTAAAGGCTAATAACAGTGCCGATATTGGTAGTATCTGCTTTTGCGGATATTTTGCCGTATTCGGCACTTTTTGTTTTAAAATCTGCTGTTGTCAAGGTAGCTTCTAAATCGATTTTTTCTATTAATCTATTTGCTGCTTTTTCATCGTTACAAAAGGCATTGATACAGTCTGTTATGAATGTATAAGCTTCGCTGTCAGCTACGCTTTTTTGCGGAGTTAAGGCTATGTTCATTTGTTGTATTCTGTTTTTTTTATCAGTTTTAAATTGAAGCATTAATTCCGTATTATCTCCGAAAACAAAAAAACGTGTATAAGAGTTTTTTGTGTTGTCAAAAATGTAGCCGTCGGGGGAAAGCGCGTAGCTCTCGTTGTATGAGTTCATTAGGTTGCAAAAGCCCGTTAAATTATCTCCGTTTTCTTTAGGTGAGCAACCCGTTGCCGTTATAAAAAATACCAGACAAAATAGCAAAAAAAAGTGCTTGATTTTCATAAATTACCTCCGTTTGTTAACAAATATGTAACACAAATATTCAATAAGTGTTGTATAATTTATTTGTAATATGCGAGAATAGGCTTGAATTTTCACATATAATTGTATTAAAATATATTATGTAAAATAATAAATAATTCAGAGTGATGATTATGAAAAATAAATTTAAAAAGTTTATATGCGTAATTCTGAGTATCATTGTTTTAAGCTCAACCTTTTCTGTTGCGGTTTCCGCTACTTATACCTCGGATTATCCTCAAGGTGTAACTAAAGCTCAGGCGGATAAAGCGGTAATATCAACAGATAAGCTGATTAATTATGCGGCTCCGTTGCTTACGGGTAAATCCTTAAGCGACAATGTATTTCCTATGCTTTATAACAGTCAGACTTTGTCCGGACTTCTTGTAGGTATTTACTCTTCAATGGAGCAGGATGCATCTACTTTAAGCTCTATAGGTGTGAATATTTCAGTTCAGGCGGTTGCTAAAGAGCTTCAGGCTTATCCCGAGGTTTACACCGTTTTATCAACTGTTAACAGCTGGGCGGAAGCAGACCTTACCTTTGTCGATTGGGGTGTTACCGATAAAGTCGGTTTCGCTACCGCATTAGGTAAAATTCTTTCACCCTTTAATGATTTGCTATATACGCTTCTTTGCTCTGGTAACTATGAAATATCAAGATTTATAAAAATCAAGGGTAATGACGGCTATGCAAACGGAATTGCTCCGCTCCTTAACACTCTGGGCTGTGAGAATTTAGTTTCAGGTGAGCAGTTTAAGACAGAGGCTAATTCGGATAAATCAACGATGGTAAAAAATATTGTTTTACCCGTGCTTGATTTGTTAGAGGTAATTTTAAAAAGCCCTGCAGATTCGTTGACTGATATTTTACCCTCGTTTGCATATTCGGTTGAAAACGGTCAGGTTGATGAATGGCTTAACGTTATAGTTTCACCTATTACCTCAAATCCTTTGATTGAAATTGCTGCATTTTTCAAGATAATTGACCTTAGTATGCTAGAGCAAGGCTCAGGTGCGTTAATTAATTCTCTTCTTACCTCAATGGGTGCTGAGGGTGGCTTTAAATTTGCAGAAATTGATTTTGCAAGGCTTGCAAATTGTGGCTCTCATAATGGCACTGGATTCGTTTCCGACAAAGGCAGAGCCTACGTTGAAATTATGAGATGGCTTGTGGATTCTCTTAAGCTTAACGAAGAAGCCTTGCCTACTCTTTTCAGCGATATGGGCGGCGAGGGGATTACCTTAACCCCCGAAGCAATAAAAATGGTTACTTCAAAAGCTACAGACGGTATTGTAGGTACAATAATTCTTCTTTTTGATGAAACCGAGCCCGGTAAGGCGGAGGATATGATTTACCCCGCTATCGTAAAAGCAACTGTTCAGTATACTCCCAATCTTACAATGGAAAACTACGAAAAGGTTTTGAAAGAGATTGACTCTCTTCTTGATGATTTCATCAAAGAGGGCGGCAGCTACAAGAGCATAAAGGCTCTTTTGAGTTCAGCTATTTACAGTAATAAAAATATAAATTCATTACTTACAGGTATTTACGGTGCATTAGAAAAAGAGGGAATGTCAGATTTACTTATTCTTCTCGGTATTGATATTACCCCTAACGGTGTTGCTGCTCAGTTAACTGAAAATAATTATCAGTCTGCAGTAGAGGTAATGAGAAATAAAGGTAGCTGGGCAAACGTATCCTTAAACGGCGTTTCTTGGGGCTTTTATGACGGCTCAAGAAACGGCTTTGAAAATGCTTTAATAGCCGTTTTAAGACCGTTATATCCTCTTTTAAGAGTGATTTTAGCCGATGAGGATATGACAATTCTTGACAGTATTACAATAAAAGGTGCACCCGGCTACAACGATGCAATTATCCCTCTTTTAGAGGCGTTAGGTTGCGGAGCATCTTCAATAAAAAGCTACGATAAATACTCAGCAAGTGCAAATACAGACGACGTTTTAAGATGTATTACAAACCCAGTTTTTGATTTGCTTGACGATATATTCGAAAAGCCGGTTGACACTTTAACCGAAAAGCTTCCTAATATAATCTACTTTATAAATAGTGGCTCTCTTGAAAAATGTATTAATAATTTACTTCTTCCCGTTACAACTCTTACAAATAAATTATCGGGCATTTACGAAGTGAATTTAGACGTTTCTTCCCTTACAAAGCAGTTAGATTTAAATGCTCTTTTAAAAAATCTTACCGCAGGTACGGGGATGACAATTGCAGAGTTTGATATAAACGTTCTCGGTAATATGGGTACAAAAACCGAGCTCACAAGTAAAAGAGTTGTCGATGGTAAGCAAGTGAATTATTCATATATTCAGGCTGACCGCACAGGCGTTTTGATGACCCTTTTAAGAGTTCTTGCGAAAACTCTTAAAATGCCCGGTAACGAAAATCTTCTTATGGGCTCAATGGGTGGCTCAAACGCAACCTTTGAAACGTATTCAGCTTCAATTTCCGAGCAATTCGCAACTATGACAGAGGATGAATTAATCGAATGGTTATATAATCTTTTGTTTAAAGAGCGTGCTCAGATTGAAATTGTTGTAGATGAAAATTATTCCCCGACGATTATATTCGCAGAGCCTGAGAAGGATTATACCCCGTTCTATATCGTGGGTGGCTATCTTGCATTCTCTGCAATAGTTATCGTGATAATGTATTTAAAGAGAAAGCGTTTATACTATTAAGTTTAAGGTGAGTAAAAATGTTAGTATTAAAAAATATAGTTAAAGATTATATTTCGGGCGATACCACCGTAAGAGCTTTAAAGGGTATAGATATAAATTTCAGAGAAAATGAATTTGTTGCTATATTAGGCCCTTCGGGATGCGGTAAAACAACTCTTCTTAATATTATCGGCGGTCTTGACAGATATACAAGCGGTGATTTGTTCATCAACGGTAAATCTACAAAGCATTTCAGCGATACCGATTGGGATACCTATCGTAACCATTCTATCGGCTTCGTTTTCCAGAGCTATAACCTTATTCAGCATCAGACCGTTCTTTCAAATGTTGAGCTTGCCCTTACTCTTTCAGGCGTTTCTAAGAAGGAAAGAAGAAAAAGAGCTATTGAAGCTCTTAAAAAGGTTGGTCTTGAAAATCAGATTCATAAAAAGCCTAATCAGATGTCAGGCGGTCAGATGCAACGTGTTGCTATAGCCCGTGCTCTTATTAACGACCCTGATATTCTTCTTGCCGATGAGCCTACGGGTGCTCTTGACAGCGAAACAAGTGTGCAGATTATGGAGCTTCTCAAGGAGATTTCTAAAGATAAGCTTATAATTATGGTTACTCATAACCCTGACCTTGCTGATGCTTATGCAAACCGTATTATTAAATGTCTTGACGGTGAGGTTTTAGACGATTCAAACCCCTTTATTCCTGGTGAGAACGATAAAAAGCTTGAAGAGGAAAAGGCTAAAAATGCAAAAGAAAAGGGCAAAAAATCAATGTCCTTCGGCTCTGCATTTTCATTGAGTATAAATAACTTAAGAACAAAAAGCGGTAGAACGTTTTTAACTGCATTTGCAGGTAGTATCGGTATTATCGGTATTGCTCTTGTTCTTGCTTTGTCAAACGGTATTCAGGTTTACATTGACAGAGTGCAGGAGGATATGCTTTTATCCTATCCTATGATGGTCGAAAAGCAGACAATGGATTTAGAAAGCATTATGACCTCGTTTACGGGTATAAGCAACGAAATGATGGAAAGTATGGATGGCTCCGATGCAGACGGTAAGGTTTACGTTAACGAGTCGTTTATGCAAATGGTAAACGCTTTTATATCAGAAGCTACCTCAAACAATCTTGATAATTTCAAAAAGTATATTGAAGACAACCGTGAAGAATTCGAAGAGGTTTGTAACGATATTCAGTATAAATACAGTACACCACTTAACATCTATAAGGCGGATACCTCTGAGGGTGTTGTTAAGGTAAACCCCAGTACTATGATGGAAAATATGCCTATGGATGAAAGCATGGCTCAAATGACTTCATCAATGTCAAGCATGATGACAACCTTCAGCGTTTGGATGGAGCTTATCGGTGACGAAAAGCTTATGGATGCCCAGTATGACGTTATTGCGGGTCGTATGCCTCAAAACTATGACGAGGTTGTACTTATTGTCGACGGTAATAACCAAATAAACGAGCTTGTTGTTTACGCTTTAGGCCTTAAAGACCAGGAAGAGTTTACAAAGAATATAATGTCAGCTCTTGCAAGCGGTGAATCTCTTGAAGATACAAGCATAAAAGAGTTTTCTTATGACGATATTCTTAACATGCGATTTAAGATGGTTTTAAGTGCAGATTATTTCGTTAAAGATAAAGAAACAGGCCTTTGGGTTGATAATAGTGCTAACGAATATTTCGTAAAGGATTTAGTTGAAAAAGGTCAGGAAATTAAAATTGTAGGTATTCTTAAGCCTGACGAAAACAATACTCTTTCAATCGGCACAGGCGGTATCGGTTATATGCGTGAGCTTATGGACGTTGCCATAAACCGTACCGCAGAAAAAGAGGTTGTGAAGCAACAGTTAGCAGATACTTCAAAAGACGTTATTACGGGTCTTGAGTTTATTAACCTTACAGTTAACGATTTCGATCTTGCAGACGTTGATTTAAGCCTTATTGATTTCGCATATCTTGATTACACACCGTTTCTCTCTATGGCAGAGGGTATGGATATGAGTCAGGTTAATATGATGGATATGGGTGCTATGTTTGGCTTTGACAATATGTCAGAGCTTCAGAGAAAGCTTATGGAGGGCTTCCTTGATGATGAGCAGGTTTTAGCAATAAAACAAGCCTACGTTGATACTATCAACTCTCAGTCATCATTATCAAACACCCTTACAAAGCTTGGTTATTCAACCTTTGAGTCACCATCATCAATTAACTTCTATCCCAAGAATTTCGAAGCGAAAGAGCGCCTTAATGAGCTTGTTCAGTATTATAACAATAAAGTTACTGAGGACGGTCACGAGGAATGTCAGATTAAAGTAAGCGACTATATTGGTATGCTTATGAGTAGCCTTACAACAATTATCGATATCGTAACCTACGTTCTTGTTGCCTTCGTTGCTATTTCTCTTGTTGTTTCATCAATTATGATAGGTATCATCACCTATATTTCAGTTCTTGAAAGAACAAAAGAAATCGGTATTCTCAGAAGTATCGGTGCATCTAAAAAGGATATCGCAAGAGTGTTTAACGCCGAAACCGCAATAGTCGGTCTTGGTGCGGGTATTATAGGTATTCTGTCAACGTTGCTGTTGGAAATCCCCATAAACCTGGCTCTTAAATATCTTGCTCATGTACCTGCGGCGGCAGCCCTTCCACCAATAGGCGGAGTAATACTTGTAGCTATAAGCGTTGCGCTTACTCTTATAGCAGGTCTTATTCCCTCAAGAATCGCCGCAAAGAAAGACCCCGTAGAAGCGTTGAGGACGGAATAAGCAATTGCAAATTGCAAATGGCAAGTGGCAAATTTCAGAACTGCGTTGCGATTATAAAGATACCAGATGCCAGATGCCAGTAAACTTCGCAGGGAGCAAACAACTTACTAACAGAATAAATTCACAAAGGCGGCGTACCTCTCTTCGAAGAGAGGGGGACCGCCTTTATTTATGCTTATTCATTAATATTAAGTTTTAAGCGTGCCTATAAATAGCTTTTACAACAAAGTATAACGGGCGGTGGAGAGTTCTCTACGCGACAAAGGAGCGTAGTTGAAGCGCAAGATTCAAATGTAACAAAGTTGGTTGCCTGATAATTTGGGAATGATACAAATTCTTCTAAATTCACTTAATTGAAACAAGTAATTTTATGTCAATGAAACCTACGGTTTCACGACGTTCGAGGGCTCACGTCGGGTACCACCCACCAAAAGACAAGCTTTTGGTCCCCCCTCCTTTTTACCTGCGGTAAAAAAGAGGGATAAACAATTCTTCTATCCGTCTAAACCTAAGACGTAAGAGAACTACCCACCACCGTTCCGCTTTAATAAACAAATAACAGACAGTATGTCGCACGGAATATACAATCCTTTATCTTTTAATTTATTAAAGAACGGTCCCCCTCCCTATGCTTCGCACAGGGAGAAAAAGCTTCGCAAAGCCTTACCTTTTTACTCTCCGCGAAGCCTCTGGCATCTGGGAGCTGGCATCTGGCGACTGGCGACTAAAATTTGCCGTCGCAGACCCTTTTTCTATTATCTATTCAATATTATCTTTTATCTATTATCTTGCGAAGCGCTCTGGCATCTGGTATCTGGCATCTCTTACAATAGCCAACGCAGTTCCGAAATATGCCACTTGCCACTTGCCATTTTCAATTTTAAAAGTGAGATTTTTCATTGTTTTTTATTGGAAAAATAATTGCTTAATTGTTGAAAAACCAATATATGTGTGCTACAATATAACAGATAATGAATTATTATGTCCCTGGGAGGATTTGTTATGAGAAAAGAGTCAGCCAGAATAGGTTTTATCGGTATCAGCGGAAGAGGTTCAGGCATGCTTGACCCTCTTTTCCAGGCTGAGGGTGTAACTGTTCCTGCAGTTTGCGACCTTATC
>JAZROI010000082.1:0-7275 GCA_045648585.1 Acutalibacteraceae bacterium
GTCTGTGCTAGCACAGACTATTCGCTCGGCGACCGTTGCTCTGCAACAGTACCCGCCTCCCGCTCTTCGCTAAAAACAGTCCACCGGACTGTTTTCTTTACGCTCAGACCCTCTCGGGTTCAAATCCCTTATTGTTTTAAGAGAAGTAAACTTACCTAAAAAGTTTGCCCTAACAGTAAGTTGGCCCGCCCAGAGGGATTTGAACCCCCGTTCTTCAGAATCGGAATCTGCTGCGTTATCCAACTGCGCCATGGACGGATATATTTGCCCATAGTATACGAGCATACTTTATAATTATATACTATTATATAGCATTTTTCAAGTTTTACTTTTACAAAAAACATTGTTATTTTACACAAAAAAACGACCCCGTTTTTCAACAAGGTCGTTTGTGTTATGCTTCTAATACATTACGGCTTTTTAATTTTGTTAAGCTGAGCGTTGATGCCTAAAAGCTGTTCCTTTGAGAATTTGATATTTGCAGCACCCATAAGACTTGTAAGACGAAGCACCGTAAAGCTACCCATCATCTGCATCATCATTCCGCCCATCTGTTCACTATCAACCTGAGTATTACCAAGACCTTTCATCATCTGACCTGCTAAGCCCTTAAAGAAAGCTGCGCCCTCTTGAGTTTGAACGATATCAGAAAGTCTGTCATTTAATGAGAAATAGCCGTCAACCTCAGTAATATCAAACCAGTTAAGAACTGCACCCTTTTCACGCAAGCGGTAATCGGGGTTAAATTCTTCAACCTTGCGGATAAATGACGAATCCTTATATTCACCTGCTACAGCAACAAGCTCTGTTTCGCCGCAATTGGGAACGTCGAAATAGAAGAAGTGCTCTGCACTCTGCTTTTTACCAAGGCTCTTGCCGTTTGCAAAAAGCTCAACCTCGGGAAGATTTGAATAAACGGTAACCTTTGTTACATCCTCTACCCTATCAACGTATCTCTTACCGCAGATATGAACAAATTTTTCATCAGAAAGCCAAGCTTTATAAGCATAGAAGGAGTCTTTCTTATACTTACGGTCAAAGGTTACAAGACCCTTGTGATTCTGACCGTTTTCGCCACCTTCGTTACGGCTGTCAGCACCGAAATCGAACATATTCCATACGTGAGTTGCCCACATATATTTTCTTGAGAACAACTGCTTGATAAGCTCTTCGTGATAATATGCCTGATATTCCTCTGTGTAGTCACCCTGCTGAGGATTCGAGGTATGCCAATTAAGAGCTTCGCAACCGTATTCACTACAACCGATCGGGATATTGGGATACTTAGCATGGAAATTATCAAACCAAGGACCGTTCATTGATGTTTCGCCGCCGTACCAACCGAAGTAATGGTTGTATGAAACAGCATCGGGAATCTGAATATAAGGGCTATCGATATTACACATTGAAAGAGCTGCAACTACTGTTTTACGTGTTTTATCAAGCTCATGAACAAGGTCGTTAAGAATTCTATGGTTTTCAAGAAGATCGGGATCATCGTCTCCCTGCATTGTGATTTCGTTTGAAAGACCCCATACAACGATTGAAGGATGGTTGTAGTTTTGAATAACAAGCTCCTTCATCTGTGAAATTGTGTTATCTCTACCTGTGGGCATATGCTTTGAAATATAAGGGATTTCTGCCCAGATTACAAGACCCTTTTCATCACATAAATCGTAGAAATATTGGTCATGCTGATAGTGAGCAAGACGGATTGTTGTTGCACCAACCTCGCAGATAAGCTCAATATCTTCCTTATGATGTTCGGGAAGAAGAGCGTTACCGAAGCCCCATCTGTCCTGATGGCGAGAAACACCACGAAGAGGATACTCTTCACCGTTAAGAATAAAGCCGTTTTCGGGGTCAATTTCGAAGGTACGGCAACCGAATCTTGATGAAATATTATCAACAGCTTTACCGTCAATTATGAGCTCAAGCTCTGCAGTGTAAAGATAAGGGTCTTTTTTACCGTGCCAACGGTGAACGTTCTTGATATCAAGAGTTACTTTAGTATCTGCAGTTTCTTTTTCTGCAACAACTTTACCCTCAGCATCCTTGATAGCATATTTTATTACCTGATTTGCAACGGGATTTGTAACCCAAGTTTCAATTTCAACTTTAGCATCATCACCATTGATCTCAGGTGTAATCATAAGGCCGGGGCCACCGTGATAGCTAAGGTCAAAGTGAGCTTCGCTCACGCAAATAATGTTAACGTCTCTGTAAAGACCGCCGTAGAAGGTAAAGTCTGCCATTTGAGGATAGACTTTATCGTTAGCAGAGTTATCAACAGCAATAACGATAAGGTTATCAGCCTTAAGATTATTAGTTACGTCAACTCTCCAGGTTGAATAACCGCCGTCGTGATGTGCAAGAACTTTTCCGTTTACGTAAACGTCTGCGGAAGAGTTTGCACCCTTGATTTCGAGATAGTATTTATCTGCCTCGGGAAGGTCAAGCTTTTCAAGCTTTCTTACGTAATAGCAAGTACCACGGAAGAAATCGCTGTCACCGTCCTGACCGTCAATTGCATTCCATGAATGAGGAAGGTTTACCCAATCCCAATTCATAGGAAGCTCTGCGGGTACGGATGTAGCCTGTTTTGAAAAAGCCCATTTTCTATTAATATTAATAATCTGTCTCATATTTTGCTCCTTTTGTTTCTTTAAAAAACTGCCGATATTTTATTATCGGCAGCTTTTGTAAATTTATTAGTTTTGTGATCTTCTTGCTTCGAGCTCTGCAGCCATCTGTGCAACCTTTTTCTTGTTAAGGTCGTAGATGAATGCGATAGAAATAAACATTACAACTGCACTGAATGTATAAAGAGCTGCAACAAGCCACTTCATATTTTCTGCAACAGCAAACGGCTGATTTGCACCAAGCTCACCATTGTAACCGAGAACCTTCATAATAAGGATAACAGCTGACGGTCCGAGACCCTGAGCGAGTTTACGGAAGAATGAGTGAAGTGAATAAACTGTACCCTCTTCTTTTGTATGGTTTTTCCATTCGTTATAGTCAATAGCGTCAGCCATAAGTGCCCAAGAAACACAAGTATAGAAGCCAAGACCGAGACCGAAGAATACCTGAGCAACGATATAACCAATTAAGCCTGTAGTACCGTTACCGAGAGGAAGGAAGAGAAGAAGCGCACCGAAAACGCTTACTGCTGAACCTGCTGCACAAGCTTCTTTTTTACCAAATTTGTTAACAACCTTCTTTACAAAAGGCATAAACAAGAACATAGGAAGATAACTGATAAGCATAACAATACCTGATGCCTGAGCGTTACCAAAATATGACTGAAAGAGAACTGTTGTAGCAGTTGTTGAACCCTGCATACCGATAAACATTGCCATTGCAGCGAGTGTTGCACCGATAGCAGCACGGTTTTTCATAAAGTTACCCATTGCTTTGAAAACGTTGAACTTTTCTTTCTTTTCGCTGATGGTAACTGCATTTTCTTCAACACGGATTGTTGTCTTTTTAAGCATAAAGATAAAGCAAGCAAGACCAATAATACCCATTATTGTTGCTGCGATGAACACTACTTCACCTTTAAGGTTGTTGCTTGCATCATAGCAAAGTATGGGAAGAAGAACCATAGGAACAATGTTACCAATCATTGAACCGATAGAACGCCATGTTGAAAGCTGTGAACGTTCTGCACCGTCAGTTGTGATAACTGACATCATTGAACCGTAAGGAACGTTTGCAACTGTATAGAAAGCATCCCAAAGAACATAACCAAGAACAAATAAAATACATCTCATTACCTTAGGAGCATTGGGAACAGGAAGGAAGAAGAACAATCCTGAAAAAAGAAGACCCATTGCACCTATGAAAATATAGGTTTTGAATTTGCCTCGTTTGTAGCTTCTTTTGTCTGCATCGAACAATGAACCGAGAAGAGGGTCATTAATTGCGTCCCAAATCTGAACGATAACGAGAAGAAATGCATACATTTCTTCACCGAGTGCCATAAACTGCGTCCAGAAAATTGCCATAATAGAGCTTTTGAGAGCAAAACTCATATTACAACCTAAGTCACCGGCAGCATACGCAACTTTATCACGCATACCGAATTTGCGGAAACCTTTTGAATCTAATTCAGCTTGTTTTTTCGCCATAAAGATTCTCCTTTTATCCAAATATTTAGTTTTCAATTGGTATTTTTTGTTAAAATACCACAAAACCTTTTAACAAGTTAATTTTATATTATTTTAAATAATTTGGTGAGTAATTTTTTTGCATTTTTTAGTATTATTTTTTGTTTACTATTGAATTTTCACAAAAATTGTACGATAATATAAATGAGGTGAGATACACTTATGTTTTATAAAAGGGAATTAGAATTTTTCATAAAAGCTATGGGAAATCTTAAAATAAACAGTAATATAATTGACGAAGGCCATCTTCCAGAAGATATAGATATGGGCATACGCCGTCTTTTAAATCTTGAAAACGATTATATTGCTTTCTTTTCTCAAGGCTTTGGTAAAAGTAGAACCGACGTAGTTGTTGTTACGGATATGTTTTTATGCACCTATGTTTTTATACCCTTACCTGAAAACGAAAACAATTCTATTCTTGTGTTAGGCCCTTACACTAAATCACTTATTACCAAAAACACAATAAACAAGAAAACTGTTGAAAGCTCTCTCCCCGCTTATATCAATCAACAATTAGAAAAATTTTATTCAGCTATCCCCTATATTCAAAACGACGATATAATTCTTTCCCTTGTAAATTCAATGTGCGAGATAGCTTTTAAATCAATTGAAAATTTCTCAGTTATAAATTTAATTTGGCAGAGAGATTCGGATATAGTATATACACCGAAAAATTCTGAGCACACAAAGGAAGCAGACCCTTGGTTAACAATTCAATTTTTGGAAAGAAGATACACAATAGAAAATGAATTGATTAACGCAGTTTCAAAGGGTCTTACCCATAAGGCTGAAATGATATTCAGCAACATTAAACCCGAAAATGCACTTGAGAGCCGTTTAACCGACAATTTGAGAAACACGAAGAATTATATGATAATCCTTAACACTCTTCTCAGAAAAGCCGCCGAGCAAGGTAAGGTGCATCCATATCATATTGATTTAGTATCCTCTGACCTTGCCTTAAAAATTGAGGCCATGCAAGCCTCAAGCGAATGCGAAGACCTATTAAAATATATGGTAAAAAAATACTGCCGTCTTGTTAACAAGCATTCTCAAAAAAGCTATTCTTTATTAATTCAAAAGGTTACAACTCAAATTGAATCCGACCTCTCTTCAGACTTGAGTTTAAACAACCTTGCTTCTATATTTGGCGTAAATCCAAGCTATCTTTCCTCCCTTTTCAAGAAAGAAACGGGTGTAACGCTTACCGAATATGTAAATAAGAAAAGAGTTGAAAGAGCAAAAGAATTGCTACTATCAACCAACCTACAAATACAAAACATATCTCAACGTTGCGGAATACTTGACGTAAACTATTTTACAAAGACGTTTAAAAAGCACACGGGCTTAACACCGAAAAAATACAGAGAAAACCAAGCATAAATAATAGAAATCGGCACAAACGCTTTAAAACCCTGTGCCGATTTTTCTTTTATTTTGAGCGTTTTTCATTTAAAAGTTCAATATTTTTTTCAACCTGTTTTTTATGAAGCGGATACCAAAACCACAAAATTAATGCAAGTAAAATAAAACCGATTGCAGGTACTAAGGTTGAAATATCAAATATGCCTTCGGTAACGTTTCTATCGAATGCCGTTGCCTCGCTATAGCCTATTGCGGTGAGAAGACCGCCCGTAACGCCTGATGCCGCCGCCTGACCTAATTTTCTTGCAAATGAATAAAGCGCATAAACAGAGCCATCCTCACGCACTCCGTTTTTAATTTCGGAATAATCTATAACGTCGGTAATCAAAGCCCAGCTTACCATTGAAAATACGCCAAGACCCAGCCATGAAATTGTTTGCACTATAATATAAACAAACACGTTTTGCGGTCTTAAAAAGTAAATCAAAAGGCTACCTAATCCTGCAAAAAGATTTGAAAAAGCACTTATTTCTGCTTTACCGAATTTTCTTGCAACAGGCTTTGAAACTGCTGCGGCAAAAATCATCGCCCCCATCATAGCCACTGTTGAAACGCTTTGCATACTTGCGTTTCCGTAGTAATTCGGGAAAATATAGTTTGTCATCTGCTGAAGGGTTAACTGAGATAAAAGCATAACGACAGATGCGGCAATTATTGAAATTAACGCTCTGTTTTTCATTGCATTTTTAAGCATCTTAAAAACGTTATTATCGTTGTGGGAGGACCTTGCAGAATGATATGTCACACGCTCTGTAACAAGGCTATAGCACAACAAATAACAAACGATTGCCAAAGCTGAACAAATACCCGCTACAACGGTAAATCTTCCGCCATTCATCACATCTTTACCGTTTACTTTATCATAAACAATCAAGGGAATTATCGCAGTTACAAAAGCACCGGCAAGCATACCGCCCATTGAACGATAGGTTGAAAGGGATTGACGGTCATCGGGTGAGCTTGAAATTGCAGAAGCCATTGACCCGTAAGGAATATTTACACCTGTATAAAAAACAGAACCCCACAAAATATAGGTAATAAAAAGATAAATAACCTTTGCAGCATAGGGCAAATTTGCTAAAGAAGATTGATACATTAAAAACGAGGATATTGCAACAGGTCCGCATAATCTTAATATCCAAGGCTTGAATTTACCCTTCGAGGTGGTTTTACTTCTATCGCAGATTCTACCCATTGTAACGTCGGTAAAAGCATCAATGAATCTTGCTATCATCATAATTACGCCAATTATGGCGGGTGAAACGCCCATAACGTCGGTATAAAATTTCATAAGAAACGATGACGATAAAATAAAAGTGAAATCATTACCGAAGTCACCGAATAAATAACCTAATTTATCACGAAAACCGAAAGGTCTAATATTTGAAGGCACAAATTCATCCCCTAAAGCATTATTCACAATTTACTTTTCCTAAAATATAGTGAAATATGCAAAACGAGGTTAATAACATATGTAAAATATTTATAAAAAATAAAAATAATATACCTTTTGTCGATAAAAAGCTCTTGACAACAGATGCATTAATGATTATAATTTAAGAGATGTGCCGGTGTGGCGGAATAGGCAGACGCAAGGGACTTAAAATCCCTCGGTGGCAACATCGTACCGGTTCAAGTCCGGTCACCGGCACCAAATAGAGAATTTACACTTTTG
>JAZROI010000083.1:0-38107 GCA_045648585.1 Acutalibacteraceae bacterium
TAAGACCGCTTGGCCTCCGACTTAATTGTAAAGCATCGCAAGGAGTAAAAAATTGAAGATTTGCGACAGCCTATTCCTCTTTTTTGCTTGCAAAAAGGAGGGGGGACCGACCTTCAATAAATTTAAAATTAAAGGATAGTATATTTCGTGTGAATATACTATCCTTTATCTATTACTGAATCGGGGCGGTGGGTGGTACCCTACGCCACAAAGGAGCGTAGTTGAATCGTAAGATTCAAATGTAATAAACTGACCATTAAGAGATACCAAAAAAAAACAACCGTAGGGAACACCCTCAGGGTGTTCCGTGTAAATAAACTCACCCATACAATAACGTATAACGTCAAACGAATTGCTACCAAACGGAACGGGCAAAAGCCACGTTCCCTACGGTGTACTAACTGACTTTATTTGAAAATGTAAGTTTGTGTCAATGAAACCTACGGTTTCACGACGTTCATAGCTCACGTCGGGTACCACCCACCAACGCCTAACGGCGCCGGTCAACCGGTTACAATATAGTCGTCTTGCTCGTTATTCACTTCGCAATACTCCTTATTGTGCCCAGAGCTTATTGTTCGCTTCATCTGCCACTGGCAGCGCTCACAAACGCTCACCCCTCCTTTTTCGTTTCACGAAAAAAGAGGGATAGGCTGTCGCTATAACTAGAATTACCGACAAAACGGTAGGTCTGCGAAGCTTATTATTGCGTCGCAGACCCTTAATTTTCCACTTGCCATTTGCAATTTGCAACTTGGTGAAGCTTCTGGCATCTGGCATCTAAATTTATTTTCTCGTCTTATTATAAATCCTCGATTTAATACTATCAACAAGTGAAAGCTTGTTGCTTTCGTTTACCTTTAATTCGTCAATTGAATAGCCCTTTAAACTGAACTCTGCCTTGTCGCTTTCGTAAAGGTCAACTACGTTGCCGTCGGAAAGCTCCGTAATGCAAGAGTATACGTAAGAAAACGGGTTTAAGCTATCGGTAACCTTCTTGTTGTATTTCCATTCAACCTTGTTGCTTTCGTCGTAAAGACCGATTTTTATTACACCGAGCTTTCTTGTTTTGGTTGCGGGACAAGCTAAAATTATAGCATCCTTGCCGTCGATTTTTTTACTGTAATTTATAACCGAGAACATGCAGTTTGAGCAATAACCTAAAGCTTTATCAATAGTGTAGCTGCTCCATGTTTCACCGCAGTCGGTAGAGTCGGTATAGCTTATATACCCTGCAATGTTTCTTGAATACATTCTTAAAACGCCGTTGTTAAGAAGCACAAACTGACTTTCAGAGCTTTTACCTGCAAGGCCTACTTGATTTGCTTTCGTTGAGCGTTTCCAGTTTTCACCGTCGTCGGTATAAATAACGCTTGTATATTCTCTGCCGTCGTTGTTGTCGTAAACTGAGAATATAACTCTCTGCTTGCCGTCTTTCTCGATGCATATACCAACACCGGGAGAAAAGCCCGTAAAGCCCTTAGAGCCTATTTCAAGGTTAAGAATTTTACCGTCTGCCCAGCTTTCACCGTTATCAAAGCTTTTTCTTACCCAAAGATAGTAAGTGGGGTAAATCTTAACAGGTGCATAAGCATAAAAGATGTTAGCAATTATATCTTTATCGTTCAAAGAGCCGTCCTTGTTCATCTGCTTTATAAGAACGGGGGAGTATTCCTCGCCCTTTTTCTCATAAATGTTATAAAACTTATCTACAAAATAATTTTTATAGCTTGAGTTATCGGAAAATCTTAAAACGGGTGCAAAGCCATCATCATTGAAAGCATCAACGTAGTAGGGGTAATGCTCTTTATCAAGCTTGGTGCTTTCTGCTTTTTCGTGGCTTGTTTTGTCGCAAAGGGCAAGCTTTCCGTCAATGTAGCCGTTACCCTTACCGTAAGTGCCGGCACTCCAAAGCCCCATATATGCAGGGCAAGCATCGCAAACGTGATAAACAACGCCGTCTTTATCCTGACAAATTGCGGCATCACAAAAAGAGGCTGAGGTGGGAATTGCTTGGTTGTAATCTGCATCCTCCATATCGTTAAAATGGTTTACCCAAACAATATCGGACCAGGTTTTGCAGTTGTCGTCGGAGTAACGTATAACTGTTTCAATGTTAGCGGGGTCATCGGTACCGTTACCGTATCTTATATCACCGCCGGCAATAACTCTGCCGTTTTTTAAAGTGAGTATTGAGGGAATACGGAATAATTTACTGTTTCCTGTACCCGCTGAATAAGGGTTTGTATAATTTTTCATATTATCACCGTTATAATGATTGTGGTTTGTCGAAACGCAGTCGCGTTTCGCAAAAGCCAATTTTATCGGCTTTTAGCAAAATTGTTTTTCATAAATACAATTTTGCATTGCATTCATTGAAAGGATTATAGTCGAATTTTCAAAGAAAATTCGATACCAAATCTACATTTGGTATCGAAACAGTGCAATTTTACACTGTTTCGACTAACTATAATCGGTATATTTTAATTAAACAAGTCTGAATGTTTTAACCTCGAAGGGTGTAACGTTGAATTGAAGCTTATTTCCGTCAGTAGAAATTTCTTTTTCGTCAACTTCCATAAGATTACATTCGTAAGCCTTTGAGAAAGGTAAGTTTATTGTGAGCGTTCTTTCACCGCGAACTCGTCTGCTCTGGTAAATTCTCACAATAATACCGTTACCGTCCTGAGCCTGCTTTACCGCATCAATTACTATATCGTCATTGTCGCAATTAATATAGCTCTTGCTTTCGGGGAGTGTACCGTTTTTCTCGCAAACAGGTATTGCTTTAAGAGGACAGTTAAGCGAGAAAGCCTCTTTAACAGTACTGCCTGTCTGCCAGGTTCCTGCGTGAGGATAATATGAATATGTGAAGCTGTGGTAACCTAAATCACCGTATCTGTCGGGTGTTGTAGGTGCACGAAGAAGCGTGATTCTCATTCTGCTATTGAGAATATCATAACCGTATTTGCAATCGTTGAGAATACTTACACCGTAATCGCCTTCGGAAAGGTCTGCCCATTTATGAGCGCATTGTTCAAAACGAGCCGCATCAAATGAAGAATTGCGGTGTGTAGGTCTTTTGATTGCACCGTGAGCCGCCTCAAATGTAGCCTCTGTGTTAAGCACGTTAACGTCGAAAGCAGCCTTCATAACCTTGTCGCGTTCCTGCCAGTCAACCTCTGTTTCAAAGAGTAACTGTCTGCTACCTGCGTAAAGAATAATATTCTGTGAAATAGTTGATTTATTGAACTTTCTTACAACCTTAAGAACTGCTCTTACGGGTGAGCATTCAGCGATTTCAACACTTTCTGCCTTTTCAAGCACCCATTTTTTCTTTTCATAGTTCTGTTCAAGGTTCCAAGCAGTTTCGTGAATACATTTGTCGATGAACACGGTAATCAAGTTACCCTTGCCGTCAAGAGTTTCACGATTGTTTTCTTTATCAAAAATTGAGGTGAGAATACCGTTTTGGTCATAAGTAACCTTAAGAATTTCGTTTTCGATAACGCCGTTGCCGATTTTAACGTTTTCTGTTGCTTTTTCTTCTTCATCCTTAAAAGCAAAGAATTTATAACCCATAGGCGGAACTTTATCGGCAATAAACTCGGTGTATTCTTCACCGTCTTTTGTGAAGGTTCTTGAAAGAGTGCCAATCTTTTTATTGCCCTTGAACGTAACGGGTGCGGTTACCTCGTTTGAAATCATATTCCAAACAACAACACCGTCTTTTTCTGCGGTGATGTTTGCGGTGATACCCTCAAGTGCAGAGCAATAAATTTCGTTGCCCTCTTTTTCAAGCTTTGCAAAATCAGGTCTGCAATCTTCCATAGCTTCGTGAATAGAAGTACCAGGAAGAATATCGTGGAACTGATTTTTAAGGAATAAAAGCCAGAGATTTTGTAATCTTTCGATATCGTAACCGCCACCGAAAACGCCTGCCATTTCGCAACGGCTTAAACGGAATTCGTTTTTACGGTTGCCCTTTTTAATAAAGCCTTGGCTTGTGTAGGTGCCTCTGTGGTTTTCATAGTAAAGCTCGTCGCAATAGGTGGGAAGCTCGTCACGGATTTTCTCTGCTTCTGCAAAGAATTCCTGAGGGTGTCCCATTCTCGTTTTGGGAAGACCGGGGAAGCTTTTAAGACGTTTTGCGTTTTCTAACATTCTGTAGGTGCTTCCTCCACCACCGTCACCGTAGCCAAACATACCGAAGCCTGTTTTTAAAACGTGTTTTAAGTCGTTGTTAAATGAAGCATCGCAAACTTGCTTGGGGTCGTAATCACCCTGATAGTGAGAACGCTGATTCAAAGCAAGAATCTCGGAGCCGTCAGCACCTTTCCATTTGAAAAGAGTGTGGGGGAAACGGTTTGTATCCTGATTAAGAAGCTTTGTTGTAATAAAGTATTTCATACCACTTTTTTTGATAATCTGAGGTAAAGCGTATGAGAATCCGAAGCAGTCGGGAAGCCAGTACGTGTCAGAAGAAACACCGAATTCTTTAAGGAAAAATTCTCTTCCGTAAAGAAGCTGACGGATCATACTTTCACCCGATGCAATATTTGTATCACATTCAACCCAAGTGTTACCAACGATATTCCATTGACCGTTTTTAACCTTTTCTTTGATTCTTTCGTAAATCTCGGGATAATTCTTTTTAATCATATCATAGGCAATAGCCTGACTCTGTGTGAATGTGAATTCGGGATATACATCCATAAGGGCAAGGTTGTTTGCAAATGTTCTTGCACTCTTTCTTTCTGTTTCCTGAATTCTCCAAAGCCAAGCAATATCAATGTGACTGTGACCGTCAAAAATAACCTCGGAGGGTGCGGTGTATTCAATTTCTGCAAGCTTTTTATCAAAATGCTCGCAAGCGATTGCAATAGATTTTCTTGCTTCGCTTTCCTCGAAATCGAAATCAACAAGGTGAAGAGAATCGTCGAGTACCTTGTAAACGCTTTCTCTTATAAATTCATCTTTAATGCAGGGGAGAGCATCCCAGGCAGTAATGCAGTTAAGATAGAATTTTTCACAAATTTTATCAACTACGGCAAAGTTTGCGAATTTAAGAGTGTATTCACATTCTTTAATGCCTTCCATACCCATATCGCAAAATCCTGCAGAGTCAACGCAAGCCTCTAATTCAATTTCCATAGGCTCGCCGAAGGTGAGAAAATTCTCTGTGATATTAACGGTTTCTCTGCCAACCCAACCGCTTTTTTCTCTTGATGAAACGGAGTTTGCAATTTTGCCGTTAATTCTTACAAGTATTTCACCGCCGAAATCAAGGTTAAGATAAACCTTTTCGCCCTTGAAGCTTTCGGGGAGAGTAACCTGAGCTTTGAAAATTCTAGCACAGTCGTAGCGTGCAAACCAATGGTCGCCCAATTTAAGTGTTTCTTTAGTTTCGGGGTAAAATTTATGCTGCCCCTCACCGAGATAATCACCGTCATAGGTTTCCCAAACGGGTATATCAACCTTTTCTTTAATGCAGTATTTATTCAACTGCTTAAGCATATCAAATAAAACCCCTTGTTTAGGTGTTTTCATGATATCAACTCCCAATTTTACAATATTTTTTCAATACAAAATAATCATATCATATCTTGAAAAATCGAGCAATAAAAGATTTTCAAATACAGGGGTTAAAATATACCAAAAATTAGCATAATAAATTGTGAGGAATGATAAAACGAGTCGCCAGATGCCAGCTCCCAGATGCTCGATTTGCTCGTAGTGAGGAATAAGGAGTGAGGAGTGTAGGGACTTCGCCGATTATAAAGCTTCGCAATTTCTAATTTGTAAATTCTTTTTCCATTTATTTACTTATAAGATTTTCTATGATATAATATAATATCAATCTACAAATAATAAAGCTTAAGAAAGGAGCGAGAGCATATGGCGGATAAGTTTATTTTACATTCTGATTATAAGCCTACGGGTGACCAGCCTGAAGCTATTGAAAGGCTTGTTGACGGTGTTAACAAAGGCTATATGGAGCAGACTCTTTTAGGTGTTACGGGCTCGGGTAAAACCTTTACTATGGCAAACGTTATTGCAAAGCTTAACCGACCTACTCTCGTTCTCGCTCATAATAAAACTCTTGCGGCTCAGCTTTGCTCAGAATTTAAAGAGTTTTTCCCTGAAAATGCAGTTGAATATTTCGTTTCTTATTACGATTACTATCAACCTGAGGCGTATATTCCAACAACCGATACTTACATTGAAAAAGACAGCGCTGTAAATGATGAAATTGATAAGCTTCGTCACTCGGCTACATCTGCTCTTTCTGAAAGACGCGATGTAATTATCGTTGCAAGTGTTTCCTGTATTTACACTCTCGGTGACCCGATTGATTATCGTAGTATGGTTATTTCTCTTCGCACGGGTATGCAAAAAGACCGTGACGAGCTTATAGCAAAGCTTGTTGATATTCAGTACGAAAGAAACGACGTAAGCTTTGTTAGAAATAAATTCAGAGTAAAAGGGGATACTGTTGAAATTTTCCCTGTTTATTCTTCCGATACCGCTTACAGAATTGAGTTTTTCGGTGATGAAATTGATAGGATTTCAGAGATAAATCCTCTTACGGGTGAGGTTAAATGCACCCGTAGTCACGTTGCGATTTACCCTGCATCTCATTACGTTGTTGAGCACGATAAAATGGAAAAAGCCATTGAGAATATTTACAACGAGATGGAAGAAACAGTTGAAAAATTCAAAGCAGAAGGTAAGCTTTTAGAGGCTCAAAGAATTCAGCAACGCACCCTTTACGATATAGAAATGCTTCGTGAAACGGGCTTTTGTAAAGGTATTGAAAACTATTCGAGAGTTATGTCGGGAAGAAAACCGGGTACGGCACCCTTTACGCTTCTTGACTATTTCCCCGATGACTTTATTTTGTTCGTTGATGAATCTCACGTTACTCTTCCTCAAGTCAGGGGGATGTTTGGCGGTGACCGTTCAAGAAAAGAAAGCCTTGTTAATTTCGGCTTCCGTTTACCGTCGGCTTTTGATAACCGCCCACTTAAATTTGATGAGTTTTACGGCAAAACTCATCAAAAGATTTTCGTAAGTGCAACACCGGGCGACCTTGAAAAAGAAAAAAGCTCGCAAATTGCCGAGCAGGTTATTCGTCCTACGGGGCTTCTTGACCCTGAAATCAGCGTAAGGACAACCGAGGGTCAGATTGATGACCTTATTTCTGAAATCAATATGAGGGTTGAGCGTGACGAAAGAGTCCTCGTTACAACTCTTACAAGAAAAATGGCAGAGGACCTTACTGATTATCTTACAAACTACGGAATCAAAGTCCGTTATATGCATTACGACGTTGATACAATTGAGCGAATGGAGCTTATAAGAGATTTAAGATTAAAAGAGTTTGACGTGCTTGTAGGCATCAACCTTTTAAGAGAGGGTCTTGATATTCCCGAGGTTTCATTAGTAGCGATTTTAGATGCAGATAAAGAAGGCTTTTTACGAAGCGAAACCTCGCTTATACAGACTATCGGCAGAGCTGCCCGTAACTCAAACGGTCAGGTAATTATGTACGCCGATACGGTAACGGGCTCAATGGAAAGAGCTATTACCGAAACATATCGCCGACGTGAAAAGCAAATGAAATACAACGAAGAAAATGGCATAATCCCCGAAACAATCAAGAAAGACGTCAGGGATATTCTTGAAATAAGCTCAAAGGATAACGTTCAGGAAAAGATTGCAAAACGTAAGCTTTCCGCAAAGGAAAAGAATGAGCTTATTGAACGCCTTACTAAAGAAATGAAAGCGGCTGCAAAGCTTCTTGAATTTGAACACGCCGCATATCTTCGTGACCAGATACAAAAATTAAAAGGATAAAAGCATGGAAAAAAACATTATTGTTAAAGGTGCAAGAGAGCATAACTTAAAAAACGTAAGTGTAGAAATTCCCCGTGATAAGCTTGTTGTTTTTACGGGTCTTTCGGGCTCGGGTAAATCATCTCTTGCTTTCGATACTATTTATGCCGAGGGGCAAAGACGGTATATGGAAAGCCTTTCCTCGTATGCCCGTCAGTTTTTGGGTATTATGGAAAAGCCTGATGTTGATAGCATAGACGGTCTTTCACCCGCAATTTCAATAGACCAGAAAACTACCTCTAAAAACCCTCGTTCAACGGTAGGTACGGTAACTGAAATTTACGACTATCTTCGTCTTTTATATGCAAGAATAGGTGTGCCTCACTGTCCCGTTTGCGGTAAAGAAATCAAGCAACAGTCTATTGACCAGATAGTTGATAAAATTCTCGAATTAGACGAAGGCACAAGGTTTCAGGTTTTAGCCCCTATCGCAAAGGGCAAAAAAGGTGAATTCCAAAAAGAGCTTGAGGGTGCTTCTAAATCGGGTTATTCAAGAGTAAGAATAGACGGAATTGTTTATGACCTTTCCGAAAAAATCAAACTTGAAAAAAATATTAAGCATAATATAGAAATAATCGTTGACCGTCTTGTAATGAAAGAGGGGCTAGCCTCCCGTCTTACCGACTCTCTCGAATCTGCATTTTCGCTTACTGAGGGTACCGTTGTTATAGACGTTATAGGCGGAGAAGAAATATTATTTTCACAGAATTTTGCCTGCCCCGAGCACGGCTCTTGTATGGATGAATTAGAGCCACGAATGTTTTCGTTTAATAATCCCTTTGGCGCTTGTCCGACTTGCTCAGGCTTAAGCGTTTTTATGAGAGTATCCGAGGATTTACTCGTTCCAAACAGAAAACTTTCAATTAAAGACGGTGCTATAAAAGGCTGCGGTTGGGGCAAGTCAGACGCGAGTACAATAGCAGGAATGTATTACAATGCTCTTGCAGAAAAATACAACTTCACTCTTGATACGCCCTTTAATAAGATTTCACCCGAGGGTCAGAAAGCAATATTCTACGGCACAAATGGCGAGCGTATAAAAATGGTGCGTGAAAACGAGTACGGTAGCGGTACTTATATGACTGATTTTGAGGGCATAGTAAATAACCTTGAAAGAAGATATAAAGAAACTACAAGCGATTGGTCAAGACGAGAAATTGAGCAGTATATGACCTCTTGCGATTGCCCCGACTGTAAGGGCGCAAGGCTTAAACCCGCCTCTCTTGCCGTTACTGTCGGCGGTAAAAACATTAAAGAATTTACCGATATGTCAATAGGTGACGAGCTTAGGTTTATAGAAGAACTTGAGCTTTCGGAAAAGGATAAGCTTATCGGTAAGCAGATTATAAAAGAAATCCGTTCAAGGCTCGCTTTCCTTTGTAACGTTGGTCTTGATTATCTTACTCTTTCCCGTTCATCAGGCACTCTTTCGGGCGGTGAAAGTCAGCGTATAAGGCTTGCAACTCAGATAGGCTCATCTCTTATGGGCGTTTTATATATTCTTGATGAGCCAAGCATCGGTCTTCATCAAAGAGATAATGAAAAATTGTTACAGTCGCCTAAAAATCTTCGCGATTTAGGTAATACGCTTATCGTTGTTGAGCATGACGAGGATACTATGAATGCCGCAGATTTCATTGTTGACGTCGGCGTTGGTGCAGGCGTTCACGGCGGTGAAATTATCTGTGCAGGTACGGTTGATGAAATTAAAAAATGTGAGCGTTCTGTAACAGGTCAGTATCTTTCAGGCAAAAAGAAAATTGAAGTTCCTGAAAAAAGACGTAAGGGCAACGGTAAGTTTTTAGAGATAAAAGGTGCAAGACAAAATAACCTTAAAGACGTAGACGTTAAAATTCCTTTAGGTGAGCTTGTCGTTGTTACGGGTGTTTCAGGCTCGGGTAAATCCTCGCTTATAAACGAAATACTTCATAAAAAGCTTGCCGCCGAGCTTAACAATGCAAGAAAATTTGCAGGTAAGCACGACGAGATTTTAGGTATAGAAAATCTTGATAAGGTTATAGATATTGACCAATCACCAATAGGCAGAACCCCTCGTTCGAATACCGCTACCTATACGGGCGTATTTAACGATATCAGAACTCTTTTTGCTCAGACTCAGGATGCAAAAACGAGAGGCTACGATGCAGGTCGTTTCTCATTTAACGTTAAGGGCGGACGATGTGAAGCCTGCGAGGGTGACGGTATAATTAAGATTGAAATGAACTTCCTTTCTGACGTTTACGTGCCTTGCGAGGTTTGTCGCGGTGCGAGATACAACAGAGAAACTCTTGAGGTTAAATATAAAGGTAAAAGTATAAGCGACGTGCTTAATATGACTGTTGAAGAGGCTATGGAGTTTTTCTCGAATGTACCCAAAATCCGTCAGAAGCTTGAAACTATTTTTGACGTTGGTCTTGGTTATATAACTCTCGGTCAATCAGCGACAACTCTTTCGGGCGGTGAGGCTCAAAGAGTAAAGCTTGCAACGGAGCTTTCAAAAAAATCTACGGGCAAAACTATATATATCCTTGACGAGCCCACAACGGGGCTTCATACTGCCGACGTGAAAAAGCTTCTTGAGGTTATTAATAAGCTTGTTGACCAGAATAACTCCGTTATCGTTATAGAGCATAACCTTGACGTTATAAAAACGGCTGACCATATTATAGATTTAGGTCCCGAGGGCGGTAGCGGTGGCGGTGAAATAGTAGCCCAAGGTACACCCGAAGAGGTTGCAAAATGCAAAAAATCTTACACGGGTAAATATTTAAAACCGCTACTCAAATCTTGATATATTGAAAATATTGTTATATAATTGTTAAAAGTTATAGAAAATTTGTTTTTTAAAAGGGGAATTTAAATGAAAGCAAATGAAAGTATTCCAAATTATGATATTAAAGTGAGGGAGTATACAAACTATGCTATAAAGAGCATTAAAAACGTTTGTAAAAGCTTTGGCCCCCGTCCCGTTGGTAGCGAGGCGGAAACAAAAGCACAGGAATATATGAAAGCAGACCTTGAAAAATTCTGTGACGACGTAAAAAGAGAGGAATATAAATGTAGCGACAAGGCATTTATGTCTTGGGTTATTGTCGGTGCAACACTTATGCTTCTTAATATGGTGCTTTTTACACTTGGTATCAGCATAGGCGGTTTAGCTTTGACGCTTCTTACTGCATTTTTCATCGTAGGCGAATTTATTTTCTATAAGCCCGTGCTTGACGGCTTCTTTAAGAAGGTAACAAGCGGTAACGTTTACGGTGTAAGAAAAGCATCAGGCAAAACTAAAAAACGTATCGTTCTTGTAGGTCATACTGACTCTGCTTTCGAATGGACTTATACATACAACGGCGGTCGTCCCGTTGTAGCAACAATTATTTTTGGTTCAATTCTTTCTATAATCATAAGCCTTGTTGCAAATATCTATTCAATGATTCATTTTCAAGGCGTTATAGGTAGCTTTGTGTGGAGTGCTGAAAGCGGAATCGTTATAAAGGTTATGGCAGTTTTAATGTATCTTACTGCTCCTATTCTTATTATGGCTTATAGATTCTGTAACTTTAAAAACCCCGTTATGGGTGCAAACGACAATCTTACAGGTTGCTTTATCTCATGTGCTGCTGCTAAATTCTTAAGTGACAACGATATCAGATTTGAAAACACAGAGGTTGCAGTCCTTTGTGCAGGCGGTGAAGAAGCAGGTCTCAGAGGTACAAAGGCTTTTCTTAAAGCAAATAAGGACGCTCTTAAAGCAGACGGTGTTGAAACCATTTTCGTTACAATTGATACAATTCGTGAGCTTGAGTTTTCAAAAATTTACAATAAAGATATGACGGGCATGGTTAAAAATGATATAAGAGTTGCAAAGCTTATTCAGAGTGCTGCTAAAAACGTAGGTCTTGAAGTGCCGATTGGTCCTATCGATTTAGGTGCTACCGACTCTGCAGCAGCATCTCAGGCAGGCTTCCCTGCATCATCCTTTGTTGCTATGAATCCAGCCCCCGCAAGATATTATCATACTCGTCTTGATACAGCAGATAACCTTTCTGCACAGGCAATTGATACAACGGTTAAATTAGCCATCGAAACCGTATTTCTTTACGATGAGCAGGGTATTTGATTATGAATAAAAACCATAAATTGACAGGCTCGGGTCCCTTGCTTGATAAAAACGGTGCTTTGCGTGAAGCAGGGTGGTCAACAAAGCTTTGTTACGACTATAACCCCGAGGCTGTTTCAAGGGTGAAAAAATCCCGACTTAAAGAATGGGATTATTATCATATAATAAACCACGAGGGCAAATATGCGGTATCCTTTACCTTTGCCGATAATTATTATATGGGGCTTGTAACCTGTTCTGTTTTTGACTTTGAAACGAAAGAGAAATTTGATTGTACTGAAACTAAAATTATGCCAAAAGGCAGTTTAGCTTTACCTAAATCAAGTGAAGAGGGTAATATTGAGTACCGTTCAAAATCCTGCGTTTTTAATATTGACAGAAATGCCGAAGGCAGACATATTTACTGTAAATACGAAAGAGTTTTCACTCATACCGATTGCGAAGCAGATATTTACTTGAAAATGCCTGATACCGATACAATGGTAATCGCAACCCCTTGGAAAAACGATAAAAAAGCGTTTTACTATAACCAAAAAATTACTTGTATGAATGCAAGCGGTTACGTAAAGGTTAAGGGTAAAACGTACACCTTTGATTCAAGCAAGGATTTCGGTATTCTTGATTGGGGTAGAGGGGTATGGACTTACGATAATACATGGTATTGGGGTATAGGCTGCGGTTACGTTGACGGTAAGCCATTTGGTTATAATATCGGCTACGGCTTCGGTGATACCTCGGCTGCCAGCGAAAATATGCTTTTCTATGACGGCAAATGTCATAAATTAGATGTAGTCCATTTCGGTATACCTACCGATAACGTTATGAAAGAATGGAAAATGACCTCTAACGACGGAAGATGGAATATGACCTTTAAACCGTTTTTTAACGATAGAACAGATATAAGTGCAAAGGTTATTTCTCAACACGCCGACAAGCTTTTTGGCTTCTTAAACGGTACAGCTATTCTTGATGACGGTAAAGAAATAAAAATAGAAAACCTTCCTGTTTTCCACGAAAAGGTTCATAATAAATGGTAAAATAAGATAAAAGAGTTGTAAAGCGTTTTGCTTTACAACTCTTTTTTGATTATTTCTTCTCAATAATATGAATAAGATAAGATTCTCCGTCGCCCTGGGGTTTGTGAATAAGGTTAAGACCTGCATTCATAAGGTAAGCGCCGCTATATGTGTTACCTGTGTCTTCAACCTCGTAAAGCTTTTCAGGGTCAAGACCTTTAAGTCTTAAAATAAAGAAGGGGTCGTAAGACTGTCGCATATTAACAACAGTAACAAGTGCTTCGGATTTATCTTCCGCTACCATCTGCCAAGCAACTCTGAAATCGTTTTCAAACGGTGTTATAAGTCTGTAAAGGTCGCCGTAGTGAATAACGTCGTAATAACGGTGGTATTCTTTAACCTGCTCTTTGATTTCCTCAATAGTTTCGGTGGATAATTTATCGGGGTCAAGCTCGTATCCGAATGAGCCCCAAAGAGCAACGTTCTTTTTAGTTTCGTAGCTTGCTCTTCTGCTTGCAGAAACGTGAGCGCCCATAGTTAAAGCGGGGTAGCAAAGAGATGTACCGAATTGAATTGTAAGTCTTTCAATGGGGTCTGTGTTGTCGCTTGTCCAAATCTGAGGTGAGAAGTAAAGCATACCGGGATCAAAGCGTCCGCCACCACCGGAGCAGTTTTCAATAAGAATATGGGGGAAGTCTTTTGTAAGTCTGTCCATAACCTCGTAAGTACCTAAAACAAAGCGGTGGAAAATTTCACCTTGCTTTTCAGGTGGAAGCTCTGCACAAGAAACCTCCGTAAGATTTCTGTTGAAATCCCATTTTACGTAAGCGATGTTATTTTCAGAAAGGATTTTATGCATCATACCGTAAACGTAATCACGCACGTCTTTTCTTGAAAAGTCCATAACGTACTGTGTACGTGCTATGGATTTATCTCTTCCCTCTGTATGTAAGCACCAATCAGGATGTGCTCTGTAAACGTCGGAATCGGGTGATATCATTTCAGGCTCAAACCATATACCAAACTCAAGACCTAAATCATTTACAGCCTTTATAAGACCTGAAAGACCGTGCTTGAGCTTGTATTCAGCAACGTACCAGTCACCGAGAGAGCTTCTGTCGTCGTCACGGTGGCCAAACCAACCGTCATCCATAACGAGCATTTCAAGTCCCATATCTTTAGCGTGCTTTGCAAACGAAACGAGCTTGTCGTGGTCAAAGTCCATTCCCGTACCTTCCCAGTTGTTAATGAGGAGAGGACGTTTAGCTTTTTTCCATTTTCCTCTTACAAGGTTATTTGAATAAAGCTTATGGAAAATACGGCTCATTTCACCGATACCCTTATCGGTAAATACCATAACTGCTTCGGGTGAATAGAATTCTTCACCGGGAGCTAATTCCCAGCTGAAGCCATCGGGATTTATACCCATAACAAGTCTTGAGGTAGCAAAAGCCTCAACCTCAACGTCAATTGAGAAGTTACTGCTGTAAACAAGATTAAAACCGTAGCATTCACCGTAATCCTCGGTAGCGCCTTTCTTAACAAGTGCGGTAAAGGGATTGTGGTTGTGGCTTGAAGAGCCACGTTTGCTCTTAATTGATTGAATACCTCTGTGAAGAGGGTATCTGTCAACAGCACGTTCTTTAGCCCATCTTCCGTAAAGACCGAGCATATCATAATCGTAGCCGGGTAAATCTACACAAAGAGAGTGGATTGTATCGATAAAGAAAGGCTTGTCTGAAGCGTTTTCAACCTTAACACTTCTTGTTATAGCACCGTGAGTTTTGAAAACGGTGTAAATAAGAGTAGCCTTAACGCCTGTAACCTTATCCTCTGTAAGCACCTCAAGAGTGTCAGCCTCGTCATCACTGTTTACGTAAAGGGCGGGGAGGCCGGGAAGAGCTTTTTTACCTGCGTATATTTTATGGCTTATGTATCTTAAATCAGTAACCTTGTTTCCCTCGCTGTTTTTAACTGCGAAAGCAGATAAACGGAAATCACCTGCACCGAAGGTTGAGTATTCAAGGGGTGTAACGTCGGGTGAAAAGTTGAAAACCCTTGCAGTAGGACTATCGGGTGCAAATGATGCAAATCCGGGGCGTATTCTTAACTCCTCAACGTCTGTGTCGGGAATTGGTGCACCGTAGTAATAATGTACAAGATAATTACCCTCAAAAACACCGAAAATATAGGTTGACGTAGGTGTATCAAGCTTGAAGGTTTTTGTTTTTTCTGAAAATGTTATTGACATAAAATCACCTTTATTCTGCACTTTATTTTATGTTGTAATGATTGTGGTTTGTCGAAACGCAGTCGCGTTTCGCAAAAGCCGATTTTATCGGCTTTTAGCAAAATTGTTTTTTGCAAATACAATTTTGCAATACATTCATTGAAAGGATTATAGTTGAATTTTCAAAGAAAATTCAATACCAAATCATATATTTTGGTATCGAAACAGTGTAATTTTTACACTGTTTCGACTAACTATAATCGTTATAAGCACTAATGCTTTGAATAATAAATTCATTCTGGCCGATTTCAGTATTTACAACCGTAAACTTAAAAGCGGTAGCTGTAACCGTTTCAAAGGTTATGTTTTCTGCGGTAATAAGCTTACCGGTATAAATTAGCTGAAACTCGCCGTCAATTTCTGCAAAAATATTAAATTGTCTTACCGTAGCGGTTTTTTCTGTTATAAAAACCGTGTTGAATTCTTGTGGCTCTTCAAAACGGAATTCAATAGAATCACCTTGTTTGCCTTTAAAAGCACCCATTGAGGCTTCAACGGTTTCGTTTTGCTCACCATTTATGAAAACAGAGGTTGCAGTTGATATAACGTCAACTATTTTTTCGCGTTTTTGAGAGCAAGAGCATAAAGAAGTGATAAGTAATAATAAGCAAATAAAAATGCTTATAAGCTTTAAATACTTTTTCATATTCGTTACCTTATTCCGAAAGCTCTTTTACTCTTCTGAGCTTGTCGGGTATTTTTATTTGTTGAGGGCAACGGCTTTCGCAGGCTTTACAGTTAATGCAAAGGTCTGCTCGTTTTTCCTCGGAAATAATGTCGTATGCCTTTGAGAAATCATCGGTGTCACGGGTTTTATTGTATTCATTATAAGCCTTGAAGCAAGCGGGGATATCAATACCTGCAGGGCAAACCTCAACGCAATATTTACAATCTGTGCAGGGGATAGCAAAATTGTTTCTGAAAAGTATATTAGCCTTTTCAACTGCTTTTGCTTCATCCTCGTTAAGAGGCTGTAAATCGTCAAAGGTTTTAAGGTTGTCCTCTACCTGCTCGTATGTGCTCATACCGCTTAATACGGTAAGTACGTTAGGTAATTGGGCAACGTATCTTAATGCGTAAGAAGCAGGGGATTTATCACCAAGCTCCTCAAAAACCTTTCTTGCTTCGTCGTTTAATGAGTGTAAAGCACCGCCTCTTACGGGCTCCATGACTATACAAGGGATTCCTCTTTCCTCAAGAGCCTTGTAGTATGCCTTTGCATTCTGTGCATCCCAGTCATAATAGTTGATCTGTAATTGCACGAAGTCCCATTTGTATTTGTCGATAAGCTCAACGAAGAACTCATAATCACCGTGATATGAAAAACCTAAATGACGGATTTTACCTGCTTTCTTCTGCTCTGATAAATATTCGTAGGATTTATCTGCCTCGAAGGTTTTCATAATATCTCTGTTTACGGCGTGTAAAAGATAAAAATCAAAATAGTCAACACCGCATTTTTTAAGCTGACCGTTAAATAGTTCGTCTGTGTGGAGGTTGTTATCTCGCATATATGTACCGGGAAGCTTTGTTGCAAGCATAAAAGATTCTCTCGGGTATCTGCTTAAAGCGTCTTTAACGAATTGCTCTGAATCACCGCCGTGATAAAAATAAGCAGTATCGTAATAGTTTACGCCCGATTTCATAGCGAGGTCAATAAGACGGAATGCTTCATCGCGGTCTATTTCTTCTTTATCCTCGTATTTTTTAGGTAAACGCATAAGACCGAAGCCTAATTTTGAAACCTCTCTGCCAAATTGTGAAAAGTTGCTGTATTTCATAATTTGTGTTCTCCTAACCTTGATTTCATAAAGATTACGAGAAAAATTATACAATACAGCAACGAAGCTTTCAAGATGTTTTAAAAGAATGTTTCAATAATTTTTTTAGAGTTTTTAGGTGAATAAAGGAAATAATCAATGTGATTTCCCTCGTAAAAATATTTAGGCTTTTGTTTTGTACATTCACCGTCAAAGGCGTCTACTATAATTAGCTTGAATTTCATTTTTTCAGGAATAATGCTTTTTATATAAACGCTTGCCTGTTGGCCTTCGAAAACGCCGCTTGCATATTCCGAAAGTCCCGCAAGATTTGGGGCTAATTCAATAAAAATTCCGTAGTTTTCAACGCTTCTTACGATACCGCTTACCGTTTCTCCTACGTTAAATCTACTTGCATTTTCTTCCCAGGTTCCTAACAATTCCTTGTGAGAAAGAGTAACTCTTCCGAATTCGTCAAAGGCTTTGATTATAACTTTTATATCGTCACCTACGTTAAAGCGTGCATCGGGGTGGGGGATTCTTGAAACTGAAATGTTATCGATAGGCAAAAGTGCATTTACACCGCACCCGATATCGCAAAATGCCCCGAAAGATTCAAGATGTGTAATTTTTGCGGTTATTATATCGCCCGTATCGGTGTTAGCTAAAACATTTTCTGTAAATTCTTTTTGTACGTCGCATCTGCTGAGAATTGCCGTTTTTTTACCGTCAGCTTCCGTTATTTTTTTGATTTTAAATTTCACGGGCTTATTTACTCTCGCAATTATTGCAATATCCTTTACAGTGCCTTCTTTTATACCCATAGCACATTCTTCTCGGGGGATAATCCCGTGAATAAAGCCAAAGTCAATATGTAAATTATGCTCTCTGTCGCAATAAGAGGTACGGGCTTCTAAAATGCGGTTTTCGTTATATGCAGTAATGAAATTGTCTAAAGAGGCTATTGCTTTTAAGTTATCTTGTGTATTAATTAAAAATCCTTCGGGAAAATACCTTAACATTTGCTTATCACCTATTCTAATATTTTTTATTTTTGTTTTTACTTACTCTTTAATTTTATGTAAAAGTATGTTATAATATTTCAGAAAAATGTAATTGGAGGAAGTTTTGGTGGATATCAGAGTCGGCGATATTCTTGAAATGAAAAAGCAACACCCTTGCGGTTCAAAGCAATTTAAAGTGTTACGTTCAGGTATGGATTTCAGATTACACTGTATGGGTTGCCAAAGAGAATTTTTAATTCCTCGTGCAAAAGCAGAAAAAAACATAAAGAAAGTTACCAGGGAGGAAGAAAATGCTTGATAAACTTCAACAGGTTGAAGACCGTTTTATAAAAGTAAACGAGCTTTTGTGTCTTCCCGAAACTGTTTCAGACCAAGCTAAATATACGTCTCTTATGAAGGAACTGAAAAATCTCACACCGGTTGTTGAAACTTACCGCGAATATAAAAAAACGGTGAGTGACGGCGAGGCGGCTAAAGAAATGCTTTCAGAGCACCCAGAAAAAGAGCTTCGTGAAATGCTTGAAATTGAGGTTGAAGAATGCAAAGAAAAAGCAAATGAGCTTTCAGAGCAGCTTAAAGTACTTCTTTTACCGAAAGACCCTAACGACGACAGAAACGTTATTATAGAAATTCGTGCCGGTGCAGGCGGTGAAGAGGCTGCCCTTTTCGGTAACTCTCTTTTCAGAATGTATTCAATGTATTCTGAAAGCAGAGGGTGGAAAAGTGAAGTTCTTTCCGTTAACGAAACCGGTCTTGGCGGTATAAAAGAAATTAGCTTTATGATTGAGGGTGAGGGAGCTTATTCCCGTTTTAAATTTGAAAGCGGTGTTCACCGTGTTCAAAGAGTCCCCGAAACCGAGTCAGGCGGTAGAATTCATACCTCAACCGTAACTGTTGCCGTTTTACCCGAGGCTCAAGAGGTTGATATTGATATAGATCCTACCGATTTACAGATAGATACTTACCGTTCAAGCGGTGCAGGCGGTCAGCACGTTAACAAAACCGAATCCGCTATACGAATCACCCATATTCCAACAGGTACGGTTGTTGAATGTCAGGATGAACGAAGTCAGCATAAAAACCGTGACCGTGCAATGAAAATTCTTCGTTCAAGGCTTTTAGAGGCGGAGCGTGAAAAGCAAAATGCCGAAATTGCCGATGAACGTCGTTCACAGGTCGGAACGGGTGACAGAAGTGAAAGAATAAGAACCTATAACTTCCCACAAGGCAGAGTTTCAGACCATAGAATAGGACTTACTCTTTATAAAATAGAAGCCATTATGAACGGTGACCTTGACGAAATTATAGATTCTCTTATAACTGCAGATACTGCAGAAAAACTCAAAGCATCAACAGAGGAATAAATTTTGAATACAGAGCTTGTTAAAATTACCGTCAACGACGGTGATGAAATGTTTAGTAAAGCAACTGAATTACTCAAAAACAATGAGGTTGTAGGTATGCCTACCGAAACCGTCTACGGTCTTGCAGGTAATGCTTATTCATCAGTTGCAGTTAGTAAAATATTTGAAGCAAAGGGCAGACCTACAGATAATCCGTTAATTGTTCATATTTCTGAATTTAACGAGATTTACGATTTAGTAAAACACGTACCCGATACCGCCCAAAAGCTTGCAGAAGCCTTTTGGCCGGGTCCTCTTACAATGATTTTACCTAAGTCAGAAAAGGTGCCCTATTGCACAACAGGAAACCTTGATACCGTTGCGGTGAGGTGTCCCTCTCATCCGATAGCAAGAAAGCTAATCAAGCTTTCAGGGCTTCCGCTTGCCGCACCCTCGGCAAACCTTTCGGGTAAACCGAGTCCCACGAAAGCAGAACACGTTTTTGAGGATTTAAACGGAAGAATTCCTTACATAATTGATGGCGGTGACTGTGAAGAGGGGGTTGAATCAACCGTAATAACTCTTGCAACCGAAACACCCCGTCTTTTAAGACCGGGCAACGTTACCTTAGGTCAGCTAAAAGCCGTTTTAGGTAAGGTTGAGGTTGACGATGCAGTTTTAAATCCGTTGAAAAATACGGAGACTGCTGCATCACCAGGAATGAAGTATAAGCATTATTCACCTGATGCTCAGATTACGTTAGTAAAAGGTGAGTATAAAGCTTTTTGCGAATATATAAACACTTGCAATTCGGAGGGTGTTTATGCTATGATTTTTGATACCGATGATGCAGCTGAACTTTCAGTGCCGTATATATTTTATGGCTCGGAGGATTATAAAACATTGTCCCATTCATTGTTCGATTCATTGAGGATTCTTGACAAAAAAGGTGCAAAGCATTGCTTTGTCAGATATCCTGATGATGAAAACGATGATAATCTTGCAATTTTAAACAGACTTTTAAGAGCCGCAGGCTTTAACGTTATAAAAGTCTAGTTTATTTAAACCTACTTAGAGAGGTGATGAGACTGAAGAAACTTGTTGGTCTTACAGGTAAAACAGGGGCAGGTAAATCTACGGTATCTGCTTATTTTAAAGAAAAAGGTGCATATATTATAGATGGCGACGTTGTAGCACGTAACGTTTTCAACTTTGATAAAACGATTATAGATAAGCTCGTTGATGCTTTCGGTAACGTCTTAAACGAAGATAAAACGTTAAATCGAAGAGAGCTTGCCAAAAGAGCTTTTTCCTCTCCGGAAAACACCGATCTTCTTAATTCAATAATGCATCCCGCTATTAACAAACTGATTGAGGCTGAAGCTGAGAAAGCTTTTGAAAATCACGACGTAGTTATTGTTGATGCCGCTGCAATTATTGAATCAGGCTTTACAAGTCGGTGCGATAGTGTTATAGTTGTTACAGCACCCGTAGAAATCAGAAAAAAAAGAATAATGATAAGAGATTCTTTAAGTGAAGAAAACGCACTTATAAGAATCAACGGTCAAAAGGATGATGAATTCTATCTTTCAAAGGCTGATTTCGTTGTGGATAACGATGGTGATAGCGATAGGCTAAAGGCTCAGCTTATGAAACTCGAAAAGGAGATTTTTGCCGTTGAATGAACGAAGGAAAACACAACTCAAATTATTGACGGTAATCACAGCGCTTCTTTTGGTTTTTGTAATTATTCTGTATAATTGCATAATACTTACCGCGCAAACGCTTTATCCTAAAAAATACAGCGATTTGATTGAAAATGTATCAACTGAGCTTGAAATTGAGCCGGTGTTGTTGTATGCTATGATTAAAACAGAAAGCGGTTTTGATAAAAATGCAGTATCAGATGCCGGTGCTATGGGTTTAACCCAGATAACTCCCGAAACGTTTCAATGGCTACAAACAAAAACGAAAACCTCGTACGATGTTGAATCATTGTTTGAGCCTGAAATATCAATATATTTCGGAGCGTTTTTTATTAAATTGCTATTGGATGAATTCGAATACGTTGACGTAGTCTTCGCTGCGTATCACGCAGGCAGAGGTCAGGTTAACGAATGGTTAGCAGACCCTCGGTATTCACCCGACGGCGAAACTCTTGAAACGATACCGTTTAAAGATACTTTTAATTACGTCAAAAAAATAAATAAAAATATAAAAAAATACAATAATATTTATGATATGGGGTATTATTATGAAAAAGACATTTAAAATTGTAAGCTTGATTTTATGCGTAACTCTTCTTCTTTCCGTTGTTTCCGTAGGCGGTTTCGCGGCAGAAAAGAAAGATTACGTAATCGTTTCTCCTTACGAAGACGTTATCTGGTCAGGTGAAGGTGCTTGGGGTGCATATAAAGGCACTCTTCATTCACATACAACCTATAGCGATGCAACGGAAACTCTCGAGTCAATGATTAAAGAGTATTACCGTCAGGATTATGATTTCGTTGCTAATGCAGACCACGGTGTTACAGGTGTTGAGTGGAACAGACATCCTGAACAGCAGCTTTTATACTGCTACAATCTCTTTAATATTAAGCACTTAACAGACGAAGAGTATGAGCAGATTACAAATGGTACTTATCCGATTTACGGTGATACAATAAGAAATAGAAAAATGGTATGTGTTACAGGTGCAAACGAGCTTAATAACCTTACCGTTACAAAGCCTCACGTAAACGGATATTTCCTTCCTGAAGAGGCAGGCTTCGGTTACGGCGGTACTGAGAATGGTTATGACGAGGCGTTGAATTATATTGAGAAAAACGGTGGTCTTTCTCATATTAATCACCCTGGCGACTGGCTTTACACAAACGACAATCCTGATGCAGTTAACAATCCTGATAACGTAAAATTCTTTGGTGATCTCATCCTTAAATACGATAGCTGTTTAGGTACAGAGGTTTTCAACGAGGACAACGGTGTAGATGGCTATGATAGAATTCTCTGGGATAACCTTCTTATGTACACTCTTCCTTACGGCAAAAACGTTATTGCATTCAGTAACACAGACGCTCATGATCACGAAAATATTGATACGTCTTTCAGCATCTTTATGATGGAAGAAAATGATGTTGACCATATTAAAGAAACAATGCAGAGTGGTGCATTTTTCTGTGTAACAAGAAAGCTTCGTGTTACTGATATCGGACCTTATGAAGAGATCGATGCAATGAACACAGATATTCCTTATCCTGTATTTACAAGTGTTGAGGTTGATGACCATGCAGTTTTAGCTACTGCAAAGGATTGCGATTATGTTCAGTTTATTGCAAACGGAAAAATCATTAAAACTGTTGAAAATACAGACGGCACATTCTTTATCAATCTTGATGAAATTGCTGGTGCAGAAGAGTTTGACTATATCCGTGTAGAAGCTTTCGGTGAAGGCGGTGTTTGTCTTACACAGGCTCTCGTTATCGAAGACGGAGAGGAAAAGCTCGAACATCAGGAAGAGCCTAAATCTGAAATTGAAAAATTCCTTTATATAATCAAAGGTTCAATAATCTGGGGCTTACTCAGAGAACTCTTTGGTATTAAATAAAGATTTCTGTATGAAAACTTTAGGAGTGTTATAAATGGCAACAGTTGAAGAGCTTAAAAAAGAGCTTTGCTACAAAGCTGATAATGCAGGTGCAATCTTAAGCGATGAAGAAATCGGCAAAGCAGATGCATTTGCTGAAGGCTATAAGAAGTTTTTAAACGAAGCAAAAACTGAAAGAGAAGCAACTCAGGTTGTTCTTTCTCAAGCAAAAGAAAAAGGCTTTCAGGAATTTGTTCCCGGTAAAAAATACGAAGCGGGAGATAAGCTTTATTACGTAAATCGAGATAAAGCAATAATCCTTGCGGTTATAGGTAAAAAGAGTCTTGAGGAAGGCGTTAAGATTGCGGCGGCTCATATTGATTCACCACGTCTTGACCTTAAACCCAACCCTCTTTATGAGAGTGATGAAATTGCTCTTTTCAAAACACATTATTACGGTGGAATTAAAAAATATCAGTGGGTTGCAATTCCTCTTGCACTTCACGGTGTGATTGTAAAAAAAGACGGTACAAATCTTACCGTTAAAATCGGCGAAGAGGAAAACGAGCCTAAATTCGTTATTTCCGATATTCTTCCTCATTTAGGGGCAGAGCAGGGTAAACGCACTCTTTCGGAGGGTATAAGCGGTGAAGAGCTTAACGTAATCGTTGGTAGCAGACCCTTTAAGAGTGATGAAGGTAGTGAGCTTGTAAAGCTTAATATTCTTAAGCTCTTAAATGAAAAATACGGTATCGTTGAAAGTGATTTCCTTAGTGCAGAGCTTGAAGTAGTGCCTGCATTTAAAGCAGATGATATCGGCTTTGACAGAAGCCTTATCGGCTCTTACGGTCACGATGACAGAGTTTGTGCATACCCCGCAGCAATGGCAGCATTTGACGTTGAAGCTCCCGATTATACGGTTATTTCTGTTCTTACCGATAAAGAGGAAACAGGCTCAGACGGTAACACAGGTCTTCAGTCCTCTTATCTTAAATATTTCATTGCTTACCTTGCAAAAGCAAACGGACTTGAGGTTTATCAGGTGCTTTCAAAGAGTGAATGTCTTTCAGCTGACGTTAACTCTGCTTACGACCCCACTTTTAATTCTGTATTTGAGAAGAATAACACCTCTTTCCTTAATAAAGGTGTTGTTATTACAAAGTATACCGGTGCAAGAGGCAAGAGCGGTACAAGTGATGCTTCTGCCGAGTATATGGGCAAAATCAGAGCAATGCTTGATAAATCCAACGTTGTTTGGCAGATAGGTGAGCTTGGCAAGGTTGATGCAGGCGGTGGCGGTACAGTAGCGAAATACATTGCAAATCTTGATATCGACGTTGTAGATTTAGGTGTTCCCGTACTCTCAATGCACGCTCCCTACGAAGTGATTTCAAAGCTTGACTTGTATATGGCTTACAGAGCTTTTTATGAGTTCTTTGCTCAATAAATAACCAACTAAACTTAAATAAAAAAGTCTGTGAAAGCAATCGCTTTCACAGACTTTTTTAATGTTTAATTATCCAATCATCCAATGATAAAACTCTTTGAAAAGAGTGATAAGAAGCTGAGTGATTGTTAAGAAGCTTGTCATTTCGCGTGCATCCTTGAAGGCCTCCTGAATAGGTGTGCCCTCGCGAGTAACGGGAATAAAGCTTTCGTGAACGGTATCGTTTTTGATAAACTGAGGATATTCTTCTAAATCAAAAACAGTTATCTGAGTATCGCTTGTGTGGAATATTCCGTAAAGAACGTCATGCCCTGAATGTGTTGTTGAGTGAAGCATATTCTTTACAAACCACGTGCATTCGGGAAGAAGACAGGTTGATGCGTCAATCATTCTGTCGGGTGACATATACACCTTATCAGTATGCTGAGCCTGCTTGTAATCATCGGGGAGGTATTCGCCGATATATGCACAAGTTGCTCCTAAAGATGCGTATTGAGTATCAACAGTACCGTCAGAGGTGTTTTTGTAAGCGGTAACAAGAGGCGTTCTTTGAACGTTGTAGCCCGCAACAATGTAAATGTTTGTGCCGTCTGCCTGAGCGTTTCTTAAAAGATTACCTGCATCCTGCTGAACGTCATAATGGTAAAAATCTAATTTCTCAAGAAGCTTTCCGTGAGTGGTGTCATCAAGCTTCATAAAGTTTTTTGCGGTTTCATAATATTCATCGGGAACGAAGCTCCAGATACCAGGCATAGTACCGAATATCGGTATAAGTGCCTCATCAAAAACTCTGTCTTTAAGATTTAAAATGATGCCGTCTGCCATACCTAAAATGTCACTCCAAAGACCTGCTGCATCAAGCATTTCAATAAGTGAATAAAGTATCGCACCTAAAAAGTCACTATCCATTGAGGGAAGAGCACCTTCAGCGTATCTTATAAGGGCATCCTTGTTAATTTCGAAAAGACCGTTATATAATTCACCTGCAACTGCAGTACCTTGTAACGGGCAGTTTTGGAATATGATATTTTCGATATCCTTAGTGCCGTAAAGCTTTATGTATGAAAGAGTTACAACGCCACCCATACTTGAAGCTCTGAATCTTACAGTATCGTGCTTCGTTAATTCTTTAACCTCTTGAATAAAGGTGTGAAGCTTTTCTGCATTTTCAACGGGGTCAAGACGGAAATCGTAGCCGAAGTAATAGCTGTAATTGTCACCGTGGTCAGCTGTATCAGGGTGAAATTCTTCAGAGGTTACTCTTTCGTGAGATTTACCTTCGTTGTCTAAAGCAAGCATACCGAAGGATGCATTAACGCAAGAAATAAGCACGTCACCGAACGCATCGTAATTCTTAGTTGAAATAAGGTCAGCCGCTGCACCTAAAAGGGGAGTGAAATCGTTTAAAACGTCGTTGATATCAGGTCTGAAAAGTGTTCTTTCGTTTTCAGTACCTGCATCAAGGAAAACGTAACCGCTACCTAAAGCAGCAACGTAAATAATTGGTGCTTGACCGCAGCTACAAGCGGCAACGTCTGCCGCAAGGCAGGGTAACAAACCGCATATTGAAATTATTACGGCAAGAATAGTTGCAAGAAACTTTTTCATAAAATTTCCTCCTATAATATGTTAACAATATATTAACATAAAGAATTATCGTTTTAAAGTGTGCAAAGTTTATAAAATTACTATATTCTTTTTTAGCACATCAACGGATTTTACGGTTATTTACATCTTTAATTGAATATGTTAAAATAAAGCAAATCCTTGTTGGAGGTAGTTATGTCTTACAGTTCTTTTGCTTCGGTTTATGATGAGTTAACCATTAACGTTGATTACAAACGGCGTGCAGAATATATTATGAGTATTCTCGCAGATTATGATATAAAAAACGGTCTTCTTTTAGACCTTGCCTGCGGTACGGGCTCTCTTTCGTTAGAGTTTTCAAAAAACGGTTTCGAGGTAATAGGCACGGATGCTTCACCCGATATGCTTATGGAGGCTCAGAATAAAGCCGCTGAAGAAGGGGAAAACATTCTTTTCTTGTGTCAACGAATGGAAGAAACCGACCTTTACGGAACAGTAAGAGCAATTGTTTGCTCTCTTGATAGCATAAACCATTTATCAGGCGTAAGTGAGCTTAACAAAACCTTTAATACCTTAAAGAATTTTATTGATGACGGGGGAATAATGGTGTTTGACGTTAATACCGTTTATAAGCATCAGGAAATACTCGGTAATAACACCTTTGTCTATGACGAGAAAAATGTTTTTTGCGTTTGGCAAAATAATTTATATGATGACGGCGTTACCGTAGGTATAAATCTCGACTTTTTTGTAAAAGATGATAAAAACAAATATAACCGTTTTACCGAAAGCTTTAAGGAAATTGCATTTACGGATGATGAAATCACAAATGCGGTTGGAAATGCAGGCTTTAAGGTAATAAAAAGATATGCTGAGTTTAGCTGTTCAGCACCAAAGGAAGATACTCAAAGAGCATATTACGTTATCAGGAGAGAATATTGATGGATAATCTTTTATATTTAAAAAGCGGTACAGATATCCGTGGTACCGCAATAGAGAAGGACGGTAAAGGCGTTGATTTAACTGATATACGTTTGTCAACAATAACTGCCTCTTACGTTAACTTCTTGAAAAATAAATTAGGTAAGGATAACTTGAAAATAACCGTCGGCTACGATTCAAGAGTTTCCTCTGAAAGAATTTCAAGAGTTGTAACAAGAACACTTGCCGATTTAGGTGTTAAGGTTTATGATTGCGGTCTTTCTTCAACTCCCTCAATGTTTATGTCAATAATAAATTTTGAGGTTGATTCTGCAGTTATGATAACCGCAAGTCATCTTCCTATGGAAATGAACGGTCTTAAATTCTTTACCCGTCAGGGTGGCTTTTCGGGTAACGATATTAAAGAAATTTTGTCATACGCCGAAAAGAATGAGTATCAGTTAAAAAGCGAAACTCAAAAAGCGGAAAAGCTTGATAATATGAAAAAATATTGCAAGGACCTCTGCGATATGATAAAAGAGGGCGTTAACGCACCAAATTACGATAGACCCTTGGAAAACCTTAAAATAGTTGTTGATGCGGGCAACGGTGTAGGTGCCTTCTATGCCGAAAAGGTTTTAGCGGTGCTCGGTGCTGATATTTCGGGTAGCTGTTACCTTGAGCCTGACGGTAGATTTCCTAATCACATACCAAACCCTGAGAATAAACAGGCTATGCAGTCAATTTGCGATGCAGTAAAAAAAGCAAATGCCGACTTAGGTGTGATTTTTGATACCGATTGCGACAGAGCTGCCTGCGTTGATAAAAACGCTCAGGAAATAAACAGAAATAAGCTTGTAGCACTTGCATCATATATTGCTTTAAAGGATAACAAGGGCGGTATTATCGTTACCGACTCCGTAACCTCAGACGGACTTGCGGAATTCATTGAAAAGGATTTAGGCGGAGTTCACCACCGCTTCAAAAGAGGCTATAAAAACGTTATTGATGAAGCAATACGCCTTGAAAACGAAGAGAAAAAATCTGCCCCGCTTGCTATTGAAACCTCGGGTCACGCTGCATTTAAAGAAAACTATTATCTTGATGACGGTGCATATCTTATAACAAAAATTATTATTGAAGCCGCAAAGCTCAGCAAAGACGGTAAATCAATTGAAGATATAATTTCGTCATTGAAAACACCCGTTGAAGAAAAAGAAATAAGATTCACAATCAAGCTTGACGATTTCCGTGATTACGGTCTTTCTGTTATAAATGATTTTAAAGCTCTTTGTGAAAAGACCGAGGGGATAACCGTTTCACCCGTTAATTACGAGGGAGTAAGAGTTAATTTTAACGAAAACTCGGGTGACGGCTGGCAGCTTTTAAGAATGAGCGTCCACGAGCCACTTTTAGTCCTCAATTGCGAAAGCAATAAAGATGGCGGAGTAAATAAAATGCTTACATTCTTCAAAGCCTTTATAGAACAATACGACAAACTCGATTTGTCGAAAATGGTATTGTAAAAAACTGCGGTGGCAAAGCTCGTTTTACTCGCAGTTAGGAGTGAGGAGTGAGGAGTGAGGAGTGAGGAGTGTCGGGACCTGCGGTCGGCATTGTAAAAAACGGCAAGTTGCAAATGGGAAATGGCAAGTTTCGGAACTGCGTTGGCAAATTATAATGCTTCGCAAGGGGTAAAAATTGAAACTTTGCGATAGCTTTTCATCCTTGTTTTGTCGCAGACAAAATAGGGAGGGGGACCAAAAGCAACGCTTTTGGTGGTGGGTAGTTCTCTTACGTCTTAGGTTTAGTAAGATAAAACATCTGTAGAGAACACCACGGTTTCACAACTTGCACAAAAACAAAACAAAAAATTCGTTGCAAATTCCGTTGAAGAAAAAATATAGCAGTAGTATAATTGATATGTGTATTTGTAAACAATTTTAGGAGGTAGTTATGAAAAACGTAATCAAAAGAAGCTTATCTATTATTCTTGCCATTGCAATCATTTTCGGCTCTGCTTGGGTAGGGCTCGGAGAGGTTGATTTTAAAGGCGTTGATTTCTCAGGTCTTTTTGCAGTAAAAGCGAAGGCAGCATCAAGTGGTACATGTGGAGATAATCTAACTTGGACACTTGATGATGAGGGTACTTTAACTATTAGTGGTACGGGTAACATGAAGTATTATTATACATATTCAAGTGTACCGTGGTACTCATCACGAACAAATATCAAAACTGTTGTTATCAATAATGGTGTAACAAGTATAGGTGAAGCTGCTTTCTACGGTTGCTCAAAACTTACCTCAATCACAATCCCTGATAGTGTAACAGGTATTGGTGAAAATGCTTTCGAATATTGCACAAGCCTTACATCAGTTACAATCCCTGATAGTGTAACAAGTATTGGTGAAAATGCTTTCGAATATTGCACAAGCCTTACCTCAATCACAATCCCTGATAGTGTAACAAGTATAGGTGATTATGCTTTCTACGGTTGCTCAAAACTTACCTCAATCACAATGCCTGATAGTGTAACAAGTATAGGTGAAAATGCTTTCGAATATTGCACAAGCCTTACATCGGTATATATAACAGATATAGTAGCATGGTGTAATATTAGTTTTGATGGTGTTTATTCTCATCCTTTATATTATGCCAACAATTTATATTTAAACGGTGAATTAGTCACAGCTTTGGTTATTCCTGATAGTGTAACTTGTATAGATAATTCTGCTTTCTCTTATTGCACAAGCCTTACCTCAATCACCATCCCGGATGGCGTAACGAGTATAGGTGAAGAGGCTTTCTACGGTTGCTCAAAACTTACCTCAATCACCATCCCCGATAGCGTAACAAGTATAGGTGGTTATGCTTTCGGTGGTTGCACAAGCCTTACCTCAATCACAATCCCTGATAGTGTAACAAGTATAGGTTATTATGCTTTCGGAGGTTGCACAAGCCTTACCTCAATCACAATCCCTGATAGTGTAACAAGTATAGGTGATTATGCTTTCGGTGGTTGCACAAGCCTTACATCAATAAACGTAAATGAAAATAACCCGAATTATTCTTCTGTTGATGGTGTATTGTTTAATAAAGATAAAACAGAAATTATACAATATCCTATAGGTAATACACGAACAGAATATGTAATTCATTGTAGTGTGACAAGTATAGGTGAAGATGCTTTCTACGGTTGCTCAAAACTTACCTCAATCACAATCCCTGATAGTGTAACAAGTATTGGTGAATGTGCTTTCAGGGATTGCATAAGCCTTACCTCAATCACAATCGGTAATGGTGTAACAAGTATAGGTAGTGTTGCTTTCTTTGGTTGCACAAGTCTTACTGTAATTACAATCCCCGATAGTGTAACAAGTATAGGTAATTCTGCTTTCGGAGATTGCTATAACCTTACCTCAATCACAATCGGTAATGGTGTAACAAGTATAGGTAGTCATGCTTTCTCTGATTGCGATAGCCTTACCTCAATTACAATTCCTGATAGTGTAACGAGTATAGGTCATTATGCTTTCTCTGATTGCACAAGTCTTACTGTAATTACAATCCCCGATAGTGTAACAAGTATAGGTTATAGAGCTTTCTATAGTTGCTATAATCTTGAATCAGTATATATAACAGATATAGCGGTATGGTGTAATATTAGTTTTGATGCTGTTCATTCTCATCCTTTATATTATGCCAACAATTTATATTTAAATGGTGAATTGGTTACAGATGTGGTTATACCCGATGGTGTAACCACAATACCGGCATATGCTTTTTCCGGTACAAGCCTTACCTCAATCATAATCCCGGATAGTGTGAAAAGTATAGGCGAGTATGCTTTTAGTGGTTGCAGAGCAAGAGTATTGGGCAATAAAGGCTCTTATGCAGAAACCTATGCAAAAGATAATTCACTTCCCTTTGTACCCCTTGACGGTGAAGAGAGTGAAAAGCTTGTTTCCGGTACATATGGAAAAGTAAGCTGGAGTATTGATAAAGTTAGTGGTATATTGACAGTTTCTTGTGATGGTGCTATGCCTGTTTATACTGAGTCGGAAGCACTTCCATGGGAAGAGTATAATAGGTTTATTGAAGAAATTGTTGTTTCAAATACAACGACTATTTCCAATTATGCCTTTAATTTGGATTGTTTAAGGTCAATTGTAATCTCCGATAGCGTAACGAGTATAGGTAATTCTGCTTTCGAAGATTGCTATAACCTTACCTCAGTTTATATAACCGATTTAACCGCTTGGTGCAATGTTGATTTTGGTAGTTATAATGCTAATCCGCTTTGTTACGCCAATAACCTTTATCTTAATGGCGAGTTGGTAGAAAATCTTGTAATCCCCGATGGTGTTACAGAAATTAAACCCGACACTTTCCGCGGTTGCGATAGTCTTACCTCAGTCATAATCCCGGATGGCGTAACGAGTATAGGTGAAGAGGCTTTCTACGGTTGCTCAAAACTTACCTCAATCACCATCCCGGATGGCGTAACGAGTATAGGTGAAGAGGCTTTCTACGGTTGCTCAAAACTTACCTCAATCACAATCCCCGATAGCGTAACAAGTATAGGTGGTTATGCTTTCTATTATTGCAATAGCCTTGCCTCCATCACAATCGGCAATAGCGTAACAAGTATAGGTCGTTATGCTTTCTATAATTGCGATAGCCTTACCACAATCACAATCCCCGATAGTGTAACAAGTATAGGTGATTCTGCTTTCTCCGGCTGTTCTTCCCTTAAAAAAGCGATTATCAATAATGATAATCTTGATATTAGTAATGTAGGCTTTGCATCAATTGTAGAAATACACGCAAACGAAGGCTCAAAAGCTCATGAATATGCTGCGGAATCAATTAAGCCGTTTACTGCACATAGTTTTGATGAAACACATGTTATATCACCAACCTGTACCGATAAGGGTTATTCCGAACAGACTTGTAGTATTTGTGGATATTGTAAAACCATTGACGAGGTTTCGGCTCTCGGTCACAAATATGGTGAATGGGAAATTATAAAGAAACCTACTTGTACCGAAGACGGAGAAGGTAAAAGAGTATGTTCTGTTTGCGGTGACGTTCAAAGTAGTGTAGGTTATATTGGAGAAGTAATTGTTGATTCGAGTTTTTATCCCGAGTCTCAACACAACTATGTTAATAACGAAAATGTAACCTATGAGTTTAAATATGACGGTGCAAAATCATTAATTCTAACATTCTCTTCTGACACATATACCGAATCGGGTTATGATTATATTTATATTTATGATTCCGAGGGTGAGCTTTACGGACGATACGATGGTAACACGCTTGCCGGCACAACGATAGTATTAGAAGGTGACTCTTTCAGTATTAGATTGACATCGGACGGCAGTCAAACATATTATGGGTTCTCTTTTGTTTCAATTAAAGCTAACACTGAGGTGCAAGAATTAAAAGCGCATCATAGTTATTCATCCGAATGGATTACTGAAAAAGAACCGACCACAACCGAAGAGGGATTGAAATATCAAACTTGCACAGTCTGTGGTGACAGAGCAGAGGAAACAATCCCTGTATTAGAGGAGTTAACCCCAACCCTCAAACAAGATGAAAACGGTGTTTGGAAATATATGTCTGGTAACAAAGTAATTGAAGATTACACCGGACTTGTAGAATATAGTGGCGGTTACTATTATGTAGCCAACGGTATACTTGATTGGAGTTTCACAGGTCTTGTTGAGTATTACGGCAATTACTACCACGTTCAAAACGGATATCTTGATTGGAACTACACAGGCCTTTCATATTACTATGGTGATTACTACTACGTAACAAACGGCGTAATTGATAGGGGATACACAGGCCTTACCGAATATTACGGCAATTACTACCACGTTCAGAACGGCTACCTTGATTGGAACTATTCAGGACTCTCATATTACTACGGTGCTTACTACTACGTAACAAACGGCGTAATTGATTGGAACTTCACAGGCCTTGTAGAGTATTATGGAAATTACTATCACGTACAGTACGGCTACCTTGATTGGAACTATTCGGGTCTTTCATATTGCTATGGAAACTATTATTATGTAACCAATGGTGTAATTGATTGGAATTACACAGGACTTACAGATTACTACGGTACTTGGTACTATGTGGTAAACGGCTACCTTGATTGGAGCGTTACAACTCTTACAAACTATTATGGCACATGGTATTATGTTGAAAACGGACAGATTAATTGGAACAGTGACACCCTTTGTTACTACGGTGATACATGGTATTACGTAAAAGGTGGTACAGTTGCTTGGGACTACACCGGTTGGGTAGAATATTACGGTGGTTGGTATTACATAACCAATGGTTGGCTTGATTGGTCAAAACAATAAGCTGATAGGCGGAGTGCTAAACGCACTCCGCTTTTATTTTATACTTGTATTTTCTCTTAATATTTATTATACTTATAATGTATACGTTAATTTTAATCAATGAGGTGTTAGTTTGGCTCGTTACGGTCTTGACTTACAACGTAAAAATAAAGATAAAAAGAGAAAAACAACAATACTTATATGTGTGTTTCTTTGTTTCTCTGTTCTTTTAGGCTCGGTTTCTACATTGCTTTTGTGGAAATCTCTTAATTACGATTTCAATAATATATTTAAACCCGAGGGCGAAAGCACAACCGCCCCCGCAACAACGGAAAAAATAGATTCAGTTGTTCTTCAGGGTGAGTCGCTTTTCTTGGTTGCCGTTACCTCTGATGATGGTAAAGAAACCCGATTTATAAATCTTATAAAGGTTGATTTGAGTAAAAAAACAATTAAGGTTATCCCTGTCGACCATACCAAAATATCATCCGATAGTAAGGTTTCGTTTGCTAAAACCTTGGAAACAAGCGGTGTCAAGGATTTAGTTTCTCAAATTAATTCTTTTTATGGCATAACTGTTGATAGATATGCGGTGTTTACTGATTCGGGCTTCAAATCCGTTTACAGAGCTTTAGGGGATATTACAATTAAAATCAATGAAGATTTAGAATATGATACCCCCGATATGTTTCTTGAGTTAAGTCGTGGTGATAACGTTCTTACACCTGAGAAAACTTTTAAATATATGAAATATATCTGCGAAATAGAAAAAGGCTACGAATGCTCAAAGCTCAATGCCGAAATAATTGTTGCATCCTTTAACGCCTTTTTCAATAACCAAAAATTCTTATCTGCAGATTCACTTTTTTCAAAGCTTATTAATTATTGTACAACTGATATTACAATAGTTGATTTTACCGATAGTAAAGATGAAATCGAATATCTCTTACCGAAAACCTCAAAAGAAAAATTAAAGGTTTTCGTTTCCGAAAAGGAGTTTTAATATGAAAAATAAAGGGTTAACTAAATTTTTAACTGCTATTGGAGTTGTGGCTGTGATAGCGCTCGTTGTAGGTGCTATTTTGACAAGCGTTGTCTATGAAAACGTTTTAAAGCCTCAGGATTTTTCTGCTAATGGTGTTCTTCCCTCAGGGGACGGCACGGGCTATTACCGCCATTGCTATAATGAGCTTACTGATGAGGAAAAAGCAGTTTATAACGTGGTTGTTGCTAATATTTACGATATGCCCGAAAAAATTGAGATTCCCTCTTTAGGCTCAGGTGACCTTAATAAAATTTTTACTGCTATATCTTACGATAACCCCGACCTTTTTTGTATAGGTACAAAGTGTAGCGTATACAGAAAAGGGTTGAAATCATATTTTGAGCCTACCTATATTATGACTCTTGAAGAGTTTAAAAAACAAAGTGACGAAGCAGGTAAGGTAGCGAATACAATTCTTATGGGTACAAAGGCGTATACCTCTATCTATGAGAAAGAGCTATACGTTCACGATTATATTGTTAATCATTGCTCTTATACTGACCCCAACACTAACCCAAATGCAAACTCAATTTACGGTTGTCTTGTAGAGGGGAAAGCAGGTTGCGAGGGCTATGCAAGAGCTTTTCAGTATTTAATGAATATGCTTAATATTGATAATCGTCTTGTGACAGGTGAATCTGCCGAAGACGGTGTAAATTATACAGGTCATATGTGGAATTACGTTGTGCTTGACGGTGAAGGCTATTTTGTGGATACAACGTGGGATGACCCTAAAGGCACAAGCCAGGTGCTTCGTCATACTTATTTTAACGTTACAACAAACGATGTTTTAGTAAAACGTAAAAGTATTAATCAGGTAATTCCTTTTACTACCGCAACGAAGTATAATTATTTCGTGTATGAAAGTGCGTATTTTACAACGGGTGCAGGGGAGCAATTCTCAAACGGAATTGACGCCTCAATTAATAATGCTATTCAAAGAGGCTACAAATGTGCCGAATTAAAATTCCCCGATTCTGCAACCTTACAGCAGGCTAAATCTACAATGTTTGACCAAGGCGTTGTTTATACCGCCTTTAAGGATGCCGGGCTTATTCAGAATTTGAATGGTTCAAAGGTTTATTATAGTATAGATGATAAAATGAATGTTATTTGTCTTTTCTTTTAAGAGGTGTATATAAATGGATAAAGAAAAAATCGAAAGAGCTGTCAGGGATATTCTCGAAGCAATAGGCGAAGACCCCGACAGACCCGGACTTAAAGAAACACCTTCCCGTGTTGCGAGAATGTATGAAGAGGTGTTTTCAGGTCTTAATGAGGATGCCCACATTCATTTAAAGCTTTTTGATGAGCCGGGTAACGATGAAATGGTAATTGTAAGAGATATACCTATGTATTCAATGTGTGAGCATCATCTATTGCCCTTTATAGGCAAAGCTCATATTGCATATATTCCCGCCGACGGAAGAATTATCGGTCTTTCAAAGCTTGCAAGAATTGTAAACGTATATGCAAAACGTCCTCAGGTGCAAGAGAGATTAACTTCTCAAATTGCAGATTTCCTTTTTGACGAGCTGGGTGCAAAAAGCGTTGCCGTTATCGTCGAAGCGGAGCATCTTTGTATGACAATGCGAGGTGCAAAGGCTGCAGGTGCAGTTACTCAAACCTCTGCACTCAGAGGTGCTGCGAGAAGTGATGCAAGAACTCGTGCAGAGGTAATGGCTCTTTTAACAGGCGGTAGATAAAATGTTTTCTTTCCAAAAGCTAATCGAAAACAAAAAACGCCCACTTGTTATGGGTATATTAAATATAACCCCCGATTCATTTTCTGACGGTGGTGAAAGCTTTAGCCTTTCGGGTGCTCTCGAAAGGCTTCATTGTCTTGAAAAAGAGGGGGCAGACATCATTGATATCGGTGCTTGCTCTACAGCACCTATGAATGAGCTCGTTTCTTGTGATGAAGAAATAAAACGCCTTTCGTTTTTACTCGAGCTTGTAAAAAATGCAAGCGTGCCCTTGTCTATCGACACCTTTAGACCCGAGGTTGCCGAATTTGCTTTAAAAAACGGCGTTAGTATCGTTAATGATGAAAGCGGCAAGTTTTCAAAAGAGATGGCAGAGGTTGTGAAAAAGTATAATGCAGGTTGGATTTTTATGCATACGGGCGGAAAGTCGTCTAAGGATGCAAAAGAATACCCAAACGGTGTTATAAATGATGTGTTATTCTTTTTTAGAGAATGTGAAAAAAAAGCAAGCGATTTCGGTATAAGTAAAGATAGCCTGTTTTTTGATTTTGGTATCGGTTTCGGTAAATCCCGTGAGGATGATTTGCTTCTGCTTTCCGAGTGTGAAAGAATTACAGCCTATTACCCTTTGCTTGTTGGCGTTTCTCGAAAAAGAATAATAGGTGAAATTGTAAACGAAAAGGATGCTAAAAACAGAGTGGTAGGTAGCGTTGCTGCTGCAACCCTTGTAGCATATAAGGGTGCCGAAATTCTAAGAGTGCATGACGTAAAAGAAACTGTCGATGCTATGAATATAGTAAGTGCTGTCGCGAAAGGATATATATAAATGTATAATAAAATAATTATTAAAGGTCTACGTTTAAAAGCATACCACGGTGTTAACCCCGAAGAGAAAATTGACGGTCAGATGTTTGAGCTTGATATTACAACGTTGATTGATACCGTTAATGCTGATAATACCGATGATTTAGAAAATACGGTAAGCTATGCAAAAATTATTAAAACTGTAAGAGCAGTCTTTACTGCCGAAAGTTACAACCTTATTGAGTATGCCGCAAACAAGGTTTGCGTTGCTGTTCTTGAAACGTATCCGACTTTAAAAAGCGTAACCGTGTTATTGAAAAAGCCTGAAGCACCTATAAGTGCTGATTTTGATTACGTTGCCGTTGAAGAAACCTTGGCGAGAGAAGAATTTGAACAGAGGAAAGCACAATGAAAGCAGTTATAGGAATCGGAACGAATATCGGTGACAGAAAGAGTAATATTGATAAAGCAATTGAAGCTTTAGGTTTAGTGCCTGATATTATTGTAAAAAAACGTGCTTCTGTTTACGAAACTGCACCTTGGGGTTATACCGAGCAAGCAAATTTCTATAATACGGTTGTTGAGATCGAAACAACCCGTTCACCTGAAATGCTTTTAGGAGTTTGCCTTGGTATTGAAAGCGGTATGGGTAGAGTTAGAGAATTCAAGAATGGTCCTCGTATTGTAGATTTAGATTTACTTGTGTATGAGGGCAATGAGAGTAATACGGAGCATCTCTGTTTACCCCATAGCAGAATAGGGGAAAGAGACTTTGTTCTCGTGCCACTAAAAGAGCTTTATTCAGATATGAATATATTGGGTTTTGATTACTCGGAAGAATATGAAAATATAGTGGAAAAATCAACCGCAAAAATTATTTAAAAATTTTGAAAAAAGGTATTGACATTTTAAAATGTTGGTGATATAATTCTCACTCGTTGGCCGCAAAAAGCCTGTCGAGAATACTCGATAAACACCTACCGGAATATGAGACCCCGAAACGCGCGGATGTGTGGAAGAGTTTGATAAAAAAGGGAAAAAAGGTGTTGACAAGAGCATCGAAAAGTGATAAGATGTTCAAGCGCTCGAAAGAGGAGCGCAAAACGAACCTTGAAAATTAAACAACGAGAAAAGAAGAAACCCTGAAATTTTTTTGAGCGAAATTGATATTTTGCGACAGTAAAATTCGGACTTC
>JAZROI010000084.1:0-17168 GCA_045648585.1 Acutalibacteraceae bacterium
TGTGCCGGTGTGGCGGAATAGGCAGACGCAAGGGACTTAAAATCCCTCGGTGGCAACATCGTACCGGTTCAAGTCCGGTCACCGGCACCAAATAGAGAATTTACACTTTTGTGTAGATTCTCTATTTTTGTTTTATATAAAAAACGAGGACTTGAACCGGTCTCGCCGAAGGCTACATTCGGTTTTAAAAAACTGATCGTATACAGAAAAAACAGATGCTCCGTTAAGAACATCTGTTTTTATATTTTAGAATTCAAGCTTCATTAAAGACGTTTCTGCAACATCAACGTTAATATTAAAATCCCTTACAACCATATACAAATCGTTAAAATTAACATCTTCATCTACTACAAAATAAATCGTAACAGTTTTAGTTGCATTCCCGTCAAGCTCAACAAAGTAAAAACGGTTGCTGTTTCCGTCCTGACCTGATAAAGCGAAAACCTTTGTTTCGAAATAAGTACTGTTTTTATTTCTGAGGTAGAAGCTACATGGCATTTCACCTTTAATGTCGCTAAGGTTTTCTATTTCATATGTTACGGCAACTACCCTTCTGCCTACCGTTTCGGTACTCTCAACTCTATCAACCGTATTCACACCGTCACCGTAAATAATATTTTCTCTTACGTAATCCTTTAACGAGCCGTCATCATTAATTACCTTTTGATAATCAAAGCTACCTTTAATGCTACTAACATCTATCGATGAAACGTTATCTAAAATTTCACTTTTAAGAACCTTTATTGAAAACGAAGCGTTATTCACCGGGTCATATCCGTTAAGGCAGGCTTCACCTTGTTTATAAATCTTTTCTATATCTACTGTGTTTTCAACCGCTGCTGATGACGTTAATTCATTCGTACCGTCAAACACGATAGCATTTTCTTTTGTTGTTTCAAAAATGGTTAAGCTCTCAAGCGTTTTCTTGATTTCTGAAAATTCTATATTGCTGTTGAAATAACATTCGGTTACAACTCCGATATCTTCAAAATAGATTAATGCAATTTTAATATCAGAATCATTAACCGTAAGAATTTCCGCCGTGTTACTACCAAACAACGTTTTTTCGGTTGAAACTATATTTTTGTACTCGTTTCTGTCAAGAGAATCTGTTCGCCAGAATTTAAAGCTCAACCCAAAACCGCCATTATAATCATATTTATACGGTGCTTCTGTTTCTGAAAGCTTCATTCCCTCGGGCAAATATCCCAACTCAAAGGACACGAATTCAGGTGCAGTTACGGTATTTTCTTTATCCGAAACAACCTTTCCCGAATAATTTCCTGTTTTTTCAAACCAAATATTTAATATTTCGTTACAGGCAAATGCAGTACAGCTTAAAAGAACTGCTGCTATAAGAACTGCCATAGTCGTTCTTAAAACTTTATTTTTAGATTTTTCTTGAGAACTCATATTCTCAACCTCCTTTAAAGCCTCCGTTACGGCATTATGAAAACCAACCGGAACGTTTTTATTCATCATCGTAATCACTCCTTTTGATAAGCTTATCATTTAAAACCTTATTACATTCTTCCAAAAGAATTTTATTAAACTGCTCTTCAAAGGAATTGACGTCGAATTCCTCTAATTGTTTAAAAGCAGACAGAATGGTGTTTTTTATAACTGTTTCACAAAGTGAATCTGAAACAACTATTTCTTTTGCTGTTTTATAAAAAGTCTCTTCGTTTTCATATACAAGTGCAACAAACAGTTGGTGAGTCATTCTCTTTTTTCTTACGCTTATTATGTCTAGAGGGCTACACTCTAAAGCCTCAGATAAATCGCAAAGTATATCAAGATTGGGTTGAGTTCTGCCGTTTTCCCACCCTGACACAGTCTGACGGGTAACAAAGAGTTTTTCTGCAAGTTCATCTTGTGTCATATTTAATTTTTTTCGAAGCTTCGTAATATTTTTTCCTATTTCTGACATGTCATCACATCCATTCTGTGATTTAAGTATATCACCCACATATGCAAGAGTAAAGCAATGATATGTTGCGAAAAACAGGAAATCGAATATTAATAATTGTCTGATAAATCTTTAATTTTATTTATTGTTGCATATCTACAAAACAGGTGGTAAAATGGTTGCAGTAAAGTTATTCAAACCCATTAAAAGGAGAATCTGTATGAAGACTAAAGCTTTTTTATCACTTATTCTTGCGATAACCTTGTTATTGACTAATTTCACTTTTATTTCATTTGCCGTTGACAGTAGTAAGACTTACTACATTGACTCAATTGACGGTGATGACAGCAACAGCGGTTTAAGTAAAACAGAAGCTGTTAAAACTATTGCAGGGTTGAAAATTTCCGATTACAATCCCGGTACAACCTTTCTTTTTAGAAACGGTGGTAAATATGAATCCGTTGTGTATTTAAACGACGTTAGCGGTACTAAAGAAAAGCCTATCGTTATTTCCTCTTACGGTGACGGAGAAAAAGCAATTCTTTATACAGATGAAGCAAAAGAAGTTTTAACCTTTATGGATTGCTCTTACATAACTGTTTCCAATATTTCAATTACTGCACCTAACGGCGGCGGTATTTGGATTAACACCTCCGCTAAAAAATCAGAAGGCATAACCCTTGATAATATCTATTTTTATGATATGCCTAACGGCAAGGTGACTGCGAGAGATGATTTCAGTTCAGGTGCCGCAAAAGCAAGAGCAGCCGTTATGGTTAAAGGTCTCCCCGGTACATCAAGATACCCGGTTAACGACCTTACCATTACAAACTGCGAGGTTTACGACGTAGCAAACGGGTTTATTATTTGGGGCTCATGGAACGAAGCTGAAACGCCCTGGTGCGAAACAGAGGAAGAAATTGACCCCGTATTCAACACAGGTCTTCTTATAAAAGACTGTTATCTTCACGATATGGATGCTGAAGCTATGGTTATCGGTATATGTGACGGTGCTTTGATCACTGACTGCCGTGCTATTGATTGTTGTCAAGGTGAAGGCGTTGACGAAAACGGTGAAATTCTTTATTTTACTGCAGCAATGTGGTTCTGGGGCAGTGTAAACAGTACTATTCAGTATTGCGAAATTGCAGGTCAGAAAAACTTTGGTGACGGTATGACCGTTGACTTTGACTCATACACTCATAACTGTACTTATCAGTATATTTACTCTCACGATAATATGAGATTTATGTGTAACAACCCCAATTATTCAGGGCACCACGGTAACACCGTTCGTTATTGCTTATCAATTAACGATAATAAAGGCAGAAGCACTACTGCTGTAGGCTCGGCAGGTGAACACGAATTTAATTTCTATAACAACACAATTATCAATTCAGGCGAATTTCACTTCAAAAATATATACAATTCATATATTGCAAACAACGTTTTCGTTATGAGTGATAAAAGCACATTTGCTTACGACCTCAACAACAAAAAAAGAGGAAACGTTTTAGAAAACAATTGTTACTACAACGTTATGAAGCCTCTTGTTGATAGTAAATCGTTAAACGAATTACCCGGCTTTGCAGGTAATAATGTTGAGGATATTAAAAGCTACGAGCTTTCAAAGCACTCCCCTCTTATTGGCAAAGGTTCAAAAATCGACCATGGATTAACAAAAGATTTTTACGGTAACGAAATAACAAGCAACAACATCGGTTGCTACGGCGGTGACGGTGTTGACGTTAAATATGAAAAAGAAGGCTTTTTCGAGAAAATAGGAAGAAAATTAAGAAACACCTTTGAAACAATAGCTCACGAAATTTACGTTATTTTTGATTAACAACAAAAAAAGCAGATGCTCCTGAAGTACGGAACATCTGCTTTTATTTATTATCTGATTAGTGATATTTGGGAAGATAGTCGCCGTGAGCAACGATGAGGTCGTCAACCATTTTCTTGATAGTATCAATATCAAGCTCACTCGCTGTATGGGGGTCAAGCATTGCTGCCTGATAAATATGCTCTTTTTTAAGTGTTCTTGCGGCTTCAATTGTAAGAAGCTGAACGTTGATATTAGTCATATTCATAGCGGCACACTGAACGGGTAATGAGCCAACAAAGGTAGGATGAATACCTTTACCGTCAACAAGGCAAGGAACCTCAACACAAGCTTCAGCGGGAAGGTTTGTAATAAGGTGGTTACTATTAATAACGTTACCGCCTATTTCGTAAGGTGTATTCGTAACGATAGATTCCATAATATGAGAAGCGTATTCATTGGAACGTTTATGCTCTTTAACGCCGTTCTGAAGCAACTCTTCATATTCTTTCTTCCAGCCTGCAATCTGATTAACGCAACGGCGGGGATACTCATCAAGCGGAATGTTATATTTCTCAATAAGCTCAGGGTATTTGCTCTTGATATAGAACATATTATACTCTGCGTTATGCTCACTTGATTCTGTGCAATAATATCCGAAATTCATTATGTATTCAAGACGAACCTTGTTGCAATATTCAGGGTCAAGAAGCTTTTCGGCTGCTCTCTTTTTAATTTCGGGATAAAGGTCAACACCGTTTTTATCTTTAATTTCAAGAAGCCAACCCATATGGTTGATACCCGCAATAAGCTCTTTTCTTCTTTCAAGCTTATCCTCCATACCTAAATCGCGGAAAAGGTCAGAGGTACATGTTTGAACGCTATGGCAAAGGCCAATAGTATTTACGCCTGTATATCTTTGCATATAGCCCGAAAGCATAGCCATAGGGTTAGTATAGTTAAGGAAAAGTGCATCGGGGCAAACCTCTTCCATATCTCTTGCGAAATCCGCCATAACGGGAATTGTTCTTAAAGCTCTCATAATACCGCCGATACCGAGAGTATCAGCAATAGTCTGACGAAGACCGTATTTTTTAGGAACCTCAAAATCTATAATAGTACAAGGGTCATAAAGACCAACCTGAATAGCATTAACAACGAAGTTAGCACCTCTAAGAGCATCCTTACGGTTTTCAACGCCGAGATAAGCCTCTACCTTACCGTAACCGCCCATTGTCTTCTGCATTGCTTCAATGATTGTCTTACTCTGTTCAAGACGCTCGCCGTCAATATCATAAAGAGCAAAAACACTATCTCTTAAAACTTCAGAAGCCATACAGTCACCGATAACGTTTCTTGCAAAAACTGTACTACCAGCACCCATAAACGTAATTTTCATACCAATACCACCCTACATTGTAAATGTATTTTAACAATATAAAGATACCATAAAGGCTCATAAAAGTCTATTTGGAATTATATAACAACATATCACACAATATATGTGAAATATCTACAAAACAAGAAAAATCAATCGAAAACATACATACTGAAAAGAGGTAATTTACCGTCTTTATAGTCGTAAGTCATATTACATTTTTCAGCTAAAGCTTTAACGTAAATACAGTAAGCTGACATACAAGAATATCTTTTATCGGGAAAGTTGCAGGGCTTACCCGATTTTAATGCACAAGGCACGCATAATGTGCAACCGCTTGTACCAATCATAAATCCGTTGTGACCATATTTTCTCATTTCATCAATTATTTTAAACGTATAGCCATTGTGGGTTTTCTTTGCTGCTTTAACCTTTTCAGAATCGGTAATATCAGCTATATCCCAGACAGTTCTTATCACCAACGCTTTTTTGTGGCTTAACACTCTTTGCTTCATTTCATCGGTTGTGCCGCAATCGGGTGGGCAAGAATAATTGACACCGTATTGACCGCATAAATTCTCTTCACAGTAAGGACGGAATGCAGGGTTAAATTCTATTTCTGTTGTATCAATAATTTCAGCATCATCTACGCCGATTTCTTTGCACATCAATTTAACTTCATTAAAATCCATACCAATCACCTTTTTATATTCACAATTTTATTTAACAATAAAAGATAGGCTAACAGTTTATACCGCCAGCCTATCCCCACTTATTTTTATTTTCAAATTACAAATCCGCCGTTAACGGAAATTACCTGACCGGTTATAAAATCCGCTTTCCCAGATGCGAGAAAGCTAACGGCATCTGCTACGTTTTCCACTGTACCCAAAGTATTTAACGGAGTTTCGTCTTTCAAAACGGCAACATCAGCTTCTGAAAAGCTTTTCATCATATCGGTCATTATAACGCCCGGTGACACCGCATTTACGGTTATACCCGAAAGCCCTACCTCTTTTGCAAGAGCCTTTGTAAGACCTATAAGCCCCGCTTTTGAGGCTGAATAATGCACCTCCATAGATGCACCCGTTTCGCCCCACATAGAAGCGATATTGATAATTCTGCCTGATTTTTTGTTTATCATGAATCTCAAGGCTTCTCTGCAACAGTAAAACGCACCTGATAAATTAACGTTGATCATCTTCTGCCACGTTTCATCGGTAATATCAGTAAAAAGCATTTGACCTGCTATTCCTGCGTTATTAACGAGCACGTCAACACCGCCGAAAGCTTTTTCAATTTGAGAAAACATTTCCTTTACTTGCATTGAATCGGAAACGTCAGCTTTAAAAATATCAACCTCGGTAATAGCTGAAAGCTCGTTTTTAAGAGCAACCGCTTCATTTTGAGAGCTATTGTAATTTATTGCAATTTTATATCCGTCTTTGGCAAGAGCACGGCAAATTGCAGAGCCGATACCCTTTGCTCCCCCTGTTACGAGGGCCGTTTTTTTATTACTCATCATGTGAATGCGCTTGTGTTACGGGCGTAAGAGACATACCAACATCTTCAGCAAATTCGGAAACGCCTACGTCAGTTAAATCCTGTTTTTGATAACCGGCAGGTGCGAAGAATACACTTGCAGGAAACTGATTGGTAATAACATCGTAATACTGAACAGTATCGTTAGAAGTTACTGTTTTAATTAAAAGATTATTGTATAGGTAATCTTTTGAACCGTCGGTATATTCTATAACGGTGTACTGAACACCGTCTTCATCAGCAGTGTAACGGGAAACTTCAGTTTTGTTTAAATTGTAAATTTCACCTGACAAGAGTGTGTCAAGCATTTCATCTGTACCCTCTTGGCTCTGTATCATGCTGATAGGTACTGAAATATATGTTTTTTCAGCTACAGAAACCATAATAATTTCAGTTTCGTTTATAATAAATCCAACTTCTTCACCATTGTACAAGATAACAGCAGAGTATTTAACACCGTCACGGGCAATTTTGTAAGTTGATATATCACCGTTATCATTTACAATTCTACCCTCGTAATAGTATTTTTGAGACCTAATTATATCAAGCTCTGTAAGCTCTTGCTCGGGATTTGAGGGTGTTGCAGGTTTGTTACCCGAAGCAGATGTTGGCTGAGTAGAGGGTTTATTGGAAGATGTTGTTTTGTCTGTATTTGAACCAGGCTGTTTACCGCTATTTGTTGCTGCGGTATTATTAGATTGAGTTGTTAAAGCCTGCAATCTGTCGGGAGCAATACCGTTGGGAAGCGTTGTTTCTTCGCTCGGCTTTGCAAAGAAATCCTGACCGAATTTTACGTCATCCTGAGAGAAGGTAACTTTTTCAGTTGCAACAACCTCACCTGTTTTATCGGTCACTTCAACAACCGTAACAAGTGCGCCGTCACCTGATATATTGTCACCTGCTTCGCCTGTATCACTCGTTTTCGGAATATCTACAGTTGTTTCAAAATCTACAAAAGAAAATGCTACAATACCAATAATTATAACTGCTATTGCAATAATAGGAATAATAGGTTTTTTCATTTATGCCTCCGAAAGCTTTTAATAATCATCAACTAATACTAACACATTAAAGACTCATAAATCAACAAAATCATAAATTCAATACGCATTGTTTACAATTTTTTAACTAATGTAACAACATTTTCACCTTGAAGCCTTACTTTCTTTTACAAGGGACTTGAGATAAGCAAAAGTTTTCTCCTCACCCTCGTTTGAAAGCATTGTCAAAAGCTCCTCTAATAAATCCGAGGTTTTTGGATGTATCACTCTGCGGTGCTTCGCTTTCAAGAAATATTCGAGTGGTGATTGGTCGGTATATTTGTCACCGTTATATATTTTACCTGCGGCAACTCTGTCGCAAAACATTTCAGCTACGTATCTTACCGGCATTTCAACAGGCTCAACAAGCTTTGACTGAGGGTTATAATCAGTCCAATATTCGAAATGGTGCTTGTTTCTGCCCTTATGGTGTATCCAAGCTATAGAATAGCCGAAAAGAGCCCTTTCATCTTCATTGGGGCTATGCTTACCCGTATAATATTTTGCACCGGGTTTAAACTCGGTAAAAGAATATTTTGACAAATCGTGTCTTAACCCCTGCCAAAATATACCAGCTTTTCGACAATGCTTTATAACGAGATGCCTATGCTTTGTTATAGTTATAAAATGACCTAATGCTTTTACCATAACCCACCGCTAACTTTTAAAATTATATTATCACTTACTTAATTTGAAAACGAAAAGATGCTCACAAGCAACGTCTTCGGGTGAACAGATATCTGCTTTAAGAGAAAGCTTTCCGTCAACGTTTTCAATCAAAACGTCTGCATCTGAACCTAAAAGAGAAGCCTTATAATCTGCTGAATATTCAATTTCAGGGAAAACAGTTGCTTTTGAGGGGAATTTTTCAGTGATAGCGTAAATATTTCCGTCACGCTGAGTATAATAAACACCCTCGGAAGCCTTTTTACAGTAAACTTCACTTTCATAAATAGCTTCACCGTTTACGTCAAGCCATTTACCCATACCTAAAAGACGCTCTTCCATAAGAGGTGGAATTGTGCCGTCACCGTCAGGACCGATATTAAGAAGGAAGTTACCGCCCTTAGAAACAAGTGAGCAAAGAGTTACAAGAAGCTCTTTTACAGTAAGATAGTTTTCGCAACCCTCTTCTTTATTAATACCGAAGGAACGACCGATACCGCGACATTCCTCAAAGGGTCTGTCAAGCTCAACGTCGTCAATTCGTCTTTCAGTACCTAAATAAACGTCTATAATACCGTATTCAGTAGTAAAATTACCGTCTTTTCTGCCACGGGTTTCTTTACCCCAACGGTCATTTGGAACGATAAAATCTTTTACTGAGGATTCGTTATAAAGCCACTGTAAAAACTCGGTTGAATGCCATACAGAGCTTTCATGCTCCCATTCTCCGTCTGTAAAGAGAGTGTTGGGTTGATATTTCTCAACAAGCTCTTTAAGCATAGGATGAAGGTGCTCAAGTGCATACTTTTCAGGGTCCTCAAGGTAGTAAGGATGCCACCATTCATAAACTGAATGATAAACACCAAATCGAACGCCCGTACCCTCCATTGCGTTTTTAAGCTCCATAAGGAAATCTCGCTTGGGAGCACATTCCATTGAGTTAAGACCGGGAGCATATTCAGTTTCATAAAGGCAATAGCCGTCGTGATGCTTCGAAACAAAATTTATGTATTTAGCACCTGAACGTTTGAAAAGCTCTGCCCATTTTTCAGCATCAAAACGGTGACCTGTAAACTCATTAACGAAATCATAGTAAGGCTTTGAATTGTAATGCTCTTTATGGAATGCCTTGTACATTTCCTGTGCGGGAGTTTGAGGCTCTTCCATATTACAAGAATAGCCGTACCATTCAGCATAGTCCTTTATGGGTGCATAAGCCGGGATACTGTAAAGACCCCAATGGATAAAAATACCGAACTTTGCTTTACCAAACCACTCGGGTACTTTTCTTGAATTTAATGATTCCCAATTATTTTCATATTTCATAGTTATTACCTCTTTTTGTATATTTCTAAACCAAAATGAACCGTTATTTCAAGTCTATCAAGCTTCAAAAGACGTTCTGCTTCGGCTTTTCCCGTTTTATAATAATACGGTGTCATTCTAAAAAGATTTAATATATCATCTTTATTAGCTACGTTAATTTTATATTCAAGCTCTTTGAAAGACAGTAACTCAAAAAGCTCATCATTTCGCTTCTCGGGTTTATTTTTATATGGCTCATCATACAAAGCACATTTCAAATCCCACAAATGATTTTCTAAAGGTACGGCTTTTATAAGAAGACCGTCAGATTTTAAGACTCTGTAAAAATCCTCATAAGCAGACGGTGCAAAGATATTTATAATGCAATCGGCACTTTCGTTTTTAAAAGGCAAGGAAAATGCACTCGCAACCGAAAACTCCGCATTTCTCATAGCTTTCGAAGCAAATCTTAAAGCATCCTTAGAAATATCTATACCGAAAAGCTTGCCTTCAAAGCTATTTCTTACAGCATCTGTATAATAACCTTCACCACAACCGACATCTATAACTACACTGTTACTTTTAACGTTAGCTTTAACACAGTCACATAATGCATCACAAAGACTTTTATAATAGCCTTTATTCAGAAAATCGCGACGGGAACGCACCATCAATTTATCGTCACCGTGACGTTTAAGGGATGACTGTTGCGACATTAAAAGATTTACATAACCGTCTTTTGAAATATCAAAGCTATGATTGTTTTCACAAGCGTAGGTTTTACCGTCGGAATGTAAATCGCCCTTACAAACGGGGCACATAAAGCACGACATATTTTACCTCAATTACGAATTAAAGGCTGCCTCAAGGCAGCCGATAATATTATTCTTCTATAAGTAATTTTTTAAGCTCACTCATAAAGGTATTGATATCTTTAAACTGACGGTAAACGGAAGCAAATCTAACGTATGCAACCTCGTCAATATCCTTTAATTTATCCATAACAAGCTCACCGATTTTAACGGACGTAACTTCTCTATCGAGTGAATTCTGAATTTCTGCTTCAATATCGTCAATTGCTCTTTCGATAACCTCAACAGAAACAGGACGTTTTTCGCAAGCTCTCATCATACCGTTGAAAAGCTTATCTCTATCGAAAACTTCGCGTGATTTATCTTTTTTAACAACAACAATCGGTACGCTTTCGATAATCTCATAGGTTGTAAAACGCTTACCGCAGCTCATACACTCTCTTCTACGGCGTATACGCTCACCCTCATCAGTAGGTCTTGAATCTATAACTTTACTTTCTTCAAAACTGCAAAAAGGACATTTCATAAAAAGCACACCCCTGTCAATTTATAAAAAAATAATAATGTGCTCGTATTATACCAAATACAGTATATTAATGCAAGGGGTTTCACAATATTTTGATATAAGCAGAATTGATTTTTATATAACGTTCCCCTTTATTTTCCATTGAATAATACCCTAAGTTATATTATCATTATTATGGTGATTATATGAACGAAAAAATAAAAAGCTTAAACACTTTTTACAAACAGCTTGGTGAAAAAACTCAATTAATTATAAAAGCTTCTTTAATTTTATATTCATCTCTATTATCCGTTGTTTTATTCTCCCATTTTGCGATAGGCTTACCCCAGCAATATGAATTACTTTTACTTTCAGAGGATTTGATAAACGCTTCTAAAAGCATTGCTTTTATCGGTCTTCTTGGCACGATAATATTCCACAGTATAGAAAAAGGTATGGCAGAAAAATAATCTGCCATACCTTTTTTTATTTATGAAACTTATTTAATATCAAGGCTTGAAACAATTTTTATTACTTCATTCTGGCTTTCAAAGCCTCTGAAAATAAACGAATACTTTTTATCGATATTATCCTTAGATTGAATTTCGAAAGCATACATCGTTTCATCATTCCTCAAAAGCTTGTAGCCTATACAATAATAGTCAAGATTTTTAATAACAATATTTCCGGAAGCAACGGGAAAACTCATATTAGCAACGCTATAGTACAAAATCGCTTTACTGTAATCCTCAACACTACAGAAAAATGAGGGCTTAGGCGGGTCGGTTTCTAAAACGTATTCAAACAAAGACATATCATAGCCCGGTGAGAAATCAGCATCGTAGCCCATATATTTCATGCCCAAAATAACAAACGGTCTTGCAAGAGGGAAAACGTAACCCTTAAGATAGTTATTCATACTGTCTTTCGCAGCATATTCAGGCTCAACTAAAATTATCGTTTTGTTATCGCTCAAATCGAATCTTATATTATCAACGGCGTATTCACCCTCGCCCTCGGTTACTTTTAAAGTATATTCTTCACCTACGAAGAGTGAAACTTCGCTATCCTCATAATCTGATTTATTAACCGTTTTACCTTTTATAATTTCAGTTTCGTTAGTAAACCCACCCTCCATATTTGAATATGAGTTATACTCGGTAATAGCATTGTTGAGAATAACACGATAAACGGTTACGGTGCTTATTAAAAGAGCTACAATCAATGCAAGTGCGACGGATTCGATAATTACTTTCTTTTTACCTTTTTTTATACGCTTACCTGCATTTTTTACAGCTTTTTTCATATCTTCTTCAACTACGGGAATTTCGGGACATTCTCTTAATTTTCTCAGCTCTTCCCTACAGTTACTACATTCCTTCAAATGCTCTTCAACACATTCGCAAGACTTTTTACTGCATATTGAATCTATGTAAAGGGGTAACAAATCTTTGGTTATATCGCAATCAAATCTACTCATTATTTTCACCTAACTTTTCAAAAATTTTCATTCTTGCTCTATGATACGTAACTCTTGCCCAGCTTTCAGTTTTGCCGAAAACCTCTGCAATAACGGTAAACGATACTTCACCTAAAGCCTTCATATAAAAAACCTCTTTATACGGCGAAGGTAGGGTTGTTGAAATCTCAAGAATTTTCTGTGCGGTTTCTTTATCCTCTGTTTTTTCCAAAGCATTGTCATAGGTAGAAAGGAAGCTATAGTCATCAATGTTTTCAGTTTTCTTTCTTCTTTTTAATGAAACGAATTCATTATGAGCTATTCTGCATAACCAGGTTTCTATTCGGCAATTATTTTTAAATTTATCAATATTTTTAAATGCCTTATAAAAAGTTTCTTGAGTGATATCTTCAGCAAGAGCTTCGTCAAAGCAAAGAGAAACGGCATAGCTCTTTACATATTTATAATATTTTTCAAATACTAACTCTAAATCTTCCATACCATCCCCCTTTTCGTTTTTTGAACGTTCATATATTAGACGAAGTTGTTTTAGTTTTGTTACAAGATTTTACAAGATATTTTAATAAAAAATCCTTATTTGCCGTAAGGCAAACATCATGCAAAAAGACCTGATTTGTAAAACAAATCAGGTCTTTTTGTGGTGAGTTATCGGAGATTCGAACTCCGGACACCCTGCTTAAAAGGCAGGTGCTCTGCCTACTGAGCTAATAACTCATATATAAACCCTGAAAACAGGGTTATTTTTTATTTTGCAAATGCGAAAGCAACAGTTGCTACAAGAGCTACTACGAAGAACACCGCTGCACCAATCTTTGTGATTTTAGAAAGGAACGCATCTTTTGTTCTACCTTTGTTCTTTTCAAAGAAAGTGTCAGAACCGCCTGCGATAGCACCGGAAAGACCTTGCTGTTGACTTTTCTGACCCATAACCGCAATAACTATTACAACAGAAGCAGCAATGAGAATAAAACCGATAAGGTAATGATACCACATAAGATCCATAGGTGGCTCTCCTTTCATATGAACTACGTCTTGTTCACAACGCCCGGCTATAATACCACACTATTTTAAAAAAATCAAGTCTTTTTTTCATTTTTTTTGAAAAAACTTGAAATATTTTTTAAATTTGTATTATTAACATTTTTTCGGACATATTATTATCAGTGAACACGAAGTTTATGCGTTTGTATTGTTAAAAAAATCCGTGTTAAACGCTGATGTTTTTTAACGATTTTTCTGTTCACTCTCCCCGCTTTTCAGCGGGGAGTTTTGTTTTATTTGGAAACGAAGGTAAAAGAACGTTACTTAATACAATTATTATTCTAAAGTAAGCTGTTCTGCTGTATCATCTGCACTTAAAGCCGCACCTGCTGCAGGTAAGGTTTTCGTTCTATAGCGGTGAGGCTTTGCAAATTCGCCCTCTTTGTATAAATGAACACTCTGTAATTTATTATACTTTTTAAGTGTCATTACGTTAACACCTGCAGTGTCCTTTGATGCCTTTGCAGATATTGCACCCGTATTCACAAGAAGATTTCTTCCTGCAGTTGAGGTAAGAACAATTTCTGTATCCTCAGGAATATAAAGAATTGAAACTACGGGTGATTTATCCGAATACGCTTTAATAAGCTTTTTACGGTTTGTTATAGTAGCATAGCTTGACATTGTAACCTTTGCTACCTTACCGTTTTCAAAGAAGAAAAGCATATAACCTTTATAATCAGTAGTTACTGCCATATATAACGGCTTTTCATCTTTATCAAACTCAAGCCTTGAGGGTATAAATTCACCTAAAACACTTGCTTTGCTATCTTCGAAATCAGATGCTTTTGATTTGTATACCTGACACTGATCGGTAAAGAAAAGAAGCTCTACGCTATTTTTAGTATTAACGCTTGCAACAAGCTCATCGTTTTCTTTAAGCTTTTGTTCACCACCCATACGAAGTGACAAGGGTGTAATCTTTTTGAAATAACCGTCGCGGGTAAAGAAGAGGTTAACTTCATAGTCCGGAATTTCTTCAACGATTTCCTCTTCGGTATCGACATCGTAGATAATTTCACTTTTTCTGTCCTTGCCGTATTTTTGAGAAACCTTAGTAAGCTCTTCAACGATAATCTTTTTAACTCTTGCTTTACTTGCAAGAATATCTTCCATATCCTCAATATTCTTTTTAAGGTCATCAATATCGGAAAGACGTTTTAAAATGTATTCTCTGTTAAGGTGACGAAGCTTTATTTCAGCAACGTACTCTGCCTGAATTTCGTCTATACCAAATCCAATCATAAGGTTTGGAACAACCTCTGACTCTTCCTCTGTTTCACGAACGATTTTAATTGCTTTGTCAATATCAAGAAGAATTTTTTTAAGACCTAAAAGAAGATGAAGCTTTTCTTTTGATTTAGTTAAATCATGGAAAACTCTTCTCTTAATACATTCTGTACGGAACGCTATCCACTCTTCAAGAAGTTCACTAACGCCCATAACTCTCGGCACACCTGCAACAAGAACGTTGAAGTTTGCACTGAATGAATCCTCAAGAGGAGTCATTTTATAAAGGCGTTTCATAAGCTTATCCGCATCCGTGCCACGTTTAAGGTCGATAGTGATTTTAAGACCCGACTTATCTGTTTCGTCACGGATATCGCTGATTTCTTTTAATGAGCCCGCCTTAACCTTTTCAATTATTTTTTCAATAATTGCTTCGCAGGTGGTTGTTGGGGGAATCTCAGTAATATCAATACAGTTGCTTGATTTATCGTAAGCATACTTTGCTCTGATTTTAACAGAGCCTCTACCCGTTTTATAAATCTCTTCTAGACCTTGTCTATCGTAAACAATAAGACCGCCGCCGATAAAATCGGGAGCCTTGAGAGTTTCAAAAATATCATAATCAGGATTTTTAATAAGACCGATTGTAGTGTCGCACAGCTCCCTCAAGTTAAAAGAACAAATATTACTTGCCATACCAACAGCAATACCGCTATTCATATTGACAAGAATACTCGGGAAGGTAACGGGAAGAAGAGTTGGCTCTTTCATCGTACTGTCGTAGTTATCGACGAAATCAACCGTATCCTTATCAATATCAGAGAAAAGCTCTGTGCAGATGCTTTCAAGCTTTGCTTCGGTGTAACGTGAAGCCGCATACACCATATTTTTAGAATACGCCTTACCAAAGTTACCTTTACTGTCAACGTAAGGATGTAATAAAGTTTCGTTACCCTTTGAAAGACGCACCATCGTTTCGTAAATAGCTGCGTCACCGTGAGGGTTAAGCTGCATTGTTCTACCAACGATATTAGCAGATTTTATTCTACCGCCGTTAATAAGCCCCATTTTATACATTGTATAAAGAAGCTTACGGTGAGAGGGCTTAAAGCCGTCAATTTCAGGGATAGCACGGGAAACAATAACACTCATAGCGTAAGGCATAAAGTTTGTTTCAAGCGTGCTTGTAATTTGTTGAGAAACAACCTCACCTGCACCGATAATATTGGCTTTAACGTTTTCTTCAACTGCGGGAGCATTATCTTTTTTCTTTCTTGCCATTTCAACCTACCCCCTTATGAAATATCCGCAAGGTCAATATAAAGATGACCGTTTTCGGCAATAAACTCTTTTCTATCCTGAAGATTATCACCTAAGAATAATTCGAATTTTTCTGCTATAAGCTCTTCAACGTTATCGGGCTCAACCTTTATAAGACGACGTGTTTTAGGATTCATAGTTGTAAGCCACATCATATCCGCATCGTTTTCACCAAGTCCCTTTGAACGTTGGATCGTGTATTTTGCATCACCGATTTCTTCAAGTGCTGCTACCTTTTCTTTTTCTGTATAAGCAAACCACGTTTCACCCTTCGAGGTTATTTCATAAAGCGGTGATTCTGCAATAAAAACTTTACCCTCGTTAATAAGAGTTGGCATTAATCGGTAAATCATTGTAAGAATAAGAGTTCTGATATGGAAGCCGTCAACGTCGGCATCGGTACAGATGATAACCTTACTCCAACGAAGGTTATCAAGGTTAAACAATGAAAGCTCTTTATTCGCTTTTGAGGAAACCTCAACACCGCAACCTAAAACTTTTATAAGGTCAACAATAATATCGCTTTTAAAAATTCTGTTATAGTCGCACTTTAAACAGTTAAGAATTTTACCTCTAACAGGAATAACCGCCTGGAAGGATGAATCTCTTGCCTGCTTACAAGCACCTAAAGCTGAATCACCCTCAACGATAAAGATTTCACGTTCATTCTTATCCTTGCTACGACAATCAACGAATTTTTCAACTCTGCTTGTCATATCATTAGATGAGGTAAGAGTCTTTTTAAGGTTAAGACGTGTACTTTCCGCCTTAACGCGAGAACGCATATTTATAAGAATCTGCTCACAGAGTTTATCGGCATCAAGCTTATTTTCTATAAAGTAAATTTCAAGCTGATGCTTTATAAACTCAGTCATTGCCTCTTGAATAAATTTGTTTGTGATTGCCTTTTTAGTTTGATTTTCGTATGAAGTCTGAGTTGAAAAAGAAGAAACAACAAACACAAGACAATCCTCAATATCCTGAAAGCTTATTTTACCATCGGTTTTGGTATATTTACCATTCTGCTTCAAGTAAGCATCAATCTGAGAAACGAAGGCGCTTCTTGTTGCTTTATCGGGTGCCCCGCCGTGTTCAAGGAAGCTTGAGTTATGATA
>JAZROI010000085.1:0-16151 GCA_045648585.1 Acutalibacteraceae bacterium
ATCTGCAAACCTAAAGAAAAACCATTTTCTTTTATTAATTTTGATGCTTTTATTATATCGTCCCGTGTGTGACCGCGACGGTTCAATAAAAGCACAGAATCGTCAGTGCTTTGCGCACCTAATTCGATAGAGGTTACACCGTATTTTTTTAATACGCTCAAAACCTCTTCATCTATGGCATCGGGTCTTGTTGATACTCTTATACCGTAAAAGGAGCCGTTTTTCACGTATGGTACGGTTTCCTCTAAAAGAGATATCATATACCCTCTTTCAATAGCGGTAAAGCTACCGCCAAAGAAAGCGATTTCAGTAGCTTCGGGGTTAACGTTATCCTCAATTGCCTGCTTTAAGGTTTTCATAACGTCTTCGGGTGTCAGCTGTTTTACCGAGCCCGAAATAGTTTTTTGATTACAAAACGAGCATTGGTGAGGGCACCCTGCGTGAGGCACAAAAAGAGAAATATTAGCGTGCTTCATTTTTACATCTTTGAAAGAGCATCGCCTGCTGCGGCTTGCTCCGCCTCTTTTTTACTCTTACCCTCGCCTGAGCCTATTACCTTACCGTTAAGCTTAACAACAAACTTGAAAACTTTTTCGTGGTCAGGGCCGAATTCACCGATTTCCTCGTAAACAAGAGTATTGCCCTTTTGCTTTTGAATTTCTTCCTGAAGCAAGGATTTATTGTCTTTGAAATTGGCCTCACGTTTTACCGCATCTTTTATGAAGCTTAAAATATACGGTCTTACAACGTCTATACCGCCGTCAAGATACATTGCGGCAATAACTGCTTCAAAGGCATCGGAAACGATAGATGGTCTGTTTCTTCCGCCGGTAAGCTCCTCACCTTTTCCCATAAGAATAAAATCGCCTAAAGCAATCTTTTCAGCAAATTTAAAAAGAGATTTTTCGCAAACAACTGCTGCGCGAAGCTTTGTTAAAGCCCCTTCTTGACGAGATTTGAACTCTTCGAAAAGATATTCCGCAGTAACGAAGCCTAAAACAGAGTCACCTAAAAACTCAAGGCGTTCATTATCGTGAGGCAATTTATTTTCATTAGCATAAGAAGAATGGGTAAGAGCTCTTTCAAGAAGCTTTTTATCTTTAAACTTGTACCCGATTTTTTCTTCAAAAAGTTGTAAATCCACTATTATTACCCTCTTTTAAAAATCTATGCATTTAAAATAATCAAGACTGCGTTGTGCGATTTTTTCGTAACGCTCTTTTTTATCCTTAATAGTTTCGCCTAATGGCTCAACTAAGCCGATAGCCGCACCCATAGGCTGAAAGTTTTTAACGCTTTCATCGCTTATATACTGTGACAATGCACCTAACATCGTTATTTTAGGTAACTTTATAGGCTCCTCACCGAAAAGTCTTCTCGCCGCATTGTAGCCTGCAAGAATACCTGATGCTGCCGATTCCATATACCCCTCAACACCTGATATCTGACCTGCGAAATAGATATTCGGTCTTTTGAGCATACTGAAATCATACGAAAGCAAGCCCGGTGAATTAAGGAAGGTATTTCTATGCATAACGCCGTATCTTACAAACTCTGCATTTTTAAGTGCCGGAAACATTGAGAAAACTCTTTTTTGCTCGGGGAATTTCAAGTTAGTCTGAAATCCAACCAGGTTATACATTGTACCGTCTTTATTTTCTTTACGAAGCTGTAAATTTGCCCAAGGTCTGTGGCCTGTTTTTGGGTTTGTAAGACCAACGGGCTTTAAAGGACCGTATCTCATCGCATCCTTGCCTCTTGAAGCGAGGACCTCAATAGGCATACATCCCTCGTATACGTCTTTTCTTTTATCGAAGGAGTGAAGCTCCGCACTTTCGGCGTTTATAAGCTCCTCGTAAAAGCTTTCGTATTCCTCTTTATTAAGCGGACAGTTTATATAGTCATCCTCACCGCCTCGGTCATACCTTGACTGAGTAAAGGCATTTTCCATATCGATGCTTTCAGCAGTAACGATAGGTGCCGCCGCATCGTAAAAGGATAAAAAGCTTTTTCCGCATAAATCGGCTACCTTTTCAGCTAAAGCCTCTGACATCAAAGGACCTGCGGCAATTATAACAACGTCTGCATCGGGAATTTCTGTAATCTCTTCTCTGATGAGAGTTATATTTTCGTCATTTTCTATTGTCTTGGTAATAAGAGAAGAAAAAATATCTCTGTCAACCGCTAAGGCACCGCCTGCAGGTACTTGAGCAATATCTGCCGCATCAAGACAAACCGAGCCGAAAAGCCTCATTTCCGCCTTTAGCATACCTGCCGCCGAGCCAAGACGAGCTGCCTTTAAAGAGTTTGAACAAACAAGTTCACCTAAATTTTCGTTTTTATGAGCAGGTGAAAACTTACAGGGTTTCATTTCATAAAGGGTAACCTTTACCCCTCTTTTGCTAAGCTGATTAGCCGCTTCAACGCCTGCAAGCCCACCACCTATAACAACTGCTTTTTTATCAGTCATCTTAATCTTCCTGTGTCTTTTTTGCATTTTTTCTTGCAGCCTTTGTTGTATAACCGCAAGCACTGTCAGGACAAGAAATCATTCCGCCTTTGCCCTTGAAAAGTGATTTACCGCACTGAGGACAATTTTCTCCTGTAGGCTTATCCCAAGTCATAAAGTTACACTTCGGATAATTACTGCAGCCGTAGAATTGATAACCGCGTTTTGATTTCTTACCGATTACCTGACCGCCACATTCGGGGCAGGTTGCTTTTGTTTCTTCAACAAGAGGCTTAGTTGTTTTACATTCGGGGTAGCCGGGACAAGCGAGGAATTTACCGAAACGGCCAACCTTAACAACCATATTTCTTCCGCATTTATCACATTTAACGTCTGTGATATCCTCTTGAAGCTGAATTTTCTGACCTTGCATATCTGTTTTTGCTCTTGCAAGAGAATTTTCAAGGTCGTCGTAATACTCGTGGAGCATTTCAATATAGTTACATTTACCCTCATCAATTTCATCAAGCTTTGTTTCCATTGACGCGGTAAACTTTGTATTTACTATTTTGGGGAATTTATCTTTAAGCAAAGCAGTAGTAGCCATACCGAGCTCTGTTGCTTTAAGAAGCTTGCCGTCACGTTTAACGTATTCTCTCTTGATAATTGTGCTTACGATAGAGGCATAAGTACTGGGACGACCAACGCCTGTTTCTTCAAGCATTTTGATAAGAGATGCTTCTGTGTAGTGTGAGGGAGGCTGTGTGAAATGCTGATTTCCGATTACTTCTTTAGCCTTAAGAACGTCCCCCGCTTTAATTTCGGGGAGAGTACTTTCATCCTCTGTGTTATCGCTTGTATCCTCGTAAAGAGCAGTGAAGCCGTCAAACTTAATAGAATAACCGCTTGCAGAGAAAATGCAATAACCGTCAACCCCTGCTTTTTCTGCTTTTATTTCTGCTTTAACCGTATCCTGAACGCAAGCAGCCATAAGACTTGCCACGTATCTGCACCAAATAAGGTTATAAAGCTTATACTGGTCGTTTGTAAGACTTGCTTTTGCGATAGCGGGTGTAATTGCAACGTTTGTAGAACTTATAGCCTCATGACCGTCTTGAGCACCTGCTCTTGTTTTAAAGTAGCGGGGCTTTTCGGGAAGATATTTTTCACCGTATTCTGATGCGATAAATTTATTAGCATCTGCACGTGCTTCCTCTGAAATACGAAGAGAGTCGGTTCTCATATAAGTTATAAGACCTGTAGTGCCGTAGCCTGCAAGGTCAACACCTTCGTAAAGCTCCTGAGCAATTTTCATTGTTTTTTGAGCCTGGAAGTTAAGCTTACGGGAAGCCTCCTGCTGCATTGAAGATGTTATAAATGGCGGTGCAGGTTGTTTCTTTCTTGTACCTTTTTTTACTGAATCAGCAGTAAAGGTTGCACCCTCTACTCTTGCAAGATATAAATCTGCCTGCTCTTTATTTTCGATTTTCACTTTACCGTTTTCATCCTCGGTAAGAGCTGCGCTGAAGTTTTTTCTTCCTGAAATGAACTTTGCATCAATTGACCAATACTCTTCGGGATTAAACTGTGATATTTCGTTTTCTCTGTCAACGATAAGACGTACAGCAACACTCTGTACACGGCCTGCTGAAAGGCCACGTCTGATTTTCTGCGAAATAAAGGGGCTTAATCTGTAACCAACAAGACGGTCGAGAATACGGCGTGCCTGTTGAGCATCAACAAGACCCATATCGACAACCTCAGGGTTACTGATACCGTTTTTAACGCTTTTTTCGTTAATTTCGTTAAATTTAACTCTGTTAGCTTCGTTTAAATCAAGACCGAGCACCGTTGCAAGATGCCAAGAAATTGCTTCTCCCTCACGGTCCGGGTCAGTTGCGAGATAAACTTTTGAAGAATTATTAACCTTATCCTTTAAATCCTTAACAAGCTTCTCTTTGCCTTTTATAATTGCGTATTTAGGAGCAAAATCATTTTTTACGTCAACGCTGAGCTTTGCAGCAGGTAAATCTCTGATATGACCCATTGAAGCTACAACGTCGAAATCACTGCCTAAATATTTTTTTATTGTTTTTGCTTTAGCAGGTGACTCAACAATAACAAGCTTTGACATTGTTTTCATCCTTCCTCAAATAATCTTATATTTCTTGCCGCTTACTAACTCAACTACGCCAAAAAGCTCAAGCTCAGTTAATGAAGCTAACACAATATTCATTTTCAAATCTGTTTGTCTTACAATATCGTCTATATGCATTTCTCTTTCCGACAATACTGAATAAACTTTTTTTGCATCATCTGACGCTTCCATTGGTATTTCTTTTTTTACAACCGTTTTTTCTTCACTTGCAGGGTTTATTTTCTCACAAGCCTTTGTTTCAGTTGTTTTTCCAACGGTTCTTTCCGTGTTATTTTTGGGTTTTCTATAGTTCACGTACTCAATTTTTGATAACGGCTCTTTTGCTTTCTCCATATTTATCAAATCGCCGTATAAGTGCTCGTATTCACTGAGTATATCTTCAGCAGAAAACACGGGCTTCGCACCGTTTTTAATAAGGTGATTTGTTCCGTCAAAGGAAGAACGGACTATATCACCGGGAACGGCAAAAACGTCTCTGCCTTGTTCAAGTGCTCTGTCAGCGGTAATAAGAGAACCGCTTTTCACACCCGCCTCAATAACTACAACACCTAAAGAAACACCTGAAATTAATCTATTCCTTATAGGGAAAGTAGTACGGCTTGCCGAAGCAAAGGGTTGATATTCAGAAACAACCGCACCGTAACGTGTAATTGCTCTTCTTAAAGAGGCGTTTTCTTTGAGATAGCCGAAGGATAAACCGCAACCTAAAAACGCCAACGTTCTACCCTTTGCAAGCATAGCACCTGCATGAGCTTCGCTATCTATACCTAAAGCACCACCGCTTACGATAGTTACTCCCGAGGATGCTAAGGAAAAAGAAAGCTTCTGGGCAATCTCTATACCGTAGGCACTTGCGTTTCTCGTACCTACAATACCGATATTCAAGATATCCTTCAGCACAGAGCAATCACCGACACCGTATAAAACTAACGGCATATCAGAAAGGTTTTTTAATCTTTCGGGATACTCGTCGGAATCGGGTGTAATTATGCTATAACCCTTATTACGACACTCGTTTAAAATTTTCAAAGTTTCCGAAGGAGTTGATGAACGGAGGGCTTCAATTTTCTTTTCGGTAAAAAGGCCTGACAAACGCCATTCCTTTGACCCTGCAAGATAAAGCTTTTCAGGTGTGGAAAAATAAGAAAGAATTTCATCTGTTCTTGCACCCGCACCTAATGCATTTTGAAGCCAAATCCAATATTCAACAGGACACTTACTCATCTCATCATTTCCCAAATCATAATTGAGGCTGCCGCCGCCGCATTAAGCGACTCTGCTCTACCCTTCATAGGAATTGTAACGAGCTTTGTTGCAGCGTTTTGAGTTTCTTCGGTTATACCGTCACCCTCGTTGCCCACAATAGCAACAACGCCGCCGCTCATATCAACCTCAGTAATTTTCTCTGCATTTCTGTCAGGCACTCCTGCAAGAACCGTCATACCGTTTTCTGCAAGCTGCTTTAAGAAAGCGGGTAAGTCGTCGGTAGTTATAACGTTGAGCCTGAAAAGCGAACCCATTGCCGCCCTTTGCGACTTCGGGTTATAAATATCACAACCGCCACTTACGATAACGCCATCAAGTCCGACAGCTTCGGCTGTTCTTACAACGGCACCGAAGTTTGACGGATTAGAAATGCTTTCTAAGGCAATATATTTCCTATTGTATTTTATTTTACCTATATTTGTATTTTTGTCAAGCATTTTACATAGGCAGAAAACACCTTGATTACTCTTGGTATCAGAGAGTTTTTCCGCTACCTCTTCGGACACAACAAAGCAACGCTTGGCCTTCTCTTCAACCAAACGCACGTAGTCGCTGTATTTCTCTATCGCTTTATCAGTAACGTAAAGCTCATTTATAGTTAAATCCGTCAAAGCAGCATCCGCACAAAGCCTTGCTCCTTCAACGAAAAATACGCCTTCGTTTTTTCTGAAAGATGAGCTTTCCCTCACCTTTACGGCGTACTTAATTTTATCATTTGTTTTACTTGTAATACGTTCCGTAAAAAGCCCTCCTAAACATCTTACGCCCGACCGTTCATGGTCGGGCGTAAAAAACGATTATTAAAGAGCTGCTTTTGCTTTTTCTACGAGAGCTGCAAAGCCTTCGGGATCAGCAATAGCAATTTCTGAAAGCATCTTTCTGTTGAGCTCGATGCCTGCTTTTTTAAGACCGTTGATGAATGTTGAGTAGTTGATACCATTCATCTTGCAAGCAGCAGAGATTCTTGTAATCCAAAGACGACGGAAATCTCTTTTTTTCTGCTTACGGCCGATATAAGCGTAGTTACCGCTTTTCATAACAGCCTGTTTAGCTGTTTTAAAAAGTTTGCTCTTTGAGCCATAATAACCCTTAGCGAGTTTAAGAACTTTATTTCTTCTTTTGCGAGTCATCATCGCACCTTTTATACGTGCCATTATAAGTTACCTCCGATTACCAATTCTAATTATTTATAAGGAATAAGACGTTTGATCTGATTCTGATTTGTAACGTCAGCTACGCCGGTCTTACGAAGACCTCTTTTACGTTTTGTTGTTTTCTTGGTAAGAATGTGTGACTTATTTGCATGTGCACGGATAGCCTTACCGTTTTTAGACATTTTGAAACGCTTTTTTGCACCTGAATGTGTTTTGAGTTTGGGCATGATAAATCCTCCTTAATATTGCAATTACTTGGATGCCTTGGGAACAAGGAACATAAGCATTGAGCGACCTTCGAGTTTAGCGGGTTTTTCGACTGAACCGATTTCGGAACAAGCATCCGCAAAACGCTGCATTATTACAATGCCGTTGTCGGTGTGTGCCATCTCCCTGCCTCTGAAACGAATTGACACTTTTACCTTATCACCGTCTTTTAAGAAACGGAGAGCATGATTAACTTTAGTATTAAAGTCACCAGTGTCAATATTCAAAGATAAACGAACTTCTTTGATATCCATAACCTTTTGTTTTTTCTTTGCTTCTTTTTCGCGTTTAGCCTGTTCAAATCTGAACTTACCGTAGTCCATAATTTTGCATACAGGGGGAACTGCGTTGGGAGCAATTTTAACAAGGTCAAGATTACTTTTTTCTGCTAACGAGAGAGCCTCTTTTGCAGACATAACGCCAACCTGCTCACCGTCTGCAGAAATAACTCTTACTTCTTTATCTCTGATTTCCTCGTTGATTTGATTCTCCTTGCTAATACCTAAGCACCTCCAAAAAATAATGAAAAGCTCGAACGAAAAATTCCGTTCGAGCTTCAAAACGCAAGTATTGCGTAACCAGATGAAACTATTGACCAAACAATACCTCTCGTTTGGTGAGAACGGAACAGTTCTGCTTTATTGCCTTGATATAATATCAATTTTGGTTACGTTTGTCAAGTGTTTTTTCAAATAATTTATTCACGCCGAAATCAACCTACGGGAACTGCTTCATCAACACTTGAATCGCTCTGCTCTTCAGTTGTTGTAGATTGAGCTTCAGTGGTAGTTGTTGACTGAGGCTGTGTGGTCTGGGGTTGAGTTGTAGTAGAGTTTTCAGTTGTTGACTCGTCACTATACTCACCGTAATAGTAAACAAGAATTGAATCACTTGCAGAAAGTCTGCCGTCGCTCGGAATAGCCGACCAATCGTCGCTACCCTCTTTTTCGTATACAACACGGTAAACAACGAGAGAGTCACTTGCTTTATTTGCAACGTTACCTGCAACGGTTTTAACATTGTTAAAGCCTGCATCATTAAGAGCTACTATAGCTTCGTTCATCTTTTCGCCTTCAACGTCGGGGACTTTTAAGCCATTACTCACTTTAATCGTGATTTCTTTTTTACCCTCAACAGATGAAATTGAAGTACCGGGAGCTATATCCTGAGAAATAATAGTGCCCTTATCCTCTTCACTGTCTACGTATTCAGTGTTAAAAGAAAGAACTTTTCTATAGTTTTCATCTGTTTTAACGTCTTCAAAAAGTTTGCCTTTAAAATCGGGAACCTTTATTGAAACAACGTCTTCCGTAATTTCAGATTCTTTTTCTGTATCTTCAACAAAAGCTGCTGTATTTTCTGTTGTAGAAGTTTCTTCTTCACCTTGAGAATTGCGGTTAATACCCACAAGAACGGTTATAAGAATTGCAAGACAGAGAATAACACTGATAACGAAAGCTGCAATTGTACTCTTACGGAGCTTTTGGGGATTATCAACCTCATCAGAAGCAGCCTCGTCATCATAATCCTCATCATATTCTTCGTATTCTTCATACTCATTATCACCGTCACCGTCATCCTCTTCCGGTTCATTGTTAGAAGAATATAACGAAGCCGAGCCTGCCGCTGCAGGAGAAGCAGATAATTCATCTCTCAACTGTTCTACGTTAAGAGTTCTTTCCTCGGGAAGTATCTGTAAAGCGTTAACTAAAGCATTTATTACGTATGCTGGTAACATTTCAGCAAACTTTCCCGGAATCATTAATTTATCATTTGTAAGCCTTGAGGAAGCGCTCATAGGAACGCTACCGATAAGAGTTCTGTAAAGAACCGCTGCAAAGGCATAAATATCTGTGCTTTCGGTAAGACCGCTACTGAAGCCATACTGCTCAACTGCAGCATAGCCGTCGAACAATTCGCTTGTCATACCGCTTTTTTCACGGCGAACAGCCTCTATACAATAGCCTGTAATACGAAGCTTGCCTTTAGTATCAATAACAAGCGTTGTAGGCGATATACCGCCATGGATAACGCCTGCCTCGTGAAGCTCGTTTAAAGCTGAAACAACGGGCATAAACAGCAATCTTGCATCATCCCAGGATATGTAACCCTGTTCTGTTTCAAGGAGATACTCTCTGAGAGATTGCCCTTCACCTAAATATTCACTTATTACGTAAACAGTGCCCAAATCCTCTACAATAGCATACACGTTTGTAAGAGCTGTATAACCCTTTAAAGAAGCAACAGCTCTCCAAAGCTTAAGGAAATCCTCTTTTACATCAATAAAATCAGATGCCTTACCTACGTTTACGAGGCAATAGTTCCCGTCACCTCTTGTAAGCATTCCTTCGGGGTAAAGCTCTCTTATAGTAACGGGGGTTTTCTTCTCTAAATCGAAGCCGTAATAAGTAGTACCTTCACTATTATTACCCACCATTTTACCGATAAGATATTTACCGCCTATAACGGTTTTAAGAGGAAGATAAGGATTAGTTTGTGGCTCACTGCTTTCGTTGCGACAATAGGGGCAAACGGTGTTGTCGCCTATTCTACGCATACAACGCAAACACAACTTTTCTTTTTCCATTATGACTTTTCACCTTAAGTAAAATTTAAATTAATTATTGATTAGTCGTTAAAATCAGGTCTTGAAGAAACACCTGTGTTACCGAGAGCGCTATTAACACTCTGACGAAGACGTCTGATATCATTAACGCTGTTTGTGAGAGTTTCGTCTGTATCCTTAATGATTTTTTCAACGTAAGCTTTTGCATTTTTACGGATATCATTTGACCATTTTTCTGCTTTAAGAGTCATATCCTCTGCTTTCTGCTTTGAAGCTGCAAGAAGCTCCTCCGACTCTAATTTTGCCTGACGGAAAATATCTTCCGCAGCACTTTTTGCTTCTTTTGTAATCTGATGCTCTTCAATCATTATGTCAGCTCTTTGACGGGCTTTGTCAATAATGCTTTCAGCCTCTGCCTGAGCCTGATCGAGAATATCGCGTCTTTCCTGAGCAATTCTTTTAGCCTGAGTAATTTCTTCGGGCATATGAAGACGAATATCTTCGATAAGTCTTGAAAGCTCCTCCTGGTCAATCATAGTTTTACCTACAATAGGCATAACCTTTGCTTCATCGATAAGTCTTTCGATGTCTGCAAGTGATTTTTCAATAATACTTGTACCCATTAGATAACAATCCTTTCGTTCATGTTTTGTTTATTTTCTTGATAATCTTTTTACTATATCGTCTCGGATTTCGGCGGGAACGAAGCTACTTACGTCGCCACCTAATCCGCAAACTTCTTTAACAACGCTTGAGCTTAAAAACATGTGCTCAGCATTTGAAACCATAAATATAGTTTCCATTTCGGGATTCAACTGCTGATTTGTAAGAGCCTGACGAAATTCGTCATCGAAGTCAGAAACAGCACGTAAACCCTTTACAACAGCGTGTGCACCTTTTTCCTTAACGTATTCAGCAAGAAGCCCTGCATGAGTATCAACGTATACGTTTGGTAAATCCTTTGTGCAGCGTTTTATAAAATCTACTCGTTCTTCAGTTGTAAAGCTACCAACGTTTTTACTGTAGTTACGCATTACAACAACGATAACCTTATCAAAAAGCTTTGATGAACGGGTTATAATATCAAGATGCCCTATGGTAAGCGGGTCAAAGCTACCGGGGCATACAACCGTTTTACCCATTTTAAAAATCCTTTCTATATACAGTTAAAGCGATTTTGCCGTATTTGTAACGCTTAGAGGTAAACCCTTCAATAGCTTCAGGTAAAACCTCTTCAGAAGCAGTTTCGCAAACGATAACACCGCCATCTGCAATATGAAGCCTTACTCTTTCGAGTGCTTCGTTCATTAACCCTGCCCTGTAAGGCGGGTCAAGAAACGCAATATCAAACATCTCTGACGTTCTGTCGAGGTACGAAAGAGAATCACCGAGAACTGTTTTAGAAATATTTCTGAAGCCCGTTGCTTCAAGATTTTCTTCAGTTACCTGAATTGATGCTCGGGAAATATCAACAAACACCGCAGAAGCAGCACCCCTGCTGAGAGCCTCAATACCAAGCTGACCGCAGCCGCAGAACATATCAAGAACACGTCTACCCTCAATTTCAAACTGAACGATATTAAAAATAGATTCTTTAACTTTATCGGTCGTAGGTCTGACACTGTCACCGTCAAGAGTTTTTAAACGTCTGCCTCTTGCAGTACCTGTAATAACTCGCATCAGACAACACCTCCGTAATTTAAAATAATCATATATAAAACAAAAATGTAAACATATGAAATCAGTATATTATTGCATTTATTATAGTATTTTGTCAAGTTTTTTTGAGATACTATCTTTATTATTGTTAATATCTATGCTAAAATTGAAGAAAAGATTTTTGTGGAGTAAATTTATGGCTAAAATAGAAATAACCAATATGATTATGGTACAAAACCCTGAAACGAAGGAAGTATTGGTACAAAACAGAATTAAATATTGGTGCGGTATCTCATTCCCCGGCGGTCACGTTGAAAACGGTGAAAGTATATATGACTGTGCCGTAAGAGAAGTAAAGGAAGAAACGGGGCTTGATATAACGGCTCTTAAATATTGCGGTCTTATTCATTGGCATAACAACGAAACAAACGATAAATATTTTGTTCATTGCTATAAGACGACAAATTATAGCGGTGAATTACTAGATGCTACTGATGAGGGGGAAGTTTTCTTCACTTCTTTAGATACTATAAAATCAATGAAATTTGCACCAAATTTTGATAAGTATCTGGACTTCTTTTTAAACGATGAGTTATCAGAATTGTTCTGTAACTGGAATGAAAAAATGAAAGAGAACTGTAACGGCGAGCCCAAATGGGATTTTCAGTACAGATAAAAATCAAGCAAACTAAATAAAGCAAAAACGGAGCAAGTTAAAAGAAAATCTTGCTCCGTTTTATTTAATCTATTCACCCTTAAAGGCTTTTATGATTTCAATTGCATTGGCTTCTGTAATGCCGGGGACGCTCATAAGAGCTTCTTTATCGGCTTTGCCGATACCCTCTAACGTTTTGAATTTTATCATCAGATTTTTTGCTTTCTTTTCGCCTATGCCTTTGATATCGGTAAGGGCGGCTGAAAGGGCTGATTTTGTGTGCTTTTTGCGATGATAAGCAACTGAATATCTATGCACCTCGTCTTGTATATTCGTTACAAGGTTAAAGGCTTTTTTTCTTGAGTTAAAATCTATCCTGCCACCTGCGGTTGATATGGCGGAGGTTCTGTGTTTACTGTTTTTAACCATACCGAAAACGGGCACGTCAATACCGTATTGGCTAAGAAGAGGCAATACCGCATTAACCTGACCCTTGCCACCGTCAAGAAGAATTAAATCGGGAAGTCTTCCGAAGCCTACGGTTACGCCCTGCTCTTTATGCTTGTAATATTCATCAAACCTTCGTGAAAGCACTTCTTCCATAGACCTGTAGTCATCCTGACCCGAAAAACCCCTTATGGCAAAGCGTTTGTAACCGCTTTTTAAAGGCTTACCGTCTTTAAAAACAACCATGCCCGCAACGTTGTCGCTACCGCCTGTATGAGAAATATCGTAAGCCTCGATATACTCTGGAGTAGTCTTTAAGCCTAACATCATAGCAAGCTCCTCAAGAGCTTCTCTGCTACGGTCGTTACAACGGTATTTCTCGGTAAGCTTTTGCATAGCGTTTGCTTTACACATATCAACAATCTTTGCCTGCTCTCCCTTTTGAGGAATTACTAAACTAACGTTTGTACCTCTTTTTTCAGAAAGCCATTTTGCGATGTTTTCACTGTCGGCAATCTCACCGTCAAGCTCTATTCTCGGTGGTATTTTTCTATTTAAAGAATAGTAAGAGGTTATAAGCTCTGCTCTCATTTCAGCAATGCTTTCGCCCTCGTCGGTAAAGAAATGCTCACTGTCAACAAGACGGTTATCCTCAAATCTTAAAACCGCCCAGCATGCTTTACCATCCATAACCGATAATGCAAAAACATCCTGCACCTTATAGGTAGAAGAAACAACCTTTTGATTACTGCCTACCTTTTCAATACTTCGAATTGTATCTCTTATTTTTGCCGCTTGCTCAAAATCAAGCCTTTCGGCAGCCTCTTCCATCTGCATTGTTAAGTTCTTTATTGTTTTTTTACTTCCGTTTTGTAAAAAATCAAGAGCATTTTCAACGTTTTTTTCGTATTCGCTTAAGGGTAATTTACCTGAGCAAGGAGCACAGCAAAGACCTAAATGATAATTAAGACAAGGGCGGTCTTTACCTATATCGCGAGGGAAAATCTTGTTACAGGTAGGAAGCTTAAAGACCTTTTTGGCTTCCTCTACCGCTTTAGTAACCGAAAAGCCCGCCGTATAAGGTCCTAAATATTCAGAATTGCTATCATCCTTTTGTAACACGGCATAAATATTACGCCAAATACCCTTTGTAATTTTAATGTAGCTGAAGCCTTTATCATCCTTTAAAAGAATGTTATATTTCGGCATATTTTGCTTAATAAGGCTACATTCAAGCACTAAGGCTTCAAACTCGCTGTCGGTAAGTATATAGTCGAAATCTTCAACGTTTTCAACCATTTTACGCACCTTGTTAAGATGCTTTTCCTGAGCACCGAAATATTGACTTACTCGGTTTTTCAACGCCTTTGCTTTACCGATGTAGATAATATTTTTATTTTTATCCTTCATTATATAAACACCGGGTGTTAAGGGTAATTTATTAGCTTTATCCTTTAACCGTCTTAATCTTTCGTCCATACACTCACCTGCCTTCGTTAAAATTTCATTTGAATATATTTTACAATACCTAAATATAAAGCAAAAGACCTTTCACCAGCTTAACTGTTGAAAGGTCTTTTTGTTGCTTGTTAATTTACAGTAATTATGCTTCAGCAAAGCCACTTTCAACAAGAGCTACAAGAGCATTTACTGCCTGTTCTTCATCAACGCCGCCTGCGATGATGCGGATTTCAGTATCACCCATAATACCAAGAGAAAGAACACCAAGAAGGCTCTTAGCATTTACTCTTCTTTCTTCTTTCTCAAGCCAGATTGATGACTTGAATTCGTTTGCTTTCTGAATAAAGAAAGTTGCGGGGCGAGCATGAAGACCAACCTGATTTTTAACTGTTACATCTTTAACGTACATAATGATTCTCCCACATTCAAAATATATTTCTAACTTGTTTCGAGTAGAAAATTCCACTTATCACTTACTATATTATACCACCAAATTGATTTTAGTCAACGAAAAAAAGCTAACCTTTTAGTCAAAAATCAATAATTCGGTTGTAATACTAAACAAAAGAAAATATAAAAGCTTCGTTTTGTGCAAAATAACCACAATTGTAGATGCTTATTATTAAATATAAACAATTATTTATTTAGTATTCAATAATTCCTCTAAAAATGCTTTTTCTTTTTTGCTCAATTCAGCTTTTTCGAGAAGCTCGGGTCTACGTTCTAAAGTTCTTTCAATTGACCTTTCACGCTGCCATTTTTTTATGTTAGCATGGTGGCCTGAGGTTAAAACCTCCGGCACTTCCATATTATGCCAGACAGGCGGTTTTGTGTATTGAGGGTATTCGAGCAAAGAGGAGTAATGGCTCTCACCCATAAAGCCCTCGGGCTCCGAAAGCACACCCGGAAGCATACGGGCTACCGCATCAGCAAGAATCATTGCAGGCATTTCACCACCGGTTACAACGTAGTCACCGATAGATATTTCCTCATCAACAATTTCATCAATTACTCTTTGGTCAACGCCCTCATACCTACCGCAAAGAATTGCAATATTAGGAAGCTTTGCCAGTTCCTTAACGCGCTCTTGTGTAAGAGTTTTACCACAGGGTGACATATAAATTAAATGAGGTCTTTCCTCTGTTTCAGAGCATACGTTCATAAAGCAATCGTATATTGGTTGAGGCATCATAAGCATCCCCGCACCGCCACCGTAGGGAGTATCGTCAACCTGATTATGACGGTTTACGGCAAAATCACGAATTTGATGGAAGTTGATTTCAACCTTACCCGAGTTTCTTGCTCTGCCGATTATGCTTTCGCTCATTACCGCTTCGCACATTTGAGGAAATAACGTTAAAATATCAATTCTCATCAAAAAGCCCCCTGAGTGGACGAATGTAGACCTTATTTTCTGCTACATCGCATTTAATTACAACATCCTTAATTGCGGGCACAAGCACCTCGTTACCATCAGGAGTTTTAACGTACCATATATCGTTTGCGGGATACGCTTCAACGTCGAGAAGCTCACCGTAGCAAATTGAATTATCATCAGCATCAAGCACCTGACAACCGATTAACTCGCTTACAAACCATTTGCCCTCGGGAAGCTTTACGTCGCTTCGTTTCATATAAAGCACCGTGTTTCTGAGCTTTTGAGCAGATTCTACAGTATCAACGCCCTCTAGCTTTAACACGGCAACATTGCCGTGAGGTCTGCAAGAAACAACCTTCACAGCTTTATTACCCTTATCGTCAAAATAAAGATTTTTAAACTTTTTCACAAATTCGGGCGTATCACACCAAGGGTTAAGACGCACCTCGCCTTTAATACCGTGAGTGCTGACAATCTGCCCGATTTCAAGATATTCTTTAATCATAATCTAATAAAACTTCCCTGCGTTGAGAGGATTTGGATACAGAAGACGGCTTTATGAACCGCAAGGCGTATGAAGATACGTCAAGAGTGAGAAAAACGCCTTATGCACTAAAAGCAACCTACCTTGCTTATAAAAAAAGACGCGTTGATTTTAGATGCAGAAGGCGGAATTTCGCACCGAAGGCGT
>JAZROI010000086.1:0-9967 GCA_045648585.1 Acutalibacteraceae bacterium
TAAGGAGCAAACAAAAATGTCAGTAATTGACCTTACAAGACAGCTTGGTGCTGCTATTCAGCAGGACGAGCGCTACAAACAGTATGAAGAAGCAAGAAAGGCAAACGAAGCAGACGATGCTCTCAACGAGCTTATCGGCAAAATCAATCTTCTTCAGTTAAACTATCAGAACGAAGCTTCAAAGGGCGAAGATGCAGATGCTTCTAAAATGGAAACATATGCAAAAGAGTTTGAAGAGCTTTACCGTGAAATTATGCTTAACGGCAATATGGTAAAATTCGAAGCTGCAAAAACAGCAGTTGACGATATGATGAACGAAATCATGGGCATTCTTGCTTGTTGTGTAGACGGTCAGGACCCTGCAACATGTGATCCTCATCAGGAGCATCACTGTGACGGCTCTTGCAGCAGCTGTGGCGGTTGTCACTAATTAATTAAAATTATTCTTTAAGTACTGAGGTAAAAAATGGCTAAGCTTTCTCCAATGATGGAACAATATTTCCAAATTAAAAAATATTATGCGGATACTCTTTTATTCTTCCGTCTCGGTGACTTTTACGAGATGTTTTTTGAGGACGCTAAAATTGCATCTAAAGAGTTAGAGCTTGTTCTGACGGGTAGAGATTGCGGTCAGGAGGAGCGTGCGCCTATGTGCGGCGTTCCTTTCCACAGTGCTGATTCATACATAGCAAAGCTTGTAAGCCGTGGCTACAAGGTCGCTATCTGTGAGCAGGTTGAAGACCCTGCAACCGCTAAAGGTATAGTTAAGCGTGACGTTGTAAGAATTGTTACACCGGGTACGGTTATTGAAAGTAATATGCTTGACGAAAGCAAAAACAACTATCTCGCTTCTATCTTTTTAAACGATAAAAATTGCGGTATAGCTTTCGTTGACGTTTCAACGGGTGAGGTTCATCTTGATTCATTTACTGATGACGATTCTACCGCAAGAATTATTAACCAGCTTGGTTGCTATAGACCAAGTGAAGTTATTATAAATAAATATGCCGCTTCCGTTAAGTCTGTTATAAGCTTTATTAAAGACAGATTATCGGTTGATTATCAGCTTATAAATGAAGCTGATTATAATGAAGCCGACTTAAATTCTGTTATTTCGGCTCATATCCCTCAGGATGATGATAAGCTTTCTGAATTTTCTAAAAATCCTGCTCTTCTTTACGCTTTCGGTATTGCTTTAATTTACTTGAAAGGCGTTCAAAAGAATGAGCTTGATAATATTAATGACGTTGATTTTTATAACGAAAATTCATATTTGTCACTTGATATTTCAGCACGAAGAAACCTTGAATTAACCGAAACACAGCTTCGTCGTGAAAAGAAGGGTAGTCTTCTTTGGGTGCTTGACCATACTAAAACCGCTATGGGTAAACGTCTTATTCGTAGTTGGGTTGAGCAACCGTTAATTAATTATAATGCCATTATACAAAGGCAAAACGCAGTTGAAGAATTAGCTGCTGATACAATTCTTCTTGATTCTTTAATGAATTACCTTTCCGAGATGTTCGATATTGAAAGAATTATGACGAGAATTGTTTATGGTACTGCAAATGCTAAAGAGTTAAGAACTCTCGGTAAAACTATTGAACAGTTATCAAATATTAAATCTTCTATTAGTGGTGTTAAATCTAAAATGCTTAACAGTATTTACGATGACATTGATTTGTTAGAGGATGTTCTTTCATTAATAGAAAACGCTATAACTGAAGATCCGCCGTTAACCGTAAGAGAGGGCGGAATGATTAAAAAAGGGTATAACAGTGAGCTTGATACTCTTCACGATATCGTTGAAAACGGTAAGGGCTTTTTAGCTGAGGTTGAACAAGCCGAGCAAGAAAAGACGGGTATCAAAAAGCTTAAAATAGGTTATAACAGAGTTTTCGGATACTATATTGAGGTTACAAACTCTTTTAAAGACCTTGTGCCCGAACATTACATTAGAAAACAAACGCTATCTAATTGCGAAAGATATATAACTCAAGAGCTTAAAGAGCTTGAATCAAAGGTTCTTGGAGCTCAGGAAAGAATTGTTCGTATTGAATACGAAATTTTTTCTCAAATAAGAAATAGTGTTGCTGACCAGCTCGAAAGAGTGAGAGTAACTGCGAGAGCAGTTGCAAGGCTTGATAGCCTTTGTTCACTCGCTTACGTTGCTGTTAACAACAACTATACAAGACCTATTGTTGACACTTCTGATGAGATAATTATAAAAGACGGTAGGCATCCCGTTGTTGAGCTTATGTTAAATGGCTCACCATTCGTGCCTAACGATACTCATCTTGATTGCCGTGATAACAGAATTGCTATTATTACCGGTCCTAATATGGCGGGTAAATCTACCTTTATGCGTCAGGTTGCTATAATTACACTTATGGCTCAAATTGGTAGCTTTGTTCCTGCTTCAAGTGCAAAAATCGGTATAGTTGACAGAATTTTCACCCGTGTAGGTGCTTCGGATGACCTTTCTGCAGGTCAATCAAGCTTTATGCTTGAAATGACCGAGGTTGCTGACATTCTTAAATACGCAACAAATAAGAGCCTTATTGTATTTGATGAAATTGGACGAGGTACTTCTACATATGATGGTATGAGTATTGCAAGAGCAGTGCTCGAATACACCGCAGATAAAAAGAGAATAGGTGCAAAAACATTATTTGCAACCCATTATCATGAGTTAACAGAGCTTGAAAACACTGTTGACGGTGTTAAAAATTATAACACTTCCGTAAAAAAACGCGGTGACGATATAACATTCTTACGTCGTATAGTCAAAGGTGCTGCCGACGGGAGCTACGGTGTTCAGGTTGCTCTTCTTGCAGGTGTACCGAAAGCCGTTGTTGAAAATGCAAAGAAAATATTATCTACTCTTGAAAGTCAAGAGAAAATAACAATTGCAAAGCCTGTTGAACAGCTTCCTGAGGAAGAGGATGTATTACAACTCTCGTTCACAAGTAACGGCAAGGATGCAATTATAGAAAGACTAAAAAATATTGACGTCAATACACTTACACCAATTGAAGCGATAACAGTTTTATTTGAGCTTCAAAACGGTGCAGAAGAGCTTTAATTATTAATTAAGATAACGGAAGGAGGGTGTTTATGCCTGTAATTAACGTATTGCCTAAAAATATAGCAGATTTAATTGCTGCAGGTGAGGTTGTTGAACGCCCGTCCTCAGTTATTAAAGAATTTGTTGAAAACTCAATTGATGCAGGCTCTAAAAACGTTACCGTCGAAATTCAAAATGGCGGTAAAACATATATTCGAGTTACTGATAACGGTTGCGGTATTGACCGTGATGACGTCAGAAAAGCCTTTATCAGTCACGCAACAAGTAAAATAAAAAACATTGTTGATTTAGATGCTATTTCAACTCTTGGCTTCCGTGGTGAAGCTTTAGCTTCAGTTTGTGCGGTATCGAAGGTCGAAATGCTAACTAAAACTGAAGAGTCCGATGTTGGCACAAGATACGTTATTGAAGGCGGGGAAGAAATACTTATTGATGATGCAGGTTGCCCCGTTGGTACAACCCTTGTTGTAAGAGATTTATTTTATAATATCCCTGCAAGATTGAAATTTTTAAAAAAGGACGTTCAGGAAGGCAATTATATTGCAAGTATTGTTGAGAAAATTGCCGTTTCTAACCCTACTGTTTCATTTAAATTTATTCGTGAGGGTAAGCTTCAGTTTTCAACCCCGGGTGACGGCAATTTAAAATCGGCAATTTACGCAGTTTACGGTAAAGATTTTACAGATAACCTTTTACCCGTTGAAAATAATCAAAACGGTATTACAGTAAAAGGCTTTACAACTAAACCGACAAGTTGTAGAAACAGTCGTTCAATGCAGATTTTTTACGTCAATAACCGTTACGTGAAAAGTGTTGTATTTTTAAGTGCGTTAGAGGCTGCTTATAAAAACTCAATTATGGTAGGAAAATACCCCGGTTGCGTTTTGTTTGTTGATTTACCCTTTGAAGCAGTTGACGTTAACGTTCACCCTGCAAAAACCGAAGTCCGTTTTTATGATGAAAAAAGAATATTCGATTGTATATATAACGGTGTTTTATCCGCTATAACTGATGATAAATCAAGGCTACAAGCAACTTTTTCAACTGCAAAGGCTTTTATGAAGCCTGCGGAAAAAGGCGAGCAGTTAAAGCTTAACGATATGCCCGTTGTAACACCTGAAAAAACGGTTACAGAAGTAAAAACAGAAAGAACGGTTTACGTCAAAGAATTTGGCAATATTTCAGGTGTTGATGGCGTAACTTTTAATTCACCTAAAAACGATGAGCCAAAACAGCTTGATTTCTTAAAAGACAGCTTTGAGAAACCAATTGTTACTAAAATCAGCTTTAATGATTCTCAAAGCAAAACTGTTTCTACGGTTATTGAAGAAAAGAAAATCAATATCGGAAACGATAATAATTCATCATATACTGTTAATACCCCTTCAGCTACAAGCCTTGATACTAGCTTTGAAGCAAGCGTTTCTGCTGACGTAGAAGTAAAGATCGAAAATAATACAGGTATTGTAGATGAAATTATAGAAAATGATGCTGAAAAGGCGACTGCAAATATATCTGTTTCGGCTGTACCGGAATTTAAGTTTATCGGTGAAGCTTTCAATACTTATTTAATAGCAGAGCTTGAGGGTAAGATGGTTATTTTTGATAAGCATGCTGCCCATGAAAGAATTCTTTTTGAAAAATTTAAAAAAGAGGGTAGCGGTAACTCTCAAATCATGCTTCAACCAATTACGGTTAATTTATCTGCCGATGAGTATAATGCTGTAATCGAAAATTCAGATTTGCTTTATGATGCAGGTTATGATATTTCCGATTTCGGTGATAGATGTGTTAAAGTAAATGCTTGTCCACCTGAACTTACCGATTCAAATTTATATGATATTATTCTTGAAATAGCGGGTTATCTTGCTAATAACGTCAAAACGTTACTTCCTGAGAAGTTGGATTGGATTTATCATTCAATGGCTTGCAGAGCAGCTGTAAAAGCTGGTAATTTCACTTCAAAATATGAAGCTGAAATGTTTGTGAAGCTCCTTTTATCCCGTGATGATATTCGTTACTGTCCTCATGGCAGACCCGTTATGATTGAAATGACTCAAAGAGAGCTTGAAAAACAATTTAAGAGGATAGTTTAAAACTTGGACAAGGTGATTTAGTGAAAAAGAAGGCAATAGTGATTGTTGGTGCTACCGCTTCAGGTAAAACCGGTTTAGGCGTTTATGTTGCCCGTAAATTTAACGGTGAAGTAATTTCTGCCGATTCTATGCAGATTTATAAGGGTATGAGTATCGCAACTGCTAAACCCACTACTGAAGAAATGCAAGGTGTACCGCATCATTTGATTGATTTTCTTCCTGTAACTGAAAAATATAGCGTTTCCGCCTACTGTAATGATGCAAATTTAGTTTTTGATGACGTCGTTGCCAGAGGAAAACTACCGGTTATTGTAGGCGGTACGGGTCTTTATATTGATTCTTTTCTTTCAAATACTCAATTTTTAGATAACGCAGGCTCTGAAACAGTCAGAGAAACTTTAAAGAAAGAGTTTGAAATTAAAGGTATCGAAAAGCTTTATGAAGAATTATGCGAGGTTGACCCTGATGCTGCTCGAAATATTCACCCTAACAATACCATAAGAGTTTTGAGAGCGTTAGAGGTTTATAGAGCAACAGGTAAAACCTTAACTGAACAAAATTTGCTTTCCCATAACGTTGAAAGTGATATAGAGCCGTTATATATTGCAATTGGCTATCGCGATAGAGAAATTCTTTACGATAGAATCAATAAAAGAGTGGATATAATGCTTGAAAACGGATTGTTAGAGGAAGCGAAAGAGTTTTTTGAAATGAACCCGTCTGTTACTGCTTTCAAGGCAATTGGTTGTAAAGAATTAAAACCGTATATTGATGGTGAAACTGATTTAGATATATGCGTAGATAATTTAAAACGCGAAACAAGGCGTTACGCCAAAAGGCAGTTAACTTGGTTTAAAAGAAATAATAAAATACATTGGCTTTACGCCGATAATAAAGATAGAGAAACTATTTACAGTGAAGCCGAAGCTTTAATTAATGATTTTTTAGGTGGTGATTAAGTGAAGAATTTAAAATCAAAACGTATCATTTCAATAATTTTAATATTTTCTGTTATTGCATTTTTCTCTTCATATATCATTTACCAGATAGTTGCTTCATCTAACGCAAAAATGGAAACTGAATTTGCGTTGAAAGAAACCGTTTACGAAACCATTGACACCCAATGCTTTGTTGTTCGTGACGAGAAGTTTATTAAAAACGATGCTACGGGCACTACTGTTTCATTTGTGACCGACGGTGAAAGAGTTGCAGCAGGTGATACCGTTTCCGTTGTTTTTGACTCTGTTGAAGATGCATCATCATTCTTACAGGTACAAGAATTAAGAAAAGAGATTGACCATTATGAATACGTTTCAGGTCAAGCAAACGTTCAAACGCTTAATATAGATTCATTAACTAAAAAGATTAATAGCGAATTAACCGATTATTTGAAATCAGTTGATAGCGGTGATTATAAAAAAGCAATTGATAAATCAGAGTTGTTTAGAGATTCGGTTATTGGCAAGCAAATAGCAACAGGAACTCACTTTGATTTTGGTGATAAGTTAGAGTCTTTAAAGAAAGAATTGGAAGACTTACAATCCGAAAAATACGCTTATACAGAAGTGAAAGCCGAAGAAGCGGGGTACTTTATAAGCGGTGCTGACGGCTATGAAAACGTTATCAAGTATTCGGATGTTGATAATCTTACAATTGATGACGTTAAAAAAGCTTTTAAATCTAAACCGTCAGATGTCAGCTCTTCTATTGTCGGCAGAACGGTTTCATCATTTAATTGGTATATCGTGTGTCTTGTTGATACCGATAAAACTATTGATTTATCCAACGATAAAGCTTTATACGTTAACTTCCCGTCAGCAGGTATTGAAAAATTGCCTGTTTCAATTCATAAAATCGGAAACAGAGATGGTGATAAAACTATTTTAATTCTCTCTTGTGACGAAATGAACGAAAATCTTTCTGAATTCAGAATTGAGGATATTCAAATTATAACTGATGAATATTCAGGTTTTAAAATTCCAAATTCATCTATAAGAACAGTTGACGGTGAAAAAGGAGTTTATATCGTCAGAGGTAATCTAATGGGCTTTAGAAAAATTCACGTTATTTATTCTACTGATTCTTATTCTATTGTAGATAACCCTAAAGATGCTTCTGATTATATAAGGCTTTATGATAACGTTGTTACGGAAGGAGTTGATTTGTATGACAATAAACTCGTCTGAAGCCACTCGTTTTATTTCAATCAGCGAAAATATCAAAATAATTAGGAATGAAATGAGTGAAGCAGCAATTAAGTCGGGCAGAAATCCCGATGAAATAAAGCTTATGGCTGTTACTAAAACAGTTGCTCCAATTTTTATAAACTACGCCATAGAAGAGTGTGGCATTGATTTAATCGGCGAAAACAAGGTTCAAGAATTTCTTTCAAAAAGAGATGAACTGAAGCTTTCAGGTGTTGAAAAACATCTTATCGGTCATTTACAAACCAATAAAGTAAGAAAAATTATTAAAGAGGTTGATATGATTCAATCTGTTGACAGTGTCCGTTTAGCTAAAGCCATTTCAGATGCTGCTTCAAAAAACTCAACCAACGTTGATATACTTTTGGAAATTAATATAGGCGATGAGGAAAGCAAAACAGGCTTTGATAAAACAATCTTCAACGAATCGCTTATTGAAATTTCTGAACTACCGTTTTTAAACGTTAAAGGTTTAATGACAATACCACCGATATGCGATGACAATTTGTTGTTAGAAAAATACTTTGACAATATGAATGAGTATTTTAATGAAATAAAAAGTAAAAAGCTTTTTGGTAATGACTTTAATATTCTTTCAATGGGAATGTCCGGTGATTATAAAGAAGCGATTTTACACGGTTCAAATTTAGTAAGAGTTGGCTCCTTGATATTTGGGGCTCGTATATATAAATAATGGAGGTTAAAAATTATGTCATTTATGGATTATTGGAAAAGGTTTACAAACTCAAACGATGAAGAAGATTTCGATGAGGAGCAGTTAGATTATCAGGAAGAAAGTTTTGATAATCGTTCTTTTTCAAACGTTTCTTCTTATGAAGATTACGAAAGAGAAGCAACACGACCCACACCTCGTGTCAGGAGAACTACAAATGATCCCAGCCGAGTTGTAGACGTTCGTACTACAGCAATGCTTCAGGTAGTTCTTGTAAAGCCTGATAAATTTGAGGATGCAAGAGGTATTGCTGACCACCTTAACGAGAAGAGAACCGTTGTTCTCAACCTCGAAGCTGCGAGCCGTGATGTTTCAAGAAGACTTATCGACTTACTTAACGGTGTTGCATATGCTAACGGCGGTCAGTTAAAGAAGGTTTCTTCTAACACCTATATCATCACACCATACAATGTTAACGTTTCAGGTGACCTTTTAGATGAATTAGAAAGCACAGGCGTTTTCTTTTAATTTAAATTAATTGATTAGTTTATTATTTTATTGATTAGGGAAAAAACTATATTTTAATAGTTTCCAATTGTTTTAAAACGGAAGTGGGGATTTTATTATGATGACACCTGCAGAACTCAGAGAGTATGAATTTAAAGGTGCAGGCAGAAATGCTTATAAATCAGATGACGTTGACGAATTTTTCGCGACAGTAGCTATTGCTTATGAAAAAATGTATCGCGAAAATGCTGAGCTTGTAAAGCGTGTTAGTTTATTAGCAGACAGACTTGAACAGTATAAGCAAGATGAAACTGAAATTAAACAGGCTGTATTAAGTGCTCAAAAAGCTGCTGATATTATCGTTAAAGAAGCTGAAACGTCAGTTGAGGATTCAAAGTCAGAAGCTGAAGCAATTCTTGCAGCTGCAAAAGGCGAAGCTGATATTATTAAAGCGGATGCCGAAAAACAGGCTATTGCTGATGCCGACCTTCTTCTTTCAATTGCTCGTGATAAAGCTGAAGCAATTATTAATAAAGCGAAAGAAGAGGCTCACGGTATTCTTATTAAAGCTAACGATTCTGCAAGTGATACCGTTGGTGCTGCTAACAGAACAATAACAAGCGAATCCTTACATTATGACATGCTTAAGAAAGAAGTTTCTGAATTCAGAGCATCAATACTTTCACAGTATAAAGCTCATATTGAAATGATTTCAAAGCTTCCTGAATTAGCTGTTGAAAAAGCAAATGAGCTTGAAGAGCAAAAGAAGGAAGAAAAGGCATCACTTGTTGTTGACGTTGTAGATAATGACGAGATTGACAAGGCTGATGATAAAACTGTAGCTGAAGCTTTTGAAATCGTTACAGAAGATATTCAGTTTGACTCATTCGAAGAAGATGAAGGTGATTTCGCAGGTGAGGACGTTGTAAAGACTACTCTTCCTTATGATTTCTTTGAGGAAAGCTCATCTCTTGAGTTTGTTGAGGATGATGCAGAAGAAGCTGATGAGGTTATTGAAGCAGCTGAAGAAACAGAAACTTTTGAATCAGGCTTTTCAGTAAATTCTACAGATTTTGATTTTTCGAATGAATTTGCTGATGAAGCTGATGATACTGAAATCGAAGAGGCTGCTGAGGAAGCTACAGATGAAACCGTAGAAAATGATGATGTTCAAGCAGCAGTGGAAGCTGAAACCGAAGCTGATGCAAAAGAATACGATGATATCCCGATATCAAAAGGCTTCTCTGTAGATGCAGGCAGGGTTGATGTTTCGATGTTTGAAGAGGAAAGGGAAAATTCTTCAATATTAGATTCAATTGAAAAAATTGATGATAAAAAGTTCTCTGTTGCTTTTGATGAAGATGAAGAAGATGATGAAGCTGGTGATGACAAGTCGGAT
>JAZROI010000087.1:0-18883 GCA_045648585.1 Acutalibacteraceae bacterium
TGTCTATTGGTGATAGACTGTAATCGCAGTCTATTAGTGATAGACAGTTTCGGAGGTGTTCTTATGAATGAAATAAAATTAGGTATGGTTGAGGCTCGTTTCGCTGATATCGTTTGGGAAAACGAGCCTTTAACTACGAAAGAGCTTGTTAGAATATGCGAAAAAGAGCTTAATTGGAAAAGAACCACTACGTATACAGTTTTAAAAAAGCTTTGTGAAAGAGGATTGTTTATAACCGAAAACAGCGTTGTTACATCGTTGATTTCTAAAAATGACTTTTACGCAATTCAAAGCGAAAAGTTTGTTGAGGAAACCTTTGAAGGCTCGTTGCCTGCGTTTATTGCGGCTTTTTCAAGCAGAAAAAAGCCTACCGCAAAAGAGCTTGAAGAAATCAAGAAAATGATTGACTCCTTTGAGGAGGTTTAAAAATGACAGAAGTATTTTTAGATTTATTCAATATGAGCGTAACTGCAAGTTATCTTGTTTTGGCGGTAATTGTTGCAAGACTCTTGTTGAAAAGGGCTCCCAAATGGATTAACTGTCTTTTGTGGGCACTTGTTGCTATCCGCCTTGTTTGTCCGTTTTCTTTTGAAAGTGCGTTAAGCCTTGTTCCAAGCTCACAAACTATTTCAGTGAATACCGAATCTGTGGGCAGACCATTTACTATTCAAACGGGCGTTCCTGTTGTTGATACGGGCATAAACGATTATATGGGAGATAGATATTTTGAGGGCGTTACCGTACCTACAAATACGTTTTCAAATCTTACAACAGTTTTGGCTGTTATCTGGCTTATCGGCTTAATAGCTATACTTGTTTACGGTTTAGTTTCTTATATAAGATTACGAAAAAAGGTAGGGGTATCCCTTCTTTTTAAAGATAGAATATATTATTGCGATAATATAGCTACACCTTTTATTCTCGGCCTTTTCAAGCCTAAGATTTACGTTCCGTCGGGTATAACCGATGAGCAGTTAGATTATATAGTAATGCACGAAAAAGCACATCTTAAACGTAAAGACCATTTTTGGAAACCCTTAGGCTTTGTTCTTTTATCTGTTTATTGGTTTAATCCTGCAATATGGGGTGCGTATATTTTGCTTTGCCGTGACATAGAAAGCGCGTGTGACGAAAAAGTAATTAAAAATATGGATAACGCTGAAAAGAAAAGCTATTCCGAAACCCTTGTTGCTTGCAGTGTGCAAAGAAGAATGGTTATGACTTGCCCTGTAGCCTTCGGTGAAGTTGGGGTAAAGCAGAGAATCAAATCTGTTTTAAACTATAAAAAACCTACGTTCTGGATAATAATTTTATCCTTTGTTTTATTCACTGTTGTAGCAGTGTGCTTTATAAGCAATCCGGTGAATGATAAAGTGAATAAAATTTTAAATAAAAACGGTTATGAGGTTTTAAGCGCAAATGAAATGGACATTTCGTTCAGTTTTAATTCAGATATAATAACGGCTGAAATGTTTAAAGACGGTATTTATAAGGTTAAGGGGAAAGATATTCTTAATGACTGCGTTGTATTTAACGTAAAAGAGATTCAAAGTCACGACAGCGAATTTATCTTTACCTTTGACGTAACTTATGAGATCATAGCCGATGAAGGTACAATCTACGTGTTGGATGCTCCGCAGTTTGACGGCGGTTTAGACTTAGGTGATGAAATAAAAGTTTCAGATCCGTTTGGAGACATAATTGCCGACACTCCCGGCAGCTATACTTCATATTGCCATTCAAAAGGGCCCGGTACAGAATTTTGCTTCTCTGTTCCTAAAGTTTGGTTCGAAAACAAATCTGATAACAAAATCGTTGTGGATTTAGAAGTGCTCGAAATCGTCTATGAAAAAACAAAATCAAGCTCTTCATTAGGTATAATAGGCGGTGCAGACGGTCCGACTTCAATAATCGTTTCAAACGGGAACTCAAAAAAAGAGTTGAAGAAGTTGAAAGAAAAATACCCCCATTTTTTTGATTTAGATACTCAAGAGGGTGTTACGGTTTACGTTACAAAGATAAGTAGAGATAATTACGAATGTTTCATTTCATCAAATAAAAACCCAACAGACCCTCAGAAAGTTTTGCATTTCGATGAGTTTGCAAGCATCGGTGAAATGAGAACTATTCTTTCTGTTTATGCTCTTGAAAGCGAAAAAGTTACCGTTACACCGTTTCAGCATATGCTGTCAAGCTATATCTGGGATGAAGCCGAGATTTCAGTAACAAATCTCTGCTTGCTTTTAGGTTATGAGTCTTACGGCACAAATATAGGGAGAATGCACAAGGTTTATGATAAATATTATTATGCTGTAATTGATATTGAAAGTGAGCTTAAAGAATACGGCTTGTACTATTTATCCGACACAGAATCGGGCAAATACGTTTTAGTTGATGAAATCGGCTCGATTAAACCTTATTTTGTCGTTTATGAAGATGGTTTGTTTTACACAAGCGAGTACAAATTGAAAAGCATTAACACAGACGGTACGAATGCAGTTACCGTTTACGGTGCGGAAAACTATAATTCCAAGCTTGATTACGCGATTGAAACTATTGAAATAGCAAAAGATGGCTATATTTATTGTAGCGGTGACAGGTGGGGTAAAACACCCGAAACAAAGAACGACAGAGAAACGGTTTATTTATCAATAAGAATTCTCGACGGCTTTTTTGAAGAAATATCTGAAAACGATATCCCTGCTGATATGACGGTTTACGATGACGTTTTAAGCAATATAAAAGCCACTCTTAATACGGGTTACGAAAATATATTGGTTAAAGGCTTTAGAGTGAAATACAATGCAAACGGTAAATTGGACAGTGCCATTTTCAGAGTATGGATATATAAGAATACAGTTGCCAACGAGGATTTCTGGACAGAGGGTAATGTTATCGTGACTTTTGATGGTACAGCATTTTTTAACGTGATAAACGAAGAAATTGTTTTGCTTTCAGAATATAACCCGAAAAACAACGGCAGCTTGCTTACAATAGATAAAATTATGCCTAAAGTAAAGCTTGCTGTTACTGAATCGGCTTCATTTGAAAACAATGACTTATTAAAACACTATATTTTAACCTTTGAAGAAGAAAAGTATGTTGAGTATGTTGCCGATAAAAATTCAAAAGCAGAATACTTAATTGAAGCAAACGGAAGCTTTAAAGAGACAAAAAAACCAAAAGAGCTTACATCTGAAACATACTATGTTCCAAATAAAATTTATTTCACCCTCGTTCCTCATTATGATAAAGCTTTAACCGATGATTTTATTTTTGAGGAAGACGAAAACCTTGTATCAAAGGATTATACTGTAATGCTTTTTGAAAAAGATAGTGGCGAAGCAAATAAAAAACAAAGTGAAACAGAATTTCAAAAAGTTATCACACCCACAACCAAGCCGTACGTAGACTTTTTTACCCCGTCAGGTGAAAGAGTGATAGAGTGACGGTTAATCCGTAATAAACCGCTTATTTTATGGTTTAATATCATTATAAAGAGCCGTAGCTATGCTGCGGCTTTTTATTATAATAATTTGACCCCAGTTTAACAAAATGTTAATATTGTTAGTGTAAAATAAGCGCATATTTATTCTCTCTTTTTGGAGGTTGTAAAATGGTTTGCATTTTGCTTGTTGAGGATGACGTTCAGTTTAATAAAATCGTTTGCTCGTATCTTACTGATAGCGGCTATAGCGTAGTTGGGTGCCACAGTGCCGCAGAAGCTTTCGAACAAATGGAGAAAATATCATTTGATATGATTATTTCTGATATTATGATGAAAGATGTTAACGGCTTTGAATTTGCCGAGCAGGTTAACGCTACAAATAAAGATATACCGTTTTTGTTTTTAACTGCAAGAGATGATTTGAAATCAAAAGAAAAGGGTTATAGAATGGGTATTGATGATTACATAGTTAAACCTGTTGAAATGAAAGAGTTAGTGTTCAGAATTGAAGCGATTTTGAGAAGAGCAAAAATTTCCAATAAAAAGAAAATTATCGTTGGCGATTTAGTTCTTGATTCAGCCGAAAACGCAGCCTACTACAAAGATGATAATTTAGGTTTATCGGTTAAAGAGTTTAACATTTTGTTCAAGTTTTTATCATACCCCAAAAGAACCTTTACAAGAACTCAGCTTATGGATGAATTCTGGGGCTATGACAGCGAAAGCGCTCCGAGAACTGTTGACGTTTGCATAACTAAATTAAGAGGTAAAATATCAGAATGTAAAGATATCGAAATTGTAACTGTTCACGGCTTGGGTTACAAGGCGGTGATTCTAGTATGAAAATAAATCATAACGAAAAAATATTTGCAAGTCGTCTTCGTAATTTTGTTGTTGAATTTATTTCTGTTTTTTCAATTGTTGCTTTGAATAGTACTTTTCTTGTATTAATTCTTGTTGATGTTATAGGTAAAGAGTTTGATAAGTCAACCATAGCTTTATTCGGAGCTTTATACCTTTTGTTCAGTTGTACAATTTCTACAGCACTTATATATTTTGTCAAAGGCAGAGTTTACCATAATAAAATTAAAGTGTTTTATGATACGGCGAGTAAAGTTGCAAAAGGTGATTTCTCTGTCAGAGTGCCTACTTATTTTGTTAAACCTAAAAGTGAAATGGATTTTCTTGCAGTTAATTTTAACAAAATGCTTGTTGAAATTTCTTCTCTTGAAAATATGCGAAACGATTTCGTTTCCGACGTTTCTCACGAAATAAAAACTCCTTTAAGTGTTGTTCAAGGGTATGCCGATTTATTGCAAAATAAAGATTTAAGTGATGAGAAAAGATCGGAATATACCTACAGACTTTCCGTTGCTATTGATTCGCTTACAAGCCTTGTAACAAATATTTTAAAGCTTAATAAGATTGAAAATCAAGGTATTACTCAAAAAGAACGCTTTTCTTTAGATGAGCAATTACGTTGCTGTATTCTTTCCTTTGAAGAAAAAATCGAAGAGAAAAAGCTTGAGCTTTCAGTTGATTTAGAAGAAGTCTTTGTTAACAGCGATAAAGCTCTTCTCGAAATAGTCTGGAATAATCTTATTTCAAACGCTGTAAAATATACTCAAAATGGTGGTATGATTTCGGTTAAACTAAAAACAGAAAACGGTAATCCCGTTGTATCTGTTTCAGATACGGGGTGCGGAATGAGTAAGGATGTAAAAGAGCATTGCTTTGAAAAATTCTATCAGGGTGATTGCTCTCATTCTCAAGAGGGCAACGGCTTAGGTCTTGCTTTGGTGAAGCAGGTTGTTAATTTGCTTGACGGAAAAATCCAAGTAAACAGCGTTGAAAATAAAGGTACAGAATTTATAGTAGTTATATAAATGTTTAACATAATCTTAACAATGGTAATTTATAATTCCGTTGTTAAGATTTTTTTGGTGGTGAATTAGGATAAAAAAGAATAAAGATACCGATCTTAAGTTATATAAAAATATCTTAATTATTTTTGAAGTTGCGGTTTTGCTTACGGTTGTTGTGGTAACGGTTGCTGTTATGAGCGGAAACCTATCCTTCGGTAATAACAAAGAAACCACACTTTACGTTACTCAAGCCTTTACCGCTGATCCAACTGACAGCAAGTCTTCGCTAACGTTATTGCCCGATGATAATAAAAACAATACTGATAACGGTGAAACTCAAAACGGCGTAAATTCGCAGGGCAGTGACAGTTTTGTTTCAGGTAATCAAAGCTCACTTGCCGACCCGTCAGGTTGGTCAACAAATCAGATTATTTCAAAAGCAAAAGATGCGGTAAATAAAACTAAGGCTTACAAAGGCAGTTTAACTGTTGACCATAACGAAAGCTTCATTGCCGATGTTACAGATTGCAGTGCAGGCGGAATAGTAAGAACTGTTGTTGATTTGATGATTGGTTGGGTTGTAAAGCCTGTTGAAGAAACGCTCGTTTTCAAAAACGGTAAAGCGGTAAATTCAGAGGGCGAAACAGTACCGATTATTCTTCCTAAACGAAATACCTTTTCTTTAGATAGTAGCGGTGTGAAATCTGCCAGCGTTCAGCGTGTTGGTGATGAATACGTTATAAAAATTACTCTCGTTGAGGAAAGTGTAGGAATGTATCAGGTTCCAAAGCATAACGCAGGAGCCGTAGGTTATCTTGACGTAGCCAACTTCGATATAAGCTTTATGGAGGTTGACTCGGCTGATATCGTTTATAAAGGCTCAAGTATTGAATTGAGAATAAATGCAGAGGGTTACGTAACCTACGCAAATTACAAAATACCACTTCATATTGATGGCTCTGCCCATAGAGGCTCAATAAGCGGTTCCGCTACCTTTGAGGGCGAGCAAACTGAAGAATGGTACTTGAATTTTTAATCGAAAGGTTGTATTTAATTATGGGTTTGAAAGAAGCAGCACTTAATACGGCAATAAAACAAGGTATCGAATACGTGAAAAAGGATTACGATACCAACCTTTTTAAACTTATTTCCTGGGGTAAGAAAATGGTTAAGGATGAGCTTCACCTTAAGGTTCTTACAAGATTAGAGGAAAGATTAAGCGACCCTACTAACGTTTATGCTGATTACGTTAAAAGGGTTATAATGAATACTGATACAAATATTATTCTTAAGCTCGTACCGCCCTTTATAAATGCAGTTATAAAAAGCTACGATATAAGAAAAAAGGCTATGGAAGAGTATGATTGTAATATTCCTTGGGCAGTTCTTATTGACGTTACTACAGCTTGTAACCTTAAATGTAAAGGCTGTTGGGCAGCCGAATACGGCGACAAGCTTAATATGAGCTATGATGATTTGAATAAAATCATTCAAGAGGGTAAGGCTTTAGGTACTTACGTTTACCTTTACACAGGCGGTGAGCCCCTCGTTCGTAAAAACGACCTTATAAGAATTTGTAAGGAAAACCCCGATTGCCTTTTCCATGCTTTTACAAACGGTACTCTTTGCGATGATAAATTTGTTGCAGATTTAAAAGAAGTCGGCAATATGCTCGTAACTATTTCTATTGAGGGCAACGAAGAAACAACTGATTCCCGTAGAGGCGAGGGTACATATAAATCTACAATTGCTGCTATGGCACGCTTGAAAGCAGCAGGCGTTCCTTTCGGTACTTCTCTTTGCTATACAAAAGAAAATGCAGACGTTATTGCTACTGATGAATACATTGATTTCCTTATTGAGCAGGGCGCGGTATTCGCATGGTTATTCTCTTTTGTGCCCGTTGGTTGCAGTGCAACTGCTGATCTTATGGCAACTGCAGAGCAAAGAAAGCACATGTACGATCAGGTTCGTAAATGGCGTTTCAAAGAGGTTAAGCCCCTCGTTATGATTGACTTCTTTAACGACGGTGAATACGTTGGCGGTTGTGTTGCTGGTGGTAAGCAGTATTTCCATATCAGCGCAAACGGTGACTGTGAGCCTTGCGTATTTGCTCATTACTCTAACGTTAACATCAAAGACCCCGATACCCACTTTATTGACGCTCTTAAGAGCCCCATATTTATGGCGTATAAAGCTCGTCAGCCCTTCTCAGATAATATGCTTCGTGCTTGTCCTATTGTTGACAACCCCGGTGCTATTAAAAAGATTGTTGAAGAGTCAGGCGCTAAATCAACAGACCTTCAGTCACCCGAAAAGGTTGAAGAGTTAATCGGTAAAACAATTGACGTTGCTCGTAAATGGAAAGAAACTGCTGATAAAATGGCAGAGGAGCACGGCTTTGTTCAGTGGAGAATTCGTAGCGTTGATATTTATAAAGATTACGAATCAAAGCATATAAAAGATTATGAAGATTTTGAATAAGTCTATTGAAAGAGCAAAAACACCAGAATCAGTAGGTATAGACTCCTCGGTTATCTTGAAGATGACCGAGGAAATGTCATATAGAGGCATTAACGTTCATAGCCTGATGATTTTGAGGGAAAACAAGGTAGCTTGTGAAGCATGGAGTAAGCCGTTGACGCCCGAAATGCCTCATATGGCTTATTCGGTAAGTAAAAGCTTTCTTTCAACTGCCTACGGCTTCGCCTTGGATGAAGGCAAAATAACGAGGGAAACAAGGTTTGTAGACGTATTCCCCGAGTTTAAAAATAAGAAAGATAAATATTTAGAAAAGCTTACAATTCATCAGCTTTTGTGTATGACCGCAGGTAAGCAAACCGCTGTTCGCGGAAGTAAAAGTGATGATTGGTTAAAAGTCTTTGTTAAGGCTAAATGGATATTTGAGCCGGGGACTAGCTGGCGTTACGTAAACGATAACTATTATATAGCCTCGAAAATGCTTTGTAAGGTTTTAGGCGAGTCTATATCAGATTATCTTACACCCCGTCTTTTTGAGCCGCTCGGTATTGAAGCTCCTTTTTGGGAGCATTCGCCTGACGGCGTTGAAGCAGGCGGTTGGGGCTTAATGCTTAAAACTGAGGATATAGCAAAGCTTGTTCTTTGTTATCAAAATAAAGGAAAGTATAACGGTGTTCAGGTAATACCTGAATGGTGGACAAGAGAAGCAACAAGCTTTATATCTGATAATTCAGTCAGCGAGAAGGAGCCTGACGCAAGTGCGGGCTACGGTTGCGGCTTCTGGCGTTGCGGCGGTATGGAAAATACCTACAGATGCGAAGGGATGTTCTGTCAGTACGGCATTTCCTTTGAGGATTACGGTGCTTGTCTTATTATGACCTCGGAGCATAGCGATTTACAAGAAACCCTTGATGTTATTTGGAAATATATGCCGAAAGCGTTTATCGAACCGGTCCCTGAAAAAGAAAGTGAAACGGTTTCTTTACCCGATAAATCAAACGTAATTGTTAAGCCGCGTTCCCAAACAGAAAATTTGATAAACGGTAAAACATATACAATAAGAAAATGTATGTTTATAAATTTTATTGGCTTTCCTATAAGCATATTTCCTATGCCTATCGTCTTTTTTGCAAAAGATAGAGGCGGTAATATGAATAATCTGAAGTTTGAATTCAATAATATTGGTTGCAATTTTTCTTGGGAAGAAGAGGGCGGCTTTAAAAATAAAATTCATCTTTCTATGAATGGCGATGCAAGCTTTGATGAGGTTGCTATCGGTGAACTCAAGCTACTTGTCAGGTCTTATGCGTATTGGGATGACAAGAATACTCTCGTAATGCATATAAGACCTTTAGCATCGGTAGCAGAAAGAGTGCTTAAAATTGAATTTAAACGAAATAAAATAAAGATGCATCCAAGCTATATCCCTGGTACAGACGAAAAAGCAAAAAAGGTAGGGGATAAGCTAAAATGCATATTAATCGGTAAATGGTTTCATTGGTGGATAGATTTCCTCGTTCCACGAGTAGGCAGAATTCTCAATCCTACACATTATGGAAAAATAAAACAATGAAAAACAGAGTGTTCACTTATTTGTGAACACTCTGTTTTTATAGAGCTGAAAACGTGACTCGAACATGCGACCTATGGTTGTAGTTAAGGTGGAATGTTGGAAAATCAAGTGCAGATTTATTTTTGAAGTTGATGTTTTACAAAACCTCTGACACTTGTTTATGTGTGATTTCATCATTTATAGCAATGATTTCAATATCATAAAAATAGTTCTTGTTGGCTGCATCGATATCGTGCAAGAAATCGTAAAAATCTACATCAAGAGGGTAGTAGCACTTTAATATGATTTTATAAGTGTTTATTTTTTTGTTTCCTTCAAATTTTTCATCTTCAAATATAACAGCGTTTGTGTTTCTGATAAATTCTAAAGTAGAGTCGGAGTTATCACCGTTGTTTATATCGTCAAACCACTTTCTTGTCTGTTCTCCATGTTCGTAATCCAGATAATAACCATCTATATTACAACCATCTGCATTAGGTATAAAAAGCTTGTAATTGATTTTCCCGTTTGCATCATATGAAATGATTATTGTGCTGATAATGTCATCCCAACTATCCGATTCTTCCATTCTATTAGTGTAACAGTATATTGCGTATTTGTTTGTGATTGTGTTTTCAGGGTTTTTAGTCGTTAAGTAATCATCTATATAGTACGAGAATATACAATCAAATAGAAAGTCTTCGTAATTTTTCTTTTGCTTTACAAAACCTTTTTCTGTAAGCTTGTTTTCTGTTAAATTTGCATCGTCTCCGATTTTAATGTCGATATATATTTTTCTTTGTTCTGATGTGATTTCTGAAAGATAATATTCCTGGGGGTATTCTGTATAATAATCTTCATCAAACCACTCATATTCACATTTTGCAAAAGCAAAGCCGTAAAGGACAAGAAAGCCTGCAAAAACAACAGAAAGAATAGCAGTGATTTTAACTAAGGATAAACGATGTGTTTTTGTTTCGGTGTCAGAATTTTTGTGATACGAGCGAAATGTAAGGTAGGCATATACAATAAGAGCAACAATATTTGTTACGTATGTAATTATACCCCACAAACCACTTGCGTGTTCAGAGCTATTTGTAATGTAACTAAGAACAAGACCACCGGCATTAAATAGGGGGAAAAACAAACCACTTGTAATAATAGAACCGAGAGCAATCAGCCCTAAAGCAGATGCTATAGCAATCAGTTGTTTCTTTAAATTATGCCTGCAACACATTATTGTGTAAACAGTGAAAAATATAAATCCTATAAGGTAAAAGCCTAAAAAGACAATACTTGGAAAACCGGGTGAAATTGGCTCTACAAAATACCAGTAGCCCCAACCTAATTCAACGGACAGCATATTTATTGTGCATAAAGTAATAAAAATCAACACAGCTCTGATGATACTGTCTTTATAAATTACCTTGTTCCATATTATTTTACAGATGTCTTTAAATGTTGCTTTGCCATCCTCAACAGTTTCTACTTTTGTCAAGTCATTAAAATTATTATCTGAATTACACATAGTGTTATCTCCTTTCGCAAGATGGGTTTATAAAATTGGCTTTTTCTAAAACTTTAAGCTAAATATTCATAACCGCTCCTCTTAATTATACTATAGCAAGAGTGCCTTGAATTTTGTGTTATATGTAATTTTGGGACTGTTTTTTGTAATAATTGGACTAAAAAATGATTTTGGACGTAATCAGGGGAGAGTTTGGGTGAAGAAGGAATAAGTAAATCATGGAATGAAATATTGCTTTGCAATATGAAATAATCTTCGATTATGAAATGTTTTGCCTTGTGGCAAAATGTGAAATTAAATAAATCCTTTATACGCCGTAGCGTATTTCATAGCGTAAGCTATTTCATATACGCAGTATATTTCATAAATCAGTAAGGATTTATTTCATTGAAAAAAGCCAAGTCATAAGACTCGGCTTTTTTTTGGAGCTGGAAACGTGACTCGAACACGCGACCTGCTCATTACGAATGAGCTGCTCTACCAACTGAGCTATTCCAGCATTTCTTTAATTTTATGTGCAAATAGTATTATATATAATTGTTCCGTTATTTGCAAGAGGGGAAAATAAAATTGTTGAAAAACGATAGCGTATCATCCCTGTTTTGGCGAAGACAAAATAGGGAGGGTGAGCGTTTGTGAGCGCTGCCGGTGGCAGATGAAGCGAACAAAAAGCTCTGGGCGCAATAAGGAGTATTGCGAAGTTAATAACGAGCAAGACGACTATATTGCAACCGGTTGACCAAAAGCAAAGCTTTTGGTGGTGGGTAGTTCTCTTACTGTTATTCTTCAATCAGAAATAAAAAATAATTAAAATTTTCTTCGTTTTACTCTTGACTTTAGCACTTTAGCGTGCTACTATATGAACACGATTTTTTAATGGCAAGTATTATGAAAGGAGCAACCTTTTTGTGTTGCGTATATGCTATGACACCTTTTAAAAACAGCTATGTTGATGAGCTTTATGATGCAATACTCAGTCTTGAAAATAAAGAGGATTGCCGCGATTTCTTTGAGGACCTTTTTACCATTAACGAGATTATCTCGCTTTCTCAACGCCTGAGCGTGGCGAAGAAACTTGATGAAGGTAAAACCTTTTCGGTAATTACTGCCGAGACTGGCGCCAGCTCTGCTACAATTGGCAGGGTTAATAAATGTCTTTCCTACGGCACAGGCGGTTATCGCAAAATTATTGACAGATTGAAGAATGAAAGTGACGAAAACAAATGAGTATTGATTTATCTATTTTAAATAATTCTGAAAAAATTATTCTCGAGCTTCGCAGTCTTTATACAAAGTTTGGTTACAAACCTTTTAAGATGAGCAAGTTTGAGGAATATGACCTTTACGGCAGAAACAAGGATTTCCTTGTAAGTGACAACTGTATTACCTTTACCGATACTGACGGCAGACTTCTTGCCTTAAAGCCCGACGTAACCTTTTCAATTATCAAAAATCTTGATGATACCGCAGGTGGTATTCAGAAGGTTTATTATAATGAAAACGTTTACCGTTCAACTAAAAAAGCGGGCGGTTTCAGTGAGATTATGCAAACGGGTATCGAGTGTATGGGTGACATTACTTCGGGTGAAGTTTGCGAGGTAATAACTCTTGCTGCCCGTAGCCTTTACGCTATCAGCGAGGACTATATTCTCGATATTTCCCATATGGGTATTCTTAGTGGTCTTTTTGCTGCTATGGAGCTCAGTGAAAGCAACAAAACAAAACTTCTCTCTGCCGTAGCCGAAAAAAATACAGGCGCAATTATTGAGCATTGCAATTCCTTCGGTGTTGGCGAAGCCTTATGTAATAAGCTTTTAGAGCTTCTTTCTGCTTATGGTGAGGCTGAGAGCGCTCTTAAGAAAATAAGCGGTGCTATCGTTAATGCCCAGATGCAGAGCGCTTACAACGAGCTTCTTGAGGTTTACAACAAGCTTCAGGAAATGGGTTATCAGAAAAATATAAATATCGACTGCTCCGTTGTTAACGATATGAATTATTATAACGGCATCGTTTTCAAGGGCTTCATTCACGGTGTACCCGAAAGTGTCCTTTCAGGTGGTCGTTACGACAGACTTATGGAGCGTGTTAATAAAAAGGCGGGAGCAATCGGTTTTGCGGTTTACCTTGACGAGGTTGACAGAATTATAGATTCACGTAATAATCCCCAGGTTACTGAAAATGACGACAGTTACCTTAATATCGCCCTTCCTAAAGGCAGATTAGGTGAAAAGGTACTTGCTATGTTTGAACAGGCAGGTTTTGAGTGTCCTCAGATACACGAAAAAAACCGCCGTCTTATTTTCGAAAACACCGAAAAGAAAATAAGATATTTCTGGGTTAAGCCCTCGGATGTTGCAATTTATGTTGAGCGTGGTGCTGCCGATATAGGTGTTGCGGGTAAAGACATTCTTCTTGAATATTCACCCGATGTTTACGAGCTTCTTGATATGAATATGGGTAAATGCCGTATGTGTGTTGCAGGTAAAAATGAGTTTACCGACGACGGCACAAGCACCCTTCGTGTTGCAACCAAATTTGAAAATATTGCAAAAAGCTACTATTCGGATAAATGCCGTGATATTGACATTATAAAACTCAACGGCTCTATCGAAATTGCGCCTATTTTAGGTCTTTCCGATGTTATTGTTGATATAGTTGAAACGGGCGCAACTCTTCTTGAAAACGGTCTTGAGCCTAAGGAAACTATTGTTAACATCAGCGCAAGACTTATTTCAAACAAAGCATCTTATAAATTCAAATCTGCAAGAATTGACGTGTTAAAAGATGCTCTTTCTACGATTGTGAGGGAAAAACAGTGATTAAAATATACAACCGCAACGAGATTTCAATTGACGAAATTCTTGAAAGAAGTGAACAGACAATTGACGTTGAAGGTATTGTTGCCGATATTATAAAAAATGTAAAAGAAAACGGTGACAAGGCACTTGTCGAATACTGCAAAAAGTTTGACGGTGCTAAAGATGATGTTATCGAGGTTACCGCGGAAGAAATCGAAGCGGCTTTCAATGAAGTTGATGATGAGCTTTTAAACATTCTTCGTGAGGCTAAAGAGAATATAACTGCCTTCCACTCCAAACAGGTAAGAAACAGTTTTGTTATTAATGATAAAGAGGGGGTTATAATCGGACAGAAGGTAATACCCATTGAAAAGGTTGGTCTTTACGTACCCGGTGGCACAGCATCTTACCCATCATCCGTTCTTATGAACTGCGTTCCTGCCAAAATCGCAGGATGTAAAGAGATTGTTATGGTAACACCTGCCAAAGAGGGTAAGGTTAAGCCTGTAATTCTTGCGGCGGCAAAAATCGCAGGTGTTGACCGAGTATTTAAAATCGGTGGCGCTCAGGCGGTTGCAGCCTTGGCATACGGTACCGAAAGTGTACCCAAAGTTGATAAAATCGTAGGCCCCGGTAACGCTTTTGTGGCAGAGGCTAAAAAACAGGTTTTCGGTATGGTCGACATTGATATGATTGCAGGTCCCAGCGAAATTCTTGTTGTTGCCGATTCTACCAATAACCCCGCTCACATTGCGGCAGACTTGCTTTCACAGGCAGAGCATGATAAAATGGCTACCGCCGTGCTTATTACGGACAGTCAGGCTTTTGCCGAGAGTGTAAGCGCAGAACTTGAAAAACAAATTCCTCTTTTACCCCGTGAGGAAATTGCACGTTGTTCAATTGACACAAACGGTAAAATTATCGTTACCGATAACCTTGTTGAAGCGATGGATGTTTCAAATATCCTTGCACCCGAGCACCTTGAAATCTGTGTTGACAATCCCTTTGAATATCTGGGATACGTTAAAAATGCAGGTTCAGTTTTCCTTGGTAAAAACTGTCCCGAGGCTTTGGGTGACTATTTTGCAGGACCCAACCACACACTTCCTACAAGCGGAACAGCTCGCTTCTCGAGCCCTCTTTCCGTGGATGATTTTGTTAAGAAAACACAGTTCTCATATTTCAGTCGCGAAGCTCTTTGTGAGGTTGCGGACAAGGTTGTTCGCTTCGCTAACGAAGAAGGTCTTCAGGCACACGGCAGAAGTGTAAGTGTAAGAACTGAAAAGTAAGAACGGAGAAAAATTCAATGAGCAAATACCTTGATGAGCGTTACAGCTCCCTTGCGGCTTACGTGCCGGGGGAACAACCTCAGGATAAAAAATATATAAAACTTAACACCAACGAGTCTCCCTATCCGCCGTCACCAGAAACACTAAAGGCGGTAAACGTGGGCGAAACCGAGCTTTTAAGGCTTTATCCCGACCCGGACGGACGAGTTCTTACAAGAAAAATTGCCGATTTATATGGTGTTGAAAGTAAAAACGTTTTCCTTGCAAACGGCTCGGACGATATTCTCAATTTCGCGTTTATGGCTTACTGTGCCAACGGCAGAAAAGTATATTTTGCCGATATTACATACGGCTTTTATAGTGTTTTTGCAAATCTTCACAGTTCCGATTATACGGTAATTCCCCTTGAAGATGATTTTTCAATAGATGCCGATAAATTCTGCGGTGTTGAAGGTTGCGTGTTTATTGCAAATCCCAATGCACCTACAGGTCTTGCTTTGAGCCTTGCAGAGGTTGAAAAAATTGTTGCAAGTAACCCCGACAACGTGGTGGTTATTGACGAGGCTTATGTGGATTTCGGTGCTGAAAGTGCCGTAAAACTCGTGGAAAAATACGATAACCTTCTTGTTGTTCAGACCTTTTCAAAGTCACGTTCAATGGCTGGTGCACGACTTGGCTTTGCTATCGGCCATGAAGAGATTATCGGTGATTTACATAAGTTGAGATATTCAACAAACCCCTACAATATTAACCGTCTTACACTTGCGGCAGGTTCTGCCACAATTGATTCTCAGGATTATTATGATGAGAATTGCAAGAAAATTATGGATACAAGGGAATACGTAAAAACTGAACTTGAAAGTTTAGGCTTTTTCGTTTTACCCTCAAAAGCCAATTTCATTTTTGCATCTTCGGATAATATCGATGGTGGCGAGTTGTACTTAAAACTAAAAGACAAGGGTGTGCTTATACGCCATTTCACTTCCGAGCGTATTAAGAATTTTAACCGAATTACCATCGGTACTCCCGAGGAAATGCAGGAATTTATTGATAAAGTAAAAGAAATTTTGGAGGAAAACTGAATGCGTATTGCTGAAATTTCAAGAAAAACAGCGGAAACAGATGTTTATGTTAAACTTAACCTTGATGGTAAGGGTGATTGTGAAATCAGCACAGGCATCGGTTTTCTTGACCATATGTTGAATCTGTTCGGTAAACACGGCAGATTTGACCTTACAGTAAAATGTGATGGTGGTATTGAGGTTGACGGTCACCACACAACCGAGGATATAGGTATTGCCCTTGGTCAGGCTTTTAAAGAAGCTTTAGGGGATAAAAGAGGTATATGCCGTTATGGTAGCACAATTCTTCCCATGGACGAAGCACTCATTCTTACTGCCGTTGATATTTCCGGCAGACCCTATCTTCGCTACAGAATGAAAATTCCGGCACCTATGGTGGGGGATTTTGATACTGAGCTTTTAAGAGAATTTGTTATTGCCTTTGCTTTTAATGCAGGCATAACACTTCACGTTCGTCGTCTTGACGGCATCAACAGTCATCACATAATAGAGGGTACCTTTAAATCCTTGGGCAGAACGCTTAAGAAAGCGGTTGCCATTGATGAAAAGGCAAAGGATGAAATTCCCTCAACCAAAGGAGTTTTATAATGCTTGCAATAATAGATTACGGCGTGGGCAACCTTTTTTCTTTACAATGTTCCCTTAAGAAAATAGGCGTTGAAGCGGTTGTTACGAAAGATGCCGATGTTATTAAAAATGCGGACAGAATAATCCTTCCCGGTGTTGGTGCATTCGGTGATGCCGCTGAAAAGTTAAGGGCGACCGGACTTGTGGACGTTATAAGAAACGAAGCCGAAAATGGCAAGCCCTTCCTTGGTATATGCCTAGGTATGCAGCTTTTATTTGATAAAGGCTATGAATACGGCGAGCACGACGGTCTGGGCTTTATTAAGGGCAATGTTATCCCTCTTGAGGGTAAAATCCCTTCGGAGTTAAACATTCCCCATATGGGTTGGAATGCCCTTACATTAGACAAAAATTGCCCGATTTTCAAGTATATTGAAGATGGTGATTGTGTTTATTTCGTTCATTCCTATTATGCAACAGATTGTGACGAAGCAGTTGTTGCTACTGCGGAATATGGTATTCCTGTTACTGCAGCGGTAGGTAAGGGCAATGTTTTCGGTTGTCAGTTCCATCCCGAAAAAAGCGGTGAAACAGGTCTTAAAATATTAAAAGCATTTTGTGAAATCGGAGAGTAAAATGAAAATTTTTCCTGCAATAGATTTATATGAGGGTAAAGCGGTACGCCTTTTAAAAGGTGATTATAATGCCGTAACGGTTTATTCCGAAAACCCCATTGAAATAGCAAAAGATTTTGAAAACAGTGGTGCAACGGAGCTTCATACTGTTGACCTTGAGGGTGCCCGTGATGGCGGCACACCCAATATCGAAATAATTAAAAGCTTTGTTGAAAATACAAGCCTTAACGTTGAGGTGGGCGGTGGTATTCGTTCTATGGATACTGTGAAAGCATACCTTGATGCAGGTGTAAGCAGGGTAATTCTCGGCACTGCCGCAGTTACTAACCCTGATTTTCTCAAAGAAGCCGTTGCAACCTATGGCGATAAAATTGCCGTTGGTGCGGATATCAAGGACGGCAAGGTTGCTATTAAAGGTTGGGTTGAAAAGTCTGAATACAGTACATTTGACTTCTTTGAAATGCTTCAGGAAATCGGTGTTTCAACGGTTATTTGTACCGATATTTCAAAGGATGGTGCAATGCAAGGCACTAATCGTGAATTATACAAAGAGCTTTCAGAAAAGTTCTCTGTTAACATAATCGCATCGGGCGGTGTTTCATCCCTGGATGATATCAAAGCCCTCAATGAAATGAATTTATTTGGTGCAATTATCGGCAAAGCCTATTACACAGGTGCTATAAAAATCAACGAGGCATTGGAGGTTACAAAATGATAACCAAAAGAATAATTCCTTGCCTTGACGTGCGAAACGGCACCGTTGTTAAAGGCACAAATTTTGAAAATCTTAACGAGATTTCATCACCTGTGCAACTTGCGGAATATTACAGCTCACATGGTGCGGATGAATTTGTTTTCTATGATATAACCGCATCTTCCGACGGAAGAAAACTTTTTACGGATATTCTTACCGAAACCGCTTCAAAGGTTTTTATCCCTCTTACAGTTGGTGGCGGTATAAACACCATTGAGGATTTTGACCGCGTTTTAAAATGCGGTGCAGATAAAGTAAGTGTCAATTCGGGTGCTATCAGGAATCCCTCTTTGATTCCTCAGGCGGCGTCAAAATACGGTGACCAATGTGTTGTTCTTTCTGTTGACGTTAAAAGGGTGGACGGTAAATTCTGTGTCTTTGCCAAGGGCGGCAGAGAGAATACAGGTATGGATGCTCTCGAATGGATAAAGCAAGGTGTTAAAAACGGCGCAGGGGAGATTGTTGTTAACTCCATTGATACCGACGGTGTTAAAAAGGGCTTTGATATTGAAATGCTCAAAGCGGTTTGTGATATTGTAAATGTACCTGTTATTGCATCCGGTGGTGCAGGTGGTAAGCAGGATTTTGTTGATTTATTCAACACCGTGCCGGGTGTCAGCGCGGGTCTTGCGGCATCTATTTTCCACTATGGCGAGGTTACAATTGATGACCTTAAGAAAACACTTAACGAGAATAATATTACTGTGAGGTTATAATTATGTTTGATATTGAAAAGCTTAAATTTGACGAAAAAGGACTTATACCTGCCATTGTTGTTGATGATGAAAGTGGCGATGTTTTAACCCTTGCATATATGAATAAAGAAAGTCTGGCAATTTCTTTGGAGAAAAAGCTTACCTGTTTCTGGAGCCGTTCAAGACAGG
>JAZROI010000088.1:0-4480 GCA_045648585.1 Acutalibacteraceae bacterium
CTTTTGACGTTACTTACGAATGCCGTAGCGAAATGTGTATGCATATGGCTGATGCAGGTATTGAAATTAACTATCATCATCCCGAGGTTGCAGCATCAGGTCAGTTCGAAATTGAGCCTCAGCTCGGCAAAATGTCTACAATGGCTGACGCTACAATGTGGATAAAATACATTATCCGTAACACAGCTCTTAAATATGGCAAAACCGCAACGTTTATGCCTAAGCCCATTTACGGTGAAGCAGGTAGCGGTATGCACGTTCATATGCTTCTTCTTAAAGATGGCAAGCCTGTTTTCTCTGATGATAACGGTTACGCAAATCTTAGCGAAACAGCTCATTACTTTATGGGCGGTCTTCTTAAGCATATAAGCTCACTTTGTGCTCTTACAAACCCCAGCACAAACTCTTTCAAACGTTTAATTCCCGGCTTTGAAGCCCCCGTTACAGTTGGTTACGCAACCTCAAACCGTAGCGCGGTTATCCGTATCCCTGCATACGCTAAAGCTCCTGAAAAACGTCGTTTCGAGCTTCGTAACCCCGATGCTACCTGTAACCCCTACTTCTGCTTTGCAGCTATTCTTATGGCAGGTCTTGACGGTGTTAAGAATAAAATTGACCCCCATGCAAACGGTTGGGGACCCTATGACTTTAACCTTTTCAACCTTCCCGAAGAGGAAAAAGCAAAGCTTCAGGGCTTACCCACTTCTCTTGATGAGGCTCTCAATGCTCTTGAAGCAGACCACGATTACCTTACTGCAGGCGGAGTATTCCCCGAAGAGCTTATCAAAAACTTTATCAAATCAAAGCGTGCTGAGCTTGCTGAAATGGCAAAAATCCCCACACCCGCAGAGTTTGATAAATATTATAACGCATAAAAATCATTCCCCGTGTTTTGTAAACCACAAGACACGGGGAACTTAATTTTATTTACTTTATAAATATCATTCCTGAAATACTAACGGGGATTTCCTGTAAATCGCTTTCAATTATTCCACAAGAAGTTTCTTCACCCATACAGTTTACAACGCTATAATTTTTGCCCGTAGCGTTTTTTATTATAAGAGCATTTTCTGCCGTTGCGTTAACCGCAACGGTTTCTTTTGCTTTAACGGGGATAACGCTATTAGAATGGGCGGTGAAAACAGCTTTATTTTCAAGTTCAGCCGAAACCAAGCTATATTCACATTCAGGGTTTGTTGCGGTAAGCTTACCGTCTAAAAGCACGGCTTTCCATTCATTCCAGAAGGAAAGATAATATTTCAGCATTTTATAATGGCTTTCGGGAAGCTTATCAACCCTCATAGAAATCTGAGGCACGCTATACAAAATGCTTGCAAATTGAAGAGCCGCATTTTCTACGGTATCCTCTGTATTCCACATAATCATATCAGAATGAATTGCAGTTTTACCTGAGGTTAAACGAAGGTTTACTATATTAAATCTGTTTTTTAGTATATCGCAGGGGCAGTCACCAACGCGGAGCATATTGCCATATTTTCTGATAGAAGGACCAACGTATGACTGACGGAATTCTATAAGAATATCGGGGTTGATTTTCACAAGTCTTTCTTTAACGTCTGTCATAAGAGTGTGGATTGCATCCTCTAATGATTGGTAATCACGTTTTTCATCATACTCTAATGCCTTGCCTTTTAAAACGAAGGAATCTATAAAATCAAGCTTTAAGCCGTCAAGCCCCCACTCTTTTACTGCGTTTTCATAAACGTCTGCAAGATATTCTCTTACCTTTTTATAACGGGGGTCGAGAGCGAAAAACGTTTTTTCGTCACCGCAACCGTCGAGAAGCATATCCTTAAATTCATTATATTTATCGCAGTAAATCCCCATAAACGGTACTGAATACCAAAGCATTATTTTCATACCAATATTGTGTATATTATCAACAAGCTCCTTCATATCGCCCATTTTCTTGGGTGCTACCTGCCAATCACCGCAATAAGCGTAACCGCGGTTGTTGTCATCGGTCTGCCAGCCGTCGTCAATAATAACCGTTTTCATACCGATATCGTATGAGGCTTTACATTCTTTAATTATCTCGTCTTTATCAAGATTTTGATGAAAGCTGTACCAAAGTGAATCTACCGGCTCTCTTGCCCCTTCGGGTACAAATGCACTTTTATAACCGCACTCATTTTCCCACCAGGCTGAAGCTTCGTAAATACTGTCGCTAAAGCTCAAATCTCTCATATCAAGACGTATCTCAGCAGTATATTCGGTAACAGGTGTTGTGGGTAAAGTGAAAAATGAAACGCTGCAATCCAGTGTTGCATCCTCTTCGCAGATTCCCGTACCGATTTCAATAGGCGTGTCAACGTCAGAAACGGCAATTAAAAGCTTGTTTTTACCCGTTCTTGAAATAATTTGCTGTAAGGGCATCCAAGAAGCAAGTCTTGATTTAATTATCTTTTTACCCCAATCAAAATAAAGACCGTGAATATCCATCATACCGGGATTCCATGTGAACGCACAATCAGAAGCACTGAATTTAAAATTAACTGAAAACCTTTCAGGAATTTCAGGGGATGATAGCTTCATATTTAATTGAAGGTAAAGAATACCGTTTTCTTGCTTTTCTGTAATTTTAATATCGGCATTTTTATTGCCACCGTTAACCGTATAATTCATATTGCACCAACCAAGTATTTATATTGTTTTTTTCATCCATATATGAGGGCAGTCCTGCTCGTATTCTAATTCGCCGAAGGCCTCGTAACCGCATTTCTCATAAAAGCCCTTCGCCTGATATTGAGAGTGAATATATATTTCATTTTCGCCCATTTCCTTGATATGCTCAGCAGCGTAACCCAGCATATCAAAGCCGATGCTTTTGCCTCTTAATTCTTTAGAAACGCAGATTCTTCCTAAAATTATTCTGTTATTAAATTCATCTTTAACTATTCTGCAGGTGGCAACGGGCTTGCCGTTGTCGAAAGCAACGATATGAATAGCACCGTCGTCAGCTTCGTCAAATTCTTCCTGAAAGCCTTGCTCATCTACGAATACAGTAATTCGTAAGGCCTTAGCCTCTTCAGGTAATTGATCGTAAATTTTATATTCCATATAACCCACCACTCAAAATACAAAGGTATTTAATATTAATAAAAAGTATATAAAAAAAGTCGGGCATTCAAACACCCAACACGATTAGTATATCAAAAAAATATAGCCGTTGTCAATAATTTTTGAAAACTTTAATTGACTAAATAGACAAAATCTGCGTTATAAATAAATGATTTATAGTAACTTTGTACAAAATTACATATTGAAAACGTAAAAAAAGTATGCTATTATTTAGACAAAGAAAGGGTGAGTCCAATGTACAGGTAAAACCTGAACTCAAAATTTAAAGAAAAGGTGAGTCCAATGTACTGGTAAAACTTTCTTAAACTCAAAGACGGATAGAGTTACTTCAGCAAAGCCGATAAAAGTGTTAACTTAAAAATGAAGAGTTGAAAATTAAACCACTTAAGATTTAATTTAGCGGCTGATAAGACTGAATACTAAACCCGCAGCGTTTATCGGCAAGGGCTTTTAAAATGAAGCTTATTCAAAACTAAAAGTGATTCTCGCTTAAGGGAAAATTAAAAATCAACGGTTTGTGAATAAATTTCAAGAAGGAAAAGCTTTTGCGAAAGCTAAGAAAGAGAGGTTAAAACGATGTTAGATATCAAGAGTGAACAGAAGTAACCCTTAACCGGCTAAAGTGTGTAAAGAAACACTCGGTTAAGGGTTATTTCAATTTTATACTCTTTTTCTGACAGATTAGCCTTCAGTCTCCAGTCGCCAAAGCTTCGCTCATGCTTCAGTGTGGAGTGAGGAATTAGGAGTGAGGAGTGTAGGGGCTTCGCCGATTATAAAGCTCACTACGTTCGCTAATGAATGATGAATAATGAATAGTGAATAATGAATAATTAAGGGTCTGCGATAACAATAATGTTATCGCAGACCTACTTATGTTAATTATTATTTTGCGAAGCCACTGGTGACTGGCGACTAAAATTGCCGTCGCAGACCGTTTCTGTTATCTATTCAATTTTATCTTTTATCTCTTATCTTGCAAAGCCTCTGGCATTTGGAAGCTTATAATCGCGATATGCAAGCGAGCTTGTGCGATATATTTTGCTACACAAAAAGCGATATATTTCGCTACGCTCAATGCGATATGATATAAATCCTTGTTGTTCTCGTGCCGTAGGCACATATCGCACCGAAGGTATATCGCATACGAAGTATATATCGCAAATCCAATAGGATTTATATCGCGGTGCTAAAGCACCACAGCCTTACGGCTGAACTGGCATGGGGATTGCTTCTGTGTTTGACTCTATAGTAATGAAGTTATTATGCTCGTAATAATATGCTTGCATTCTTAAGTTTTTACAGAAGAAGTCGGATCGTAGCCATGTCGTTCTGTGAGCCAAGGAGTTGAAAATGAAAATTGTCTTCCTAAGACCGCTTG
>JAZROI010000089.1:0-34393 GCA_045648585.1 Acutalibacteraceae bacterium
AGCTTTCAAAGCAAGCGGTGCTGACAGTATCGTTGCTATCGGTGGCGGTTCTGCTATGGATACTGCAAAGGCTATCGGTATAATCATCGAAAACCCCGAATTCGCAGATGTTAGAAGCCTTGAGGGCGTTGCTCCCACAAAAAATCACGCAGTTTTCACTATCGCAGTTCCCACAACTGCAGGTACTGCTGCTGAGGTTACAATCAACTACGTTATTACTGACGTTGAAAAGAAACGCAAATTCGTTTGCGTTGACGTAAACGATATTCCCGAAATCGCAGTTGTTGACCCCGATATGATGTCAACAATGCCTAAAGGCCTTACAGCTGCAACAGGTATGGACGCTCTTACTCACGCTATTGAAGGCTACATCACTAAAGGTGCTTGGGAAATGACAGATATGTTCCATATCAAAGCTATCGAGCTTATCGCAAAGCATCTTCCCGGTGCTTGTGAAAACACACCCGAAGGCAGAGAAGGTATGGCTCTTGCACAGTACATTGCAGGTCAGGGCTTCTCAAACGTAGGCCTTGGTATCGTTCACAGTATGGCTCACGGCCTTGGTGCTCTTTACGATACACCTCACGGTGTTGCTAACGCAATTCTTCTTCCCTCAATTATGGAATACAATGCAGATTGCACAGGCGACAAATACCGCGATATCGCAAAGGCTATGGGCGTTGAAGGTACAGACGCTATGTCTATTGAAGAAGCAAGAAAAGCAGCAGTTAAAGCAGTTGCAGACCTTGCTGAAAAGGTTGGTATTCCGAAAGACCTTAAAGGAATTCTTAAAGAAGAAGACGTTCAGTTCCTTTCTGAAAGCGCATTCGCAGATGCTTGCCGTCCCGGTAACCCCAAGGACACAAGCGTTGAAGAAATTGCAGAACTCTACAGAGCACTTCTTTGATCAAAAGCATAAGATAAATACAACCCCGAAGAGTTCTCGGCTCTTCGGGGTTGATTTTTCATTGTAAGTATGAGTTGAAATTTAAATCGCAAATTGCAAGTGGCAAATGTCGGAACTGCGTTACCAATTTAGAGTCGCAGTCATCAGTCACCAGAAGGCTTCTCAAGATAACAGATAAAAGATAATATTGAATATATAACAGAAAAGGGGCTGCGACGCTAATTTAAACTTCGCAGACTATTGTTTTTACATAGAAATTAAGTTGTAGCGATAGCTTTGCCTCCCTGTGCGAAGCATAGGGAGGGGGACCGTTGCCAACGGCAATGGTGGAGGGTAGTTCACTATCGTCTTAGGTTTATTTTCAATAACACTAATGTTATATATGTAAAAAGATAATTATAATCTTTTATCCACATAAACCTAACGAGCAAGAGAACTACCCTCCACTGTTCCGATTTAACAAACAAATAAAGGATAGTATATTCACACGAAATATACTATCCTTTAACTTTTAATATATTGAAGAAGTGGTGTTCTTCTATCCGATTGAAGAAAAACAGCAAGAGAACTACCCTCCACCAACGCCTGACGGCGTCGGTCCCCCTCCCTATTTGCTAACGCAAACAGGGATGAAAAGCTATCGCACCTCTTCATCTTTTCTCCCCGCAAAGCCTCTGGCGACTGGTGACTATCATATTCTTTCAAACACCATACATACAAACGGCACGAAAACAAGTCCGGGTAACAGGTTTGCTACCTTTATTTTCGTTACGCCTATAAGGTTAAGTCCTAATGTCATAATCATAACAGAGCCTGCGCAGATAAGCTCGTTTACTGCAAAATCATTTAAAAATGAGCCTAAAGCCATTGCAAGAGCTACAAGAGCACCTTGAAAAACAAGCACGAAGCCCGAGGCACAGAAAACACCGAAGCCTAGAGATGCTGCAAGCATTGATGATGAAATCAAATCAAGAACTGATTTTGTATAAAGCATCTGGTTATCGCCCGAAATGCCCGCATTCATTGAGCCGACGATAGTCATTGCACCAACGCAGAAAAGAAGAGATGCGGTAACAAAGCCTTGGGAAAAGGTTGCGTTATCGCTATGTACGTTTCCGTTTTTTGCTCTCTCATTTTGAAATTTATCACCTAACCGCGATAATTTACCGTCAATATCAACAATCGTACCTACAACTGCACCGAAAACAAGGGAAATAATCATTACAAGCTGATTTTCACCTTTTATAACGCCCGTTACACCTATTGCAATAGTGCAAAGACCGATTGCGGTCATAACCGCGTTTGTAAGCTTTTCGGGTATCTGCTTTTTTAAAATAAGACCTACCGAGCTACCAATTATTACGGTTAAGGTATTAACTAAAACTCCGCTGAATGCGGATAAAGTTTCAATCATTTTTTAAACCTCCGAACGAGCTCCATGGGTAGTTCTTTGCATCAGGCTTTGACTCAAAAGCAACCGCCTTTTTCGTTTGGGGATGTAAAAAACTTACTCTGTGAGAATGAAGTGCAATTTTGCAACCTCTGTCCCCGCTACCGTAGTGACCGTCACCGGTAAGTGGCATTTTTCTTGACGAAAACTGAACTCTTATCTGATGAGTTCGACCTGTATGAAGTAGCACTCTGACGAGTGCTTTTCCCTGCTTTTTTTCTAAAACCTCATATTCTAACGAAGCTTTTTTTACGCCCTTACGTTCTCTTTTTACAACGTAAGACCTGTTCTTTTTAGAATCCTTAAAAAGCAAATCCTCAAAAACACCGTTATCTTTCTCAGGTATACCGTCAGTTACTGCAAGATACTCTTTCTTAAATCCGCCATTTGCTATTTCAGTTGATAAAAACGAAGCAGCTTTCTTATTTTTCGCAATAACCATTACGCCTCCCACCTCTCTGTCAAGGCGGTGTAAAAGATGCAACGTTTTTCTTTCGTCGTTTTCAAGATATGATAATATGCCCTTTTCACCTTTTGGGGAATCCTCACTGAGAATTCCCACCGGTTTTTTTATTACAAGAATATCGTTATCTTCAAATATAACGGGTATGTTTTCAGGCATGTAAATCGTATTTTGCATTGTATTCCTCAAAGGTTTTTTTAAAGGCTTCGTCGTTGTATTTTATTTGATTAAGATAGTTATGAGTGTCAAAGGTGTTATTTTGTGCTTCTATTACCGCAACCGCAATATTAGAGCAATGGTCTGAAATTCTTTCGCAGTTTGTAAGAAGGTCGGAAAGCACAAAGCCTAATTCAATAGTACAATCACCGCTTTGAAGTCTGTTAATATGATGAGCTTTAATTTCACTTGTGAGTCTGTCTATAACCTGCTCAAGAGGTTCAACCTTTGACGCAAGCGATAAATCGTTCTTTTCGTAAACGAGAGTTGTTGTAACAATTATTTCAGTAATTGCCTGAATAAGAACGTTAAGCTCTTTTTGTGCGTCAGACGAGAATTTTATACTCTTTTCGTTTATTTCTTTGGCAGTTTTCTTCAAATTAAGAGCGTGGTCACCTAATCTCTCAAAATCACCGATTGTATGAAGCATTCTTGAAACTCTTTTTGCATCCGCTTCTGAAAGAGATTCTTTTGAAAGCTTAACAAGATAAGTGCCGAGCTCGTCCTCATAAGTATCAAGAATTGTTTCGTTTTCTTTTATAAGCTCTGCATCCTCTTTATTGTAATCAAAAAGAAGCTCAAGTGCTTTTAAAATAGTAATCTTTGCAATAACCGCCATTTGCGATGTGTAGTTATCACACTCCATAACAGCAACAGAGGGTGAACGGAAAAGTCTTTCGTCAAGATAAACAACTCTGACCTTTTCATCGTCAGGCTGTTTTTTATCCTTAACAAGCTTTTCGGTAAGCTTTGCTAAAAGCTTTGTGAACGGTGCGAGAATGATTACCGTTGCAAAGTTAAATATAGTATGCATAACCGCAATTGTAGCAGGGTTTACGAAATTTTCATCGAAATACCCGCCCAAAAACTTGTTTGCAATTAAGAATATGGGCATAAAAACAAGTGTACCTATTATATTCGTCAGAGTATGGCAGGTTGCAACTCGTTTTGCACCCGTACCCGCACCGATACAAGAAATAAGACCCGTAGCACAAGTACCGATATTCTGACCTAAAATTATAGGAAATGCCATATTATATGAAATAGCACCGGTAAGTGACAAAGCCTGTAAAATACCGACAGACGCTGATGATGACTGAATTACCGCAGTAACAATCGCACCGATTAAAATGCCGAAAAGAGGGTTATTAAACTTCAAAAGAACCTCGGCAAAGGCAGGAGATTTTGAAAGACCTGCTACAGAATCGGACATAATATCCATACCGTAAATAAGAACGGTAAAGCCTACAAAAATAGTACCGATAATCTTTTTCTTGTCGTTTTTAGACATCATCATAAATGCGATACCGATTATCGCAAGTATGGGTGCAAAATTTTGAGGCTTTACCATCTGTATTAAGAAAGACTCGCTTTCCACACCGACGAGAGATAAAAACCAAGCAGTAATAGTAGTACCTATATTAGCACCAAAAATAACGCCAATTGAGCTTTGGAAGCTCATAAGCCCTGAGTTTACAAGGCCGACAAGCATAACCGTTGTTGCAGACGAGGACTGAATAACCGCAGTTATAAGAGCGCCCATTGTAATACTTAAAAATATATTAGACGTAATTTTTTTAAGCACAATTTCGAGCTTACCGCCCGCCGCTTTTTCAAGCCCGTCAGACATTGTATTCATACCGAACAGGAAAAACACAAGTCCTGCGCAAAGAGATAAAACATCATAAAAAGTCATTTACATCACCAATTTTTTACTCACAAAAGGGATTGTTGCAATTTGCAACAACCCCATAAATTTTATAATTTGGAATAACCGTAGCAATTTACAAGTGCATCTATTTTACTCTTTTCTTTACAAAGAGGACATTCGTGAGGCGAACAGCTGAAATAGCCGTCTAAATCCTTGGGATTGAATACGGAATTCACGTGATAATCACCACATTCACTTGCAGTTGCAAAGATTGAAGCGATACCCGAAACCTCACCGCCGTAATACTTAACCGCCTCAATAGCTGCTTTTGCAGTTGAGCCTGAAGCAACTGAAACGGCAAGAATAAGCACGTGCTTACCTTGAATCATAGGCACGATATTATCTCTGAATAAAATCTGCGAACCGCTTGTAATCTCGGGAGAAACTACGTACACGGTCTGATGGGCATTGATATTTGCAAAGGAATTTTTAGTTAATTCATTTGCAAGACAAGCACCGATAACCTCCATACCGTCAAGGCAAAGAATTGTATCAATGATAGTTGTATTGTAATTATAAAGTGCGCAAAGCTCCTGTGCTACTGCTTTTGCCTCTGAAAAACGTGATTTTTGTGCCGCAACGTCAATATAGTAGTTACTGTGAGTATAGCTCGTTGCGAAATGACCTTTTGCAACTCTTAAATAAAGGTTGTTACGTCTTGTTTTGATTTTAAAAACTTCTGTTGTTGGCATAAAAACACCTCTTTTTAGATTGATATTTATATTTTATATTATCATACAAACAAATTCTATTGATTATATGCATAAAATAAAAACTTAAATTTTGTACAAATATAAAAATTATTTTATCATTTCCTCGAATTCTGCTTCAGTTATAATTTTTATACCTAATTCGGTTGCCTTTCTGAGCTTACTTCCTGCCGCTTCACCTGCAACAACAATACTCGTTTTAGCAGATACAGAGCCTGACGCCTTACCACCGAATTTTTCTATAATTTCCTGAGCCTCACGTCTGCCGAATTTTTCAAGAGTACCCGTAAGAACAAAGGTCATACCTTTAAAGCGGTCATCCTCGGTTTCAGTAAGGTTTACCATATTAAGACCCAAAGCCTTAAGCTCGTCAATAAGAGCCTTCGTTTCAGGTAAATCAAGAGTTTTTCTGAGGGTATCGGCAGAGATTTCACCCATACCGTCGATTTCGGTTATATCCTCTTTTGTTGCAGAAAGAAGTGCGTCCATACTTCCGAAATGGTTTGCAATAAGCTTTGCTGCCTTAAGACCTATATGGTGAATACCTAAAGCGAAAATCAGTTTATATAAATCGTTGCACTTTGATTTCTCAATTGCATCAAGAAGATTAAAGGTGCTTTTTTCACCCATTCTCTCAAGAGAAACAAGGTCAATGGGGCTTAATCTGTAAATATCGGACGCTTTTGAAATAAGCTTTTCGTTAACAAGCTGTTCTAACACAGCTTCGCCTAAGCCCTCAATATCCATAGCATCTCTTGAACAGAAATGAATAAGCTTTCTTAAAAGCTGAGCGGGGCAATCGGGGTTAACGCAACGAATTGCCGCCTCTCCCTCTTCTCTTACAACCTTACTGTTACAAGCAGGGCAATTTTCAGGGTAAGTATACCCGGAATTTTTACCGTTATGACTTGCGACAGCTAAAACCTCGGGAATTATATCACCCGCTTTTCTGACGATAATCGTATCACCTATTGCGATGCCTTTTTCTTTAATGAAATCAGCATTATTAAGAGTTGCTCTTGAAACGGTTGTACCTGCAAGTATAATCGGCTCAAAAATTGCCGTTGGGGTAAGAACACCCGTTCTTCCGACTTGAATTTCAACGTCGAGAAGCTTTGTTTCTTTTTCTTCAGGTGGATATTTAAATGCAACCGCCCATTTAGGAAATTTTGCGGTACTGCCTAATTCCTCTCGCATTGAGAAATCATCGGTTTTTATAACCGCACCGTCAATATCGAAGCTTAAAGCACCTCGGTTGTCACCGATACTTTGTATTTTTTCTATAACCTCTTCAATATTATTGCAAAGCTTATAACCGGGGATTGTTGTAAAGCCTAAATCCTCAAGATAATCTAAAGATTCTTTATGAGAGTTAAGCTCCTTCCCGCCCTCTTTTTGTTGAATGTTGAAAACGAAAATATCAAGCTTTCTTGAAGCGGTTATTTTAGGATTCTTTTGTCTTAATGAACCCGAAGCCGCATTTCTCGGATTTTTAAAGGTTTTTTCACCATTCAACTCTTGCTTTTCAACAAGCTCATCAAATGATGCGTGGGACATATAAACCTCACCGCGAACCTCGATAAACGGGATGTTTTCTTTTAATTTAAGAGGTACAGAACGGATTGTTTTAACGTTAGCTGTAACGTCTTCACCCACGTTGCCATCACCACGTGTAGAGGCTCTTACAAGTATACCGTCGCGGTATTCGAGGGAGCAGGAAAGCCCGTCTATTTTAGGCTCAACAACGTATTTTGCATCAGGAAATACTTTTTTAACCCTGTTATCAAAGGCAATTAACTCGTCATTTGAAAACGCATCCTGAAGACTTTCCATTCTTACCGTATGAACAACTTCTTCGAAGGTGTTGTCACTTCTACCGCCTACACGGTGAGTAGGTGAATCCTCTTTAAGCAATTGAGGAAATTCTTCCTCAAGACTTGAAAGCTCTCGCATCATCATATCGTAATCGTAGTCAGAAACGTCACTTTCGTTACCCATATAATATTTTTCAATGCAATCATTAAGAATTCCGGTAAGCTCGCTTACCCTTTTCTTTGCAACTTCAAAATCCATTATGAATACCTACCCTAAGTTTATATAGCATAATTTTACCATATTATACATAATAATTTCAATATATTATTTGACAAACAGAGGCACTCTATTTATAATATTGATGAATTTTTATCAGACTAACAAAAGATAAGGAGTTATTATGAAAGACAAATTTAAAAATTCCTTAATCCTTTTTCTTACATTCTTGAAAATCGGTGCTTTTACCTTTGGCGGTGGCTACGCTATGATTCCGATTATTGAAAAAGAAGTTTGCGAAAAAAGAAAATGGATTACAGAAGAAGATATACTTGATATTATAGCAATTGCTGAAAGCACACCCGGTCCTATTGCTATAAATTCCGCAACGTTTATCGGTTATAAAATCGGTGGCGTTTTCGGATCTTTTTGTGCTACCTTTGGCGTTGTTTTGCCGTCATTCGTAATCATTTCAATAATATCACTTATTCTTCGTCAATTCAGTGATTCTCTTGTTGTTCAATACGCCTTCAACGGTATAAGAGCGGGCGTTTTAGCTCTTCTTATAAAGGCACTCGTTTCAATGTATAAAAAATGCCCCAAAGGCTTGTTTTCATATATAGTTATGGGGGCATCCTTTATCTTAGCCGCATTTACCGATATTAACGTAATTTTTGTTTTGATTGGTTGTGCGGTGGCAGGTATTGTAAACTCTCTTATTATTAAAAGGAGGGTGAAACAATGACTTTACCAATTTATTTAGAGTTATTTTTAACATTCTTCAAAATCGGTCTTTTCACTTTTGGCGGCGGTTATGCAATGCTCCCTCTTATTCAGGAAGAGGTTATTGCTCATAACTGGATGAAGGTTGAAGACATTGTAAACTTTATTGCAGTCAGTGAAAGCACACCCGGCCCCTTTGCAATTAATATAGCAACCTACGTAGGCACAGAAACCGGTGGATTTTTTGGGGCTGTTTGTGCTACGCTCGGTGTAGTTTTACCCTCATTCATAGTAATCCTTATAGTTGCGAGAGCTTATAAAAAATTCAAGGAAAGTACTGTTATTCAAAGCGTTATGACAGGGTTAAGACCTGCGGTTATCGGTCTTATCGGCTCAGCAATCGTTACAATTCTCTTAACTGTATTTTTACCTAACGGCTTCGATTTAAAGGCTATCGTTCCTCAAAGCTTCCTTGTTTCGCTTGGCATTACAGTTATTATGACAGTGCTTGTTTTCAAAAAAGTACATCCTATTGTAATTATAGGTCTTTCCGCCGCAATAGGTATAGCATCAGGCTTTCTTTTAAACTAAACTAATTACAAATTCATTTAAAGCATCTTGATTTCGGTCAAGGTGCTTTTTGCATATACTGTCTTCTTTTTCAAATAATATAAAAAAAGTTTAAAGGCGGTATATAATGAAAAATCAATATTTAATTGACGTTTTTGAAACAGTAAAAAAGCGAAATCAACATGAGCCTGAATTTTTACAGGCAGTAACGGAAGTGCTTGAAAGCATTGAGCCCGTTATAGACAAACGCCCTGATTTTATTGAAGCGGGTATCGTTGAAAGATTAGTTGAGCCTGAAAGGCAGATTATTTTCAGAGTACCTTGGATAGACGATAACGGCAAAACGCAGGTTAACCGAGGCTTTCGTGTTCAATTCAACTCTGCTATCGGTCCGTATAAGGGCGGTATAAGATTACACCCTTCGGTTTATATCGGAATTATAAAATTTCTTGGATTTGAACAAATATTCAAAAACAGTCTTACAACTCTTCCTATGGGAGCTGCAAAGGGCGGTGCAGACTTTGACCCGAAAGGGAAGTCTAATAGAGAGATAATGGCATTTTGTCAAAGCTTTATGACAGAGCTTTACAAGCATATAGGCTCTAATTCCGATATTCCTGCAGGCGATATCGGTACGGGTGCAAGAGAAATCGGATATATGTTCGGTCAATATAAGCGCATCCGCACACAATTTACGGGTGTTTTAACAGGTAAAGGGCTTGATTACGGTGGCTCTTACGTAAGAACAGAGGCAACGGGCTACGGTCTTTGCTATTTTCTTGAAGAAATGCTTCGTTGCAACGGCAAAACTCTTGTTGGTAAAAGAGTTATCATTTCAGGCTCGGGAAACGTTGCACTGTATGCTGCGGAAAAAGCGATGCAATTAGGGGCAACAGTAGTTGCTCTTTCAGACTCTGACGGATATATTTTCGACGAGGACGGTGTTGATTTAATCCCATTAAAAAAGCTTAAAGAGGTTGACCGTGCAAGAATAAAGGATTATTTAAGATACAGACCTAATGCAAAATACTACGACGGTTGCAATGGGTTATGGACAACTGTTTGTGATATCGCTCTTCCTTGCGCTACTCAAAATGAGGTTGACGAAAAAATTGCAAGGCTTCTTATAAAAAACGGTTGTATTGCAGTTGCTGAGGGTGCAAATATGCCTTGCACACCCGAGGCTATAAAAGTATTTCTTGATAACGGTATTCTTTTCGGACCTGCAAAAGCGGCAAACGCAGGCGGTGTTGCTACGTCTGGTCTTGAAATGAGCCAGAATTCAGAAAGAAGAATGTGGAGCTTTGAAAAGGTTGATGAGAGATTAAAAGAAATTATGATAAAGATTTTTCACTCCTGTGATGACGCCGCCAGACGATACGGCTTAGAGGGTAATTATGCATCAGGAGCCAACATCGCAGCATTTTTAAAAATTGCTGAAGCAATGAAAGCTCAGGGTTGCGTTTAAGAAAGTTTTGTAGTATAATTGTATGTGTATTGGGTGGAAATTGCCCTCATCTTAAAACTTTCTCGCAAAAAGGGTTGATTAAAATGAAAAATGTACCAGAATATTTCGGTTGTGACGTGTTTTCAACATCTGTTATGAAGGAAAGACTTCCTCAAGAAACTTTCAACGAATTTCAACGTACTCTTGAAACAGGTCACAGACTTGATATTACAGTAGCTAAAGTTATTGCCGATGCTATGAAGGATTGGGCAATAGAAAAAGGCGCTACTCATTATACTCATTGGTTTCAACCTCTTACGGGTATTACCGCAGAAAAGCATGATAGCTTTATTACCCCAACTAAAAACGGCGGTATAATAATGGAATTTTCAGGCAAAGAATTAATTCAGGGTGAGCCTGATGCTTCAAGCTTTCCTAACGGTGGTATTCGCTCCACCTTCGAAGCAAGAGGCTATACCGCTTGGGACCCTACTTCTTTTGCCTTTATTAAAAACGGGGTTCTCTGTATTCCTACTGCTTTCTGCTCTTACGGCGGTGAAGCTCTTGATAAAAAGACTCCTTTGCTTCGTTCAATGGAAGCTATCAACAAACAGACCTTAAGAGTTTTAAAGCTTTTCGGTAATGAAGACGTTGTTTCTGTTAAAACAACTGTTGGTCCCGAACAGGAATATTTCCTTATTGACAGTGAAGTTTTCCATAAAAGAAAAGACCTTGTTTATACGGGAAGAACTCTTTTCGGTGCAAAGCCCCCCAAAGGTCAGGAGCTTGACGACCATTATTTCGGTGCTATCAAGCCGAGAGTGCAAGCTTTTATGAAGGACCTTGATGAAGAGCTTTGGCGATTAGGCGTTCACGCTAAAACAGAGCATAACGAAGCTGCTCCTGCGCAGCACGAATTAGCGCCTATTTTTAATACTACAAACATTGCTACCGACCACAACCAGATTACAATGGAAACCATGCAGAAATGTGCAAAGAATCACGGTATGGTTTGCCTTCTTCACGAAAAGCCCTTTGACGGTGTTAACGGTAGCGGTAAGCACAACAACTGGTCTATTTCTACAAATACAGGTGCAAACCTTTTAGAGCCCGGTGACACACCCTCTGAAAATGCACAGTTTCTTTTATTCCTTTGCGCAGTTATTAAAGCGGTTGACGATTATCAGGACCTTTTAAGAGTTTCAATTGCAAGTGCAGGTAACGACCACCGTTTAGGTGCTCAGGAAGCACCCCCCGCTATCGTTTCAATGTTCCTCGGCGAAGAGCTTACAGAAATACTTGAATCAATTGAAAAGGGCGAGGATTACGAAGGCTCAAAAGAAAAAGAGCTTCTTAAGGTTGGCGTTCACGTTTTACCTCGTTTTCCTAAAGATACAACCGACAGAAACAGAACTTCACCCTTCGCATTTACAGGTAACAAGTTCGAATTCCGTATGCTTGGTTCTTCTGCTTCCGTTGCAGGTCCTAATACAACTCTTAATACGGCTGTTGCTGAAGTTCTCAGTCAGTTTGCTGATGAGCTTGAGGGTGCTGATAATTTCGAATCAGCTCTCCACAACTTAATAAAACGTGTTATTAAAAACCACAAGAGAATTATCTTTAATGGTAACGGCTATGATGACGCTTGGGTTGAAGAGGCAGAAAGAAGAGGGCTTCTTAATTTAAGAACTACCCCCGAATGCCTTCCCTATATGCTTCACGATAAGAACGTTGAGCTTTACAAAAAGCACAAGGTTTACAGTGAAGCTGAAATCAAAGCTCATTACGAAATCAAAAACGAAAAGTATTGTAAATATCTTAACATTGAAGTTCTTACAATGATTGACATGACAAAGAAGGATATCCTCCCCTGTGTCAGCCGTCAGATTCATGAGCTTTCAGATACTCTTATTTCAAAGAAAAATGCAATTGCAGGTATAGACGCATCATACGAAGAAACAGTTATAACAAGACTCTCCGTTCTTACTAAAACTGCATTCGACGTTGTAAGACAGTTGGAAGAAAATTCAAAAATAGTTAAAACAATCGACGAAAGCGATGCCGCATCCTTCTACTACAAAAACAACATCATTCCTTTAATGGTTGAGTTAAGAAACGCAGTAGACGAAATGGAAACACTTTGTCCTTCTGACAAATGGTGTTACCCTTCATACGGTGACTTGCTTTTCAGTGTTAAATAATAATTAGATTAATATGGAATTTTACGAAAATAAAATTGAACAAGAGCGTGCCGTTCTTGTTTCTGTTGATACGGGTGAATTTGACGTTGATTCATCATTAAGAGAATTGACCGAGCTTGCCCGTACCGCAGGTGCAGAGGTCATTTGCGAAATGACCCAAAAAAGAGAAGCACCTGAAGCCGGCACCTATTTAGGTAAAGGTAAGCTTCAGGAGTTATCGGATTTTTGCGAGGCAGAAAAGCCCGATTTGATTATAATTGACGGTGAGCTTTCCCCTGCTCAGCAAAAAAATATTGAAACAATAACCGACGTTCGTGTTATTGACAGAACAACTTTAATTCTTGACATTTTTGCAGGACGTGCTCTTTCGGGTGAAGGTAAGCTTCAGGTTGAATTAGCTCAGTTAAAGTATGCTCTTCCACGATTAGGCGGCAAGGGTGCTTCGATGTCAAGGCTTGGTGGCGGTATAGGCACAAGAGGCCCCGGTGAAACAAAGCTTGAAACAGACCGCCGTCATATAAGACGAAGGATTTCTGCATTATCAGAAGATTTAAAAGAGCTTGACGAACGCCGAACAAGATACCGTGAAAGAAGAAAAAAAGACGGCGTTTTAACCGTTGCTCTTGTAGGCTACACAAACGCAGGTAAATCTACTCTTATGAACACTCTTACTGATGCGGGTGTGCTTGCAGAAAACAAGCTTTTTGCAACCCTCGACCCTACCGCAAGAGCATTAACTCTCCCCGACGGTAGCAGCGTTCTTTTAATTGACACTGTTGGTTTTATAAGAAGATTGCCCCACAAGCTTGTTGAAGCTTTTAAATCTACTCTTGATGAGGCTGTTGATGCAAACGTTATTCTTAACATATGCGATGCATCCTCTGATGAATGTGCCGAGCATTATAGAGTAACAAACGAGCTTTTAGAGGAATTAGGCTGTGCCGATAAACCAATTATCACAGTTTTAAACAAAAGCGATTTAATTAACGATATTTCTATCCCCCTCATCGGTAAATGCGTGAGAGTTTCTGCTAAAACGGGTGAAGGCCTTGATAAGCTTTTAGAAGCAGTTGCTGCTGCACTCCCACCAACAAGAAAAAGAGTGAAAATTCTTCTTCCATTTTCTTTAGGTGCTGCGGGCGCAGAGCTTAGAAAAACAGGCGTTGTTCATTCAGAAGAATACACCGCAGACGGCTTGTTGCTTGATATTACTGCAGAAATTTTCGTGCTTGAGAAGTATAAGGAATATATTTTATAAGGTGGCAAGTGGCGAATTAATGGTCTGTTACGCGATTTAAATGCGAAGTGTGAAATGAGGCTTCTGGCGTCTGGGAACTGGCATCTTTATAATCGCCGTCCCAGACACTTTAATTACGCATTATGCATTACGAATTACGAATTATAATTTACCACTTACCATCATTTCCAATTTTCCATAAAAAAGCCGTGAGTTTTCACTCACGGCTTTTTGTTTATTCTTCTATTTTATTTTTTCTTTTTTTAACTACAACCACTGTTGTTACTGTACCTGCGAGGCTACCGAGGAATACTATCATCCAAGGTGCACTTTCTTCAAGAAGCTCAGGCTCAAGCGCATATTCAGCAACAATTATTACGGGCTTAAGTGCTAGCCTTACTGCTGCTTTAAGTCCCTCGTGTTCAGAGATAAAGTCTGCTATAGGAGGCGAAAGCTTGTAGTAAGCGTTTACAAACGCTGTACCTAATTCACTCTTAAAGAGAACGTTATCACGGAAGTCACAAAGAAGACCAACTTCGCCTGAATCGTGGCCGTAGGAAGCAGTTGCTATAAAGCAAAGCTTTGGAACGGCAATAGAAGTATTCGTATTGTCACCGGAAAGAATAGAGTCACTATATATTCTTAATGCATGACCGTTATTATCAACGGAAGGAACCGTTAAATAGCCATCACTATCAGAAATAAGTGCGCCTGTTGTTTGATTGTAAACGTTTGCTTGTGAGCGCTGTGTTGCATTTAAATAGTTTACAACAACACCGGTATCATTTGTAACCATATTTGGAAAATGATATGCAACATCAAGACTGTAATAAATGTTATCTGATACGACGTCAACTGTTAAATTACCATTTTCGTCATATAGTTCATTCTCTTTGATTTCTTGAATAAAGTCATCCTCTAACGCCGCGATAGTTATAATCGTACCGCATTGATTTTCAATAGGTCCGCCTTCATAGCTTCGATCCTGATAAACTCTGATGTTTATATACATCGGCACATCGGAAATACGAGTAGCAGCTGAACGAGTCTGACCTTTGTTTTGATTGTAAAGGAAATAGCCTGCAAACTCACCTGTACCGTCGCATGAATTTACACCGCATTTTGATTGAGTAAAGGGGTATGCCTCGCCGCAGATTTCACATTCTCTTACAGCCTGAGTAAATAAATATGAGTAACCTTCGTCAACAACATTACCGGCAGGAACAATTTCTGGTGTAGCAAAAATATCTGCCGATTGAGCGGAGGCAACGTTTGCTGAACCCGTTCTCAAAAGCTCAGCAGACAATTTTACTGCTTCTTGTTTCATATAACGTTCTTCACTCTTATCAAAAGAGCGATATGCAACGTTTATAACGTTCATTACAGCGAAGGCTCCTAAGCCGAGGAGAAGCACTACAACTAACAGCTCTACAATCGTAAAACCTTTTTTATTTCGTGTAAAAAATCCAAGCATTCTGAGGAGCCCCCTTTCTTAGTTTGTTTCGCGTCCGTCCATAGCGTAGATTTGATCAGCTACGCCGACGTAAATAAATGCATCCTTTGTTTCACTCTTATTTTCTTTTGGAGGAAGAACAGTTCCTGTTTTTACCTCTTTAAGAGTTTCAAGGTTACATGCACCTGCCCAGTTCTGACCTGCTGAATAATAGTATCCACCAACAATTTTTGAAGCGTAAAGCGGGAAGCCCTGGAAGCCACCTAAGTAAACTACCTTCCATGTCCAAGAACCGCTTCCATCCATAACACCTACAACAACGCAGTTTTTAGTTGTTGCGGTTTTAGGTGAACCACTTACAACAATAATATCATCATGAGCGTCTACAGTAACAATTTGTGAGAAATATTCGCTTAAGGGTGTTGTACCAAGCTTAATTTCCTCCATTGTTGAAGGTGCTGCAACTGTACCGGCATACGTATTGTCGGAAATAAAGCTAACAAGATTTATATCTTCTGTAGTTGTGATATCCTCACCGGAACCTGCACCTTGCACGCTAACTGTTGACGTTGCAACAAGTGAACGGAAAAGTCTACCCTTGTTATCGCCATAATAAGCGTAATATCTTCTTGTCTGGCTTGTAGCGTTTTCAGTTTTACTATCGTTTTCAACGTTTATATCAACCGCAGTAAACTGAACGCTATCTCTTTCGTGAGTACCGTAGGTACCGAAAGCATTTTTATAGTCACTATTAGGCCAACCGCTTGTAAGGTAGGTTGAGTTAAAGGATTTGTTATCTTTAAAATAAAGAAGGTTTGTAAACTCTGATTGTTTACCTTCAACCATAGCCGCAAGAACACCGTCGTTATAAATACCGCCTAAAGCAGTTGAGGTATTTGTTGTCTGGGCATTGTTAATCCACTGGTAAGCTGAACCCGCAACAGTATATCCTACGGCAACGGTAACACCATCTTTAGAAGCAACCTTTGAAAGGTTATACATTTCACCAGGGAACCAAACGTTATAATAGTCATTATTATAAATATTTCTGTTTGTAGCACTACCAACTGTTGCTCTTGTTGCAATTTTGTTAGGCGAACCATTCTCATCAACGCCACCAATACCATAATGGGATTGGAAATAAAGGTGTTCATAGGAACGGTAGTATTCACGGTTACCGTCATACGTGATATTGGTATAAACCTTTTCACGATTTGATGAGTAGCCCATGGTAAAGAGAACGTCACTCATAAACATTCCCTTCCACTGGTTAGTATCTCGGGCAACAAAGAAGTGTCTTCTATTGTCTCCGGTAGGCATATAACCTGTACCCTCTTGCATCTTAGCCTGTTTTGTGGCAGCATCCACGCCGTTTGTGTTGCTTCTTTCAACACCGGTTTCAGTACCGAGGAAACTTTTGTTAACGTAAACCTCACCAACTGTACCGCTTGAATACTTGTGAACTGTTGTACCTGTGCCCTCAGCATTACCATAAACGATGTAATCTGTCAATGCACCATGAGGCGCATATTCACCGGGATCCCAGTCTTTATTTTTAGCTCTGTTATAAATTGTTGACGCAACGTTTGCCTCAGGGTTAATGTTATCCTTCTGCATAATATTCATATAAGCATGAACGTTACCGATATAGAACATTGAACCTGCAACGCTACCCGCTGAAGGAATATATATAGCGTCAGTTATATTAATTTCAGATTCACGACCGTGAAGAGAATCATACCCCCCTGTAATCTGTCTTGCTTGCTCACGATCATCAGTTGCAGAACCGTCAGTTCTCATAAAGTTAACAAGAGTATAGTCTACTGTGCTTGTGTTATTAGGATTATACGAACCAAGGTTCGTATATCTGATAGAAGCAAATGCGGTTTCATTATGACGACCACCGTCAGGACCACCACCGGTTGTACCATCAAAAACAACAATTGTGTTAAGATCACTAACACTCTTATTACGTGAAATTACCGAATAAGTTCCCGAAGGATACCAAATCTCTGTAAAGCCTTTATAGTCACTTTCGCTTTTAAGGAAGCCGAATGCTCTTAAAGGTGAACCATGCTCAGTAATAATATAAGACATATTACGAGCAGCCTGATACGTATAAGAGAAGCCAACTCTGTAACCGTTAAGATAATAACTGAATTTCGCACGCATACCGAAGAGATTATATTTTTCATCACCGGTATTATTGTTAACCCTTGTATCACCCTTAAGAGTTATTTCAAACGGACCTACCTTGATTTTTGTTCCGTCAGGAAGTGTTCGTTGCGATGCAGTAAGCCAACAGTTATCGTTACCGCCCTCTTCGTCAAGACCGTAGTTCATTGAACGGTCCCATGAAGAAAAGTCAAAAACGTGAGATTTATCACCACTCCAAAGGGAGCTGTAAATGCTTACACCCTCAGTTGTATTATAAGTATTATCAATAGACTTAAGACCATCGGTCGTTTCACCAATGCTTAATTTAAAAATATCTGAGTTATGGCTTGTGTAGTTATACATACGGTAAATCGCACCATTTGTACCAACCATAACGTAATAAGGAGCGATACCGGCAGCTTCATCATTGCTAACCCAAGTAACGTTTCTTATAATTGAGCCTGTGTTTTTGGGTGAACCAAAATATTTTGTAAGATACGGGCTATTTGAGGTACGCATAGTTCTTCCCTCAAGCTTAAACTCAAACTGACTACTTTGAGCTTCACCGTTTACTGAAGCGTCCTTCTCTTCAATACCTGCAGTTGTATAGTAATCGTAAACTGCTGAAGTACCCGCCATAATAATTGTGGGAGGTTCGATTGTAAGATATCTCGAAAGAGTTTTTAAAATACCTCTTTCATTTTTATAATAAACTAGAATTTTAACAGGAGAAAGAGTAAAATCTGTTCCGCTGATAGTGAATTTAATTCTACCTTTTACAGAATCGAAACTGACAAGACTTGTATCAATAGCAGATGCTGTCTGATAAACAAGCTCATCGGTTGTTGTTCCTAAGTTACCTGTTGCCTTGTTAGGAAGATAAACAGCAAAAACAATTTCATTCTGAGATAAATCTTCAAGCTTACCGCTATAATTATAGATATAAGTAACTTTGTTGTATTTAAGACCGGTCGTCTGTAAAACAACCTCGTGGCTTGTTGAATCATCATAAACAACGTCAGGTGATAAGAAGTCTATACGAGCTCTTACACCATAGAAAATTGTTTCAAATCTATCCTGAAGACTTGATACAACCTTTCTTCCGGTGACATTCATATTTTCAAAAAGCTTTTCAGCATTCATAACGAATGTCATTGGAACTGTTCCCATTTTAGTAGAACTTCTTACAGCAAGACCTTCTTCAAGCTCTTGCTGAGAGTTATAAACGTTTTCAACTCTCTCACCAGCCTTGTACAGATTATCGTACGAGTACATAAGCATAGGAGTAAATGATACTACTATAATTGAAAGCAACGCAAGAGCAACAAGAAGCTCAATATAAGTCATACCGAGATTGTTGAAAAATCGCTTTCTCATAATACCACCCTTTCTTTTAAGTCGAAATAAATCGTTGGAACGGCGTAAATTTAACTATCCCAAACCACGTAGAAATCATCAACAACAGGTAACCTATCACCAGTACCGGTGTAAACGTTACCAATCCATTTGAAATCGTCCTCAACGTAAGTCCTACCTGCATAGTTTTCATGAAGACGGTTGAACAAAGCCTGCTTTGCGTTTGACCATATATTCCACCAATTATTGTTGGTGAAGTTATCTCCTTGCGTATTATAAATAACGTCCATGAAATAACCCGTTAATGAGAAGCCCGAATTAGTAGGTTTACCGTTTATGGAAGTTTCTATTTCAGCATTGAAATAGTATATATCACCTGCATTGGCGATTTTATAAAGAATAATATCCTTATTTTTATAGTATACAGTCTGGGTTTTATAACCGGAACCGTTATCATCATACGGAATAACCCAGATATATGCATCATCTGCGAAGAAAACCTTACCTGCTTTAACAGTCTTTTTATTTCTTGAACCGTTAACGTAGCTATAAGGAGTACTTTTAGGAGCGGCAAACATTATTGTAGTCATTCTGTAAGCGTTATCTTCAACGTTAAGAGAAATAAAGCTGTTAACGCTCTTATTGAAAACAATAGTGGGAGCCTGGAAAACAAGTACTTTGTAAAGTGAATAGTTTTTATCAAAGCCGTCACCTATACGGTTGGTACGGCACGGATTAACAAGTAAATTAACAGGTAAATCAACCTGAATTGCGTTTGTAGCAGTAAAAGCTACAAAGTTATCGAGAGTTGCATCTTCAGACCAGGTCTTCATATTATAAGTTCTTAAGCAATTAAATGCCGGATCATTATCAGGCTCACGAGTACCTGTTTCAGGGTGAAGACCAAAGCTCATATCCTGAGGTCTGTATGACATATTATTTTCGCGAAGATACTCAATATAAGAAATTTCTTCAGTTACACCGTTTGCATTTGTTCTTTTCACCGTCATTTTCTCATCAGAAATAACCATATTTCCTAAACACGAGAAAATGTAAAGCGGCTGCTTCAAAGCTTTACCATCAAGGAAAGTACCCGCATCATAATTGATATTAGTTCTTCCTGTTGCCAAATCTGTATCGGGGAAAATCTGGTTACTGCCCAATGAAGCAGGAGCAATCCAGCTGGATTCGGACGGCTTTGTCGGAAGAATAAGAACACATCTTCTGTATCCGACCTTCCCGTTTACTGTAGCTGAAGATTGAAATATAACGTTTTTGTTATCTATTTTAACGTATTGTGTTTCCGAAGATACGTCAACACCGCTTGAAATAAGGTTTTCAAGTGCCTCTTTACCGCCCTGATACTCATCCGCATCAATAACAGTTGTATTACCTTCTTTATCTATAGCGTAATAACTAGGTTCATCGACGTAAGTAATATCGCATTCCGCTTCACCAATAGGGCTACAGCCTGAAGGTACAGTAGCAGATGTTGAGTAAATTATACCGCTTGTTTCGTACTTTTCTAAAGCTTCCTTATATTCTGTGTAAGCAGCCTCATATGCATCGTCACTATCAAAAGCTATACGATAAGGCTTTTCAGGGTAAGTTACGCTATCTTTTCTGTACATATAAACCGTTTGAGCGGTTATTGATTTATGCGTTTTCAGGAATTGTGTTATTTTAGTGGCATAGGGCTCTTTACCTTCATCTGCCATATCGTAAAAATCTTCAAAAGCTGCAACGCTCATTTCAATCATAGTACGGGCAAGGTAAGATGCTCTTTGAGCATCTGTCCCCTCCATTGCTGATTTTACAGCAGTGTCAGACATCGAAAACATTGCAGGGATAAGCATTGTAAGAACAAGCAAAATAGCAAGCACTGCCATTAAAGCAATACCGTTTCTCTTAGCTAATATTTTCATAATACTCACCCTCTTAAAATAAAACTGATTTGTTGACTACAAAACAATTAAACAATAACACGAATAACTTCTTCAACAGAAGTAGTGCCTTCAAGAATTTTATCAATACCCTCTTGACGAAGAGTATGCATACCCTGCTTAATAGCTAATTCTTTAATTTCAGCAACGCCTGAACGTTTAAGAATAAGCTCTTTCATTTCTCTTGTAACCTGGAGGAATTCGAAAACACCCTGACGGCCTTTATAGCCTGTGTTACTACAAGCAATACAACCCTTAGGACTGTAAACAACCGTAGTATCGTCAAGAGTTTTACCCTCGGGAATGGGGAAATCTTCAATACTGTTACGAAGCTCACGGTAAGTGATAGTCATTTCTTCCTTACAACGGGGGCAAAGCACACGAATAAGACGCTGTGCAAGAACACCAACGAGAGATGATGCTGTAAGGAAAGGCTCAACACCCATTTCATCAAGACGGGTGATAGCACTGGGAGCATCGTTTGTATGAAGTGTTGAGAAAACCATATGACCGCTAAGAGCTGATTCAACAGCGATTTTTGCAGTCTCACCGTCACGAATTTCACCGCCCATGACAATATCCGGGTCGGCACGAAGAACAGAACGAAGAGCTGCTGCGAAGGTCATACCTGCACGGGTGTTCATCTGAACCTGACAAAGACCGGGCATACGACGCTCAACGGGGTCTTCAAGAGTAATAACGTGTTTTGAAATATCACTAACCTCTGAAAGAGTAGCGTAAAGAGTAGTAGATTTACCACTACCGGTAGGACCTGTAACAAGAAGGAAGCCGTAAGGCATAAAAATTGTTTTTAAGAAACGGTCTGACTGGTCCTTTGAGAATTTGATATCTTTAAGCTGAACTGATTTTGCACCACGTTCCAAAAGACGCATAACAATCTTTTCGCCGTAAACTGAAGGAAGAACAGCAATACGAATATCGAAAGTTCTATCGTCAACCTTAACCGTTGTACGACCGTCCTGGGGGATACGTCTTTCAGCAATATCCATACCACCGATAACCTTAACACGAGAAGAAACGGAAGCATGGAGCTTAATAGGTTGCTGAAGAACCTCATGAAGAACACCGTCTATACGAAGACGAATTCTCATAGTCTTTTCTAATGGCTCAATATGAATATCCGATGCGCCTGATTTAACGGCGTTTGTAATAACCTGATTAACGAGCTGAACAGCGGGTTTTTCGTCTGCTGCAAGGTCATCAAGAGAAGCAAGCTCTTCGTCGATAGCTTCTTCTTCATCATATGTATCAATAGCAGATGCGTTGTTAACGATAGTGTTAATAGCAGCTGTAAGCTCTGTATCGGTAGTAATAAGAGGAACAATTTCCATACCACCTGTGATGATAGAAAGGTTATCACGTGTAACAACGTCATTAGGGTTACGCATAACAACAAAGAGCTTCTTTTCATCCTGGTAAAGAGGAAGAATCCCGTGCTTTGCTATAAGGTCAGCAGGAATACTGTTTGCAAGAGCAAAGTTGATACCAACTTCTTCAACTGAAACGTATTTACAACCTGTTTTCATCTCAATTGCTCGTGCAATATCTGCTTCACGGCAATAACCAAGGTTTACAAGAATGTGACCTATAAGGCCTTTTTCTTCTTCCTGAATTTTTAATGCTTCAAATAATTGTTCTTCTGTAATCGCACCGTTTTTAATAAGGAAATAACCTACGCTACCGGGGACCACCATATTTAAATTAGCCAAGAGAATTGCTCCTTTGTGTTTTCTGTGTAAATTTATGCGGCAGTATCAGCACTTATAACGATGCCGTCTGCACCGTTTTGAGAAAGAACTACAAGTGTAATATTTGCAGTATATAAAGCTCCGTCACCCGCAACTCTTGATAAAGAAATAGAATCAAATCTATGCATCTGCTCAAGCCCTGACATATATGTCATATACGAGTGAATATTACGGAAAGAGCCTTCTACTGAAATAGTAAACGTTGTTTCTTGAGTTTCTGCGGAAACTTGGTTTACCTGTACAGAGCTCACTGTTAAACCAAAGTTTTTACATGTAGCTACCACATCTTCCTCAAGCATATAAACGTCACCAAGACTGTCAGGAAGAATGCCTTTATACATTTCAAGCTGTTCTTCTGCTTTTTCACTTTGGGCTCTGAGCTCTTCAAGTATAGCAATTTCACGAACGTTTTCTTGATACTGAAGTCTTGTTTCTACAATATTCGCTTTGATTTTATTAATATCAAACATGAAATAAACAATACCGCCTATAACAAGAAGTATAACCAAAACCAAAAGGCCCGTTACAAAGTAAGGAGAGTTTGTGATATCTTTAGTATTAATTTTTTTGCCTTTCAAAACACATTCTCCTTTCTTTATTCTGCTGCGGTTGTTTCAGCGGTAGTAGCCTCAGTTGTTACAACAACAGAAGCACCGCCCGAACAACTTATAGTTACTGCGAATGTAGCAAGCCCGTCTGTTGTGCCCGCACCGCTTACATAAGATGTGCAAACAACTGAAGTTACACCCTCAATGTTTTTAAGTTCATTTTCAAAAGCAAGATATTGCTCACGTGAATTTGCCTTACCTAAAATTGTGCAAGTACGGATAGTCTTCCAATCTAAGCAATCAATTGAATCGAGAGAAATACCTGCATGGTTAAGATTACTTATTGTTGCAAGGAAGTTTGCAAGAGCAGGCTCATCAATCTGAATGCTTTCAATAAGCTGAACCTTCTGCTGAAGATTTGCGTTAATTGTTCTGAATTGTTCAAGCTCTGCAACCTTTTGAGAATACTCATTATTAAGTGCTTGAGCTTCACGAAGCTTTTTATCGGCAAACATTCTCATACCAATAACAACTAACATAAGAACAAGCAATACCATTAAAACAGCTAAAGATAATACTTTAATCTTCTCTAACTTTTTCTTATTATTTAAACGCTTCCTATTATACTCGGGAAGCAAACTAACTCTATATTTCACTGCTTAACCCTCCAATGCAACCTTTGCAAGACTTATACAGCCTGCATAATCACTTGCATCAAATGATGCAGTTGAATATTCACTATAAAGCTTGGGAATTGTAAGCGGAACGTAAGATTTTTCATTAAGCTTTTCAAGAATCTTTTCTTCAAGCTCTGTTGCAGCCTTAAAGAGAACTGAATTCATAATGAAGCCTGTTTGCATCTGGAAGTAGTTTATTGAAGATGAAAGCTCTGAATAAAGAAGATCTGCAATAGTTTCTAATTCCAAACTTGTTAATTCTTCAGGATCATTAAATGCCTTTTTAACTTCGATCATTGCACGATCGGGGATGTTAATTGAACGAACCATTTTAATTTCTTTATCAGCTATTGCAACGAAATCGAGAACGTCGTCAGTAAGAATTAAGAAGCCAAACGTTTCATCCTCTTTTGCTTCATCAATAGCTATACGACACCATGCAAGGAAAGAACTGTCAATATCAACAATTTCAAGCTTTGAGTTTTCGAAGCTCTGAATAATATTCTGGAGCATCATAGTTCTTGCTCCAACGAGAAGAACGTTAAGCGCGGGTTGATCATCATCGTCAGTTGTTTCGTCAATAACAACGAAATCAAGACCCAACTCACTAACCGGAACAGGAATGAAATCCTGAGCCTGCATCGTTATAACGTTTCTGAGCTTATCATCAGGAACTTTGGGGAAAGTTGCATAACGCATGATTACGTTTTCGTTATTAACACCTACAACAACAGGAGCATCGTTAGAAAAACCGCCTCTTGTTATAAGGTCGTTAAGTGCAACTGTGAAAAGACTGCTATCGGAAATAATACCGTTTGCAGTAACGTTATTGCCGTAAACCTCACGACCGAAAGCTTTGATTTCATAAGAGCCGCCGGAATTTTTTACGAGCTCAACTGCTCTTACTTCGTGAGAGTTATACTCAATGCCGATAGCACTATTTACTTTTGCCATTGTATCATTCTCCCTTGCAAAGGATTTAAGGATTTTTCTTTTTCTTTTTTATGCCGGAGTTGCAGTTGCTGCCTGGAAAACAGGAAGGTAAAGAGCGATGATAAGGAAACCAACGATACCTGCAAGACCAACAAGCATAATCGGCTCAAGAATTGAACCTAAGTTTTTAGCGATTGTATCAACGTCTTCCTCGTAGAATTCAGCAACCTTGTCAAGCATGGTAGGAAGTGTACCAGCTTCTTCACCGATAGCTATCATACCGATAAGCATCGGAGGGAAAAGACCTGATTCATCGAGGGCTTCGTGAATTGTTCTACCGTTTTCAACTTCACCGATAGCCTTTGTAACCGCATCCGCAACAAGACGAGAACCTGAAGTAGGACCTGCAGTTTCAAGAGCTTTAACAGCGGTAACACCACCGGCAATAAGTGTTGCGAAAATTCGGCAAAAACGAGCAAGAATTGTTTTTGTAATAAGCTCACCAACTATGGGGCATTGCATTTTATGGTTTTCCCAAATATGCTGAACGGGTGGAGACTTAATTATTTTAATAATTATCAAGATGATTACAAAGATAGCGGGGAAAATTATGTACCAATAAGCACGTAATGACTCAGATAAGAAGTAAATTAACTCTGTAATCGGATTCAAATCTTCAACCGTTGCAGTCATACCCTGGAATGTGGGAACCATGAAAATAAGCATAACTATAAGGATAATAATAGCGAACGAACCAACCATTTTAGGATAAGACGTTGCAGATTTAACTGAGTCCTTAAGCTGTTTGTCCTTATGTAACTGGTTTGACATAGCGAGGAGTGTTTTATCGAGCATACCACCCATTTCACCGGCTGCTATCATTGAGCAGAACAAGTCGGAGAAAACAGGTTTCTGTGATATAAAGGCTTCTGAAAGAGCAGCACCGCCTTCAACGTCTTCAGCTATATTTTTAATTGCATTAGCAAGAGTTTGATTAGTAGTCTGAGAAACAAGTGTCTGCATAGCTTGAGTAACAGGAATACCCGCACTAATCATAGCTGCAAGCTGTCTTGCAAACATTGACATATCTGCAAGGGGAATCTTTTTAGATTTTTTCTTTTTTACACCTGCACCCTTAACTTCATTAAGAGTTGTAACAACAACACCGGCTTCACGAAGCTTTTCATAAGCCTCGGAGGTGTTTTCGGCAACAACCTTACCGGTTATAGACTGACCTTGTCGGTTTAGCGCTTCATACGTAAATTCCAAGAGTCTGCCTCCTTTTAGTCATTTGAATATAAGAATTAATACATCTGCATCTGTCTGAGGATTTCAGCTCTTTCAACACAGTTTTCCATAACTGCTTCTCTTGTGATTCTTTGATCTCTGAGAAGCTTAAGAAGAGCTTGGTCCATAGTCTGCATGCCCTCTTTTTGAGCAGTCTGCATTGTACTGTAAATCTGGTGGTCTTTACCCTCACGAATCATATTACGAATAGCAGGTGTATCAACCATATATTCAACTGCAGAAACTCGACCGCCACCTATACGGGGTAAAAGCTGCTGAGAAATAACAGCTCTTAAAGTGTTCGAAAGCTGGCTTCGAATCTGATTTTGCTGTTCACTGGGGAAAGAGTCAATAATACGGGCAATCGTTAAGGGAGCTGTCTGTGTATGAAGAGTAGAGAGAACAAGGTGTCCCGTTTCAGCAGCTGTAAGAGCGATGCTGATACTTTCGGGGTCACGCATTTCACCGATCATAATAACGTCAGGGTCATGACGAAGAACAGTTCTTAAAGCGTTGTTAAAGCTAAGAGTATCGCCACCCAACTCACGCTGTCTAACGATTGAACGCTTGTGGGAATGTAAGAATTCTATGGGGTCTTCAATTGTAACTATGTTATATTCATAGTTTATATTCATATGGTTTAACATTGCCGCGAGAGTTGTGGATTTACCACTACCCGTAGGACCTGTAACAAGAATAAGTCCACGAGGAAGTGAGCACAATCTTCTGACGTCGGCAGGTAAACCTAATTTATCAAGAGTTGGGATTTCAAAGGGAATCGCTCTGAAAACCGCGGCAAGAGTGCCACGTTGAACAATAACGTTACCTCTGAAACGAGCACACTGAGGAACAGCATATGAAATATCAAGTTCAAGATTTTCTTTAAGGTCTCTTTTATTCTTTTCTGTAAGAATCTGCATCAAGGTTGACTCAACATCTGCAGGACTCATAGGGGGAAAGTCCTGCTTAACGATGTCGCCGTCTATTCTGATACAAGGGGGCATACCAACAACTAAATGAAGGTCAGAGCCCTTTTTTTCAACTGTTAATCTAAGTAATTGTTCAAGAGTTACCGGGTAATTACTGGTCTGATTTAAAAAATCCACAAACTGTCACTCCAATGTGTAAATTAGCCTACAAGTCCCCACATATTCATAATAAGGTCAATATTTTCGGGAGATTCGAGAACATAAAGAACATATTTAACGCCTTCATCAGAGGGATCAAGGTCGCCTGAAAGTTCAAATGATGTAACTGAAATAGTAGGATTATTGATTAATTTAACTACAAGTTCTTCTTTTGCTGCAAGAACTGTAAGTTCTGCAGAATCTGTAATTGTAACGATGGGATAATACATATCACCTAAGTTATTATCGAGAGAAGCGATTATTTCTTTTACTTCGTCAACCTTGTTGTTGGGGCAGTAAACCATAATTGACTTTGTAAGCTCTGGATAAGAACCAAAGTAGAATTCAACGCCTTCCATATTAACGAAACCGATTTTGCTCTGAAGCTCAGAAGCAACGATATTCTGGAGTTCATATGTGAAGAATGTTTTAGCTGAATCATTTTCAGCAGTATCGTTTTCTTTAATACGAGCAACTGCATCATTAACTTCGTTTGATTCACCCTGTACCCACAATCTCTTTTCATAAAGATCAAGACCGAGGATATCAACTTCATAACCAAACGTTTCAACAATTGATTTTGCAGTGTCTTTTGTTATGTACTGAAGGTCAACCTTAACAAGTGATGTCTGACCGTCTGTGATTACAACTTCGCTGTCTGTACCTGCGTTATCGCCTGCACCTGCATTATCACCTGTGCCGTCACCAAGAGCTGCATTAGCATCAGGAATATCAACAAGCTTTTTGATGTTCATAATATCATTATAAGCATCACCTGTAGCATATACGTAAAGTGTCATAGGATGAGCACTCATTGTAATACCTGCATGTAAGCCTAAGGATGAAAGCAAGCCACTGAATTCTGTAGCAGAAACATACTGCATTTCAATTGCAGAAAGGTATGAGCTGATGCTTGCACTACCTATAGTAATGTTATTTTTGTTATCAAGAGTTTTAATGAGCTCGTTAACCTTAGCAAGCTCCATAGGATATCCGCTGATCCAGAATTCTCTGAGGTTGATATCAACCTTAACGAGCTGAACTGCAACACCTAAAGTAGAAAGCTGAGATGTAAGAGTATCTGTAGAAATATAATTAAGCTGGAATCTTGTGAGAGCTTTACTGTCGATAAAGCTTGAGTTAAGATCTGCAGCTGTACCTACGTAAATAATATTGTCATTTTTTATGTAAGTCATATCAACCATACGAAGAATATAGTCGATAGCTGTAAGAGGAGTTACGTTATCAAGAGCAAGGCGTTCAACTATTGTTGTTGTTCCCTTAAATATCATTGTGTAACCCGTGTGAGCAAGAACTGTTTCAAGAGCACCAATAAGGTCAGCATTCTTGAAATTGATAGAAATCTTGCTTGAAGAGCCGTAAACTGTTGTTGAGTCATCTTCTACTGATAACGCACCGGGAATAACAAGCTCTTGGCCAACGTAAAGGTCTGCAGAAGCTGAAATTCCGTTTTCGTTTACGATTTTTGAAACGGTTACACCGTGAGCAGCAGCGATTGAAGAAAGGGTATCGCCCGCTTTAACTGTGTATGTAACCATTGCCTCGTCAATAGCGCTTCCTGCTGCTGTAAGCGGTAAAACCGTACTCATAAGCAACACGAGAACAAGAGCAAAAATGCCTATTGACCTCATCTTTCTTTTGTTTGTTTTCATTGGATAGTCCCCCTATTAAATATATGTATCATATATTATTTATTATTTTAATGGCGAATTGATTAAGATAATTGAATTTTCTTTGTTGTTTCGCCGGCTTTAAATACAACGTAATCTTTTGTTATTTCAATAAGCTCCCAATCAGAATCGCCAACTGTTTCCCCAATAGAAAGAACAAGGCTGTCGTTTTCTGAACCTATTTGAATAAGTGCTGTCTTAAGACCGCTTGAGCCTGTAACGTAACCTGTATAAGCTGCAGATGATAAAATATCGGGTGAAAGCGGGTCGCTGTCAATAAGGTCAACAATAACTTTATCTTTAATAACGTTGTTTCCGGGTATAACCTCAACCTGATTTGAGTTTGCGGTAACGTCCTCCGGTAACGCCTCATTATCTTGAAGAAGAATTTTATCACCTAAAATAACAAATAAAACAACTGCAACAAGAATGACAAAAAGTATTACCGGAATAATGATTTTCATCAATGGGTTTTTGTCAAAGAAATTTGTTATTTTTAAAGCGATATCAGGCTTTGCCTTACTAACTGAGCCCTCACTTTTTTTTCCAAACTTTGGTAATTCAAGCGCCATAAAAAAGCCTCCATATTATAAAAGTAATATATACTTGGAAAGTGTAAATATCTAAAAAATTTATGAAAAATAATACATTTTTCGAAGAAAGGGCAAACTTACCCTAAATTAGACTACACCACATATCATATGATACTACAAAGGAAAAAAATAATCAATACTTTATTACATATCTGTTGAAAAAAATACCACTAAAATTTTATAACTTTTGACGAAAAAACTTGATAAAAAACTAAAGAGGCTGACTTATAGTCAACCTCTTTTTAAATTCATTTTTTTGATTTTATCTTTTCTTTTTGCTATGGCTACCATAGTAGTATGATGAGCCGTAATATCCACCGTAACGGTTTGAGAAATAACCGCCTGCTTTTTCAGAGCCAATTTTCGTAAAGCCTCTGCCTGCACGGTTATAGATACAACCAAGAATTTCAGCTTTAGCAGTAACAAGGTCGCTAAGAGCGTATTCAATCTGGGAAATTGAAACTCTTTCTTCTGCAGTAACAAAGATAATTGTATCAGTGTAGTTTGCAACGATAGCAGCATCGGCAACAACGCCTGCAGGAGGACAGTCAACGATTACGTAATCGAAATTCTTTCTTGCTTCTTTAATGATTTCAGCCATTGCATCTGATGCAAGTGTTTCAGATGGATCCTGAACTGCAACAGAAGAAACGAGTAAGTAAAGATTAAGCTTTTCGATATATTTAACTGCTTCTTCGAATTTCTTTTTACCTGTAACGATGTCATAAACACCCTTGTCACCTTCGATATTGATACCTAAGGTTTTGCATACAGCCGGTTTTCTTAAGTCAGCGTCAATAAGAAGAACGGATTTACCGCTTTTCGCAAGAGAAAGTGCAGTGTTTACAGAACAAGTTGTTTTACCTTCACTTTCTGTTGAACTGGTGATAGCAAAAACTGAATAGCCTTTTTTAAGCTTAACGTTTTCAATTTTTGTTCTGATAAGCTTAAAGGTTTCGATAAAGGGAAGACCAACGTTTTTATCTGTAATAAGAAGTCTGCCGTTAGAATTCTTTTTCTTACCCTTGATATCAGAAACAGTAGCAAGAATATTAATATTGAAATTTCTCTTAATATCATCCGTTGAGAAAAGCTTATTCTGAATTCTGCCGTTAATGAGAATAAGAAGAACCGCAAGAGCTGCACCTGCAGCTAAACCTATTGCCGTATAAACAAGTGTAGAAGAGTCGCCGGCAAGCTGAGCTTTTGTAGCATTATCAGCAATACTGATATCAGCGGTTGGGAAAATATCTTTTGAGAATTCAGGGTATACACTCTGAATAGCAGTTGAAACTGCGTATGCTAATTCTTCAGAATCTGCTCTGACTGTAACGTTAATAAGAGTAGTGTCAGTAACAACCTCAACGTTTATAAGAGAACGGAGGTAGTTTTTGGAATATTCCTGACCTGTTGTTGTTGTAACAATATCCTGAACCTTAGTAATAAAGTCGTTACCGTTTTGGATAAGAACCTTAAAGTTATTAGCAATATAACCTGAAGCCTGAGCATCGCTGACAGTAGTATATGTACCGGCTGAACCAACGATATCTCTATCCTTATTTGAAACGTTAAAAATAATACTTGAAGTGTATGATTCTTTATAAGTGATTTTTGCTATACCGAAGCCTGCAATTGCAAAAATGCAAACGAAAGCAACAATAAGCCACCATTTTTTGATAAGCTGACGCACTAATTTAAGAATAGGCTCAAGACCCATTTCTTCAACGTAAGAATCTTTTTTCTCTTCGTAAGCCATTTTTTCTTCTCCTTTTTATGAATTCAAATTATTCTACCATAAAATTATTATATCTACAATACTTTTTTTGTTTTTCTTTATAGAAAAAAGTATTTTATTTTCTTATTAATGATATTATGCGTCGTTTTGGATAACGAGTTTTCACGTTTTTCACGTACTTATTTTTATATTTAATATAATCAGAATCGGTTTCTACGTCTATTTCTTTTCCGTCTATTATGAGCGTTTTAACTATAGCTATTATATTTTTATCAGTTATTCCCTTTTCAAGAATTATCTGATTATCACCGCACATTGTATAGATTCCGTCTTTTTCAATTTTTACAACTCTGTGTAAAACAAAATGACCGTCGTCACGTCTGTAAAGCGGTATATCCCCTATTTCTAATTTTCTTTCACACTTTACAATTTTAACAAAATCCCTGCCTTGAACAAGAAGAGGTAGCATACTTGTGCCTGTTATAGGAATCTGAAAATCCTTATTCATTTTAAAAGCCTCTTCTATAAAGGGAAGCAAATCGTTTAATTGAAATTTTGACATATTATCACCGCTTTAAAATCACAACCCGAGGTTACCCTCGGGTTGCTAATGTTTGTCATAATGAGGTTTCCTCACTCCTGGCTTGCCTAAACAAGTCAGGATATTCGGTCAATCAGTCGATTATGCCCAATCGTCTTCAGGCATAGTAACGTAGTTACCTTCACCATCTGTACCAACTGAAAGAGTGAGTACATCCTCGAGCTCGAACTCCATGATTTCGAGCTCAGGTGCTGTGTATTTTTTCATCGTAAAAAAATACTCCTTTCAATATCTTAGTAATTGAATTCACTGTGGGAAAAAGTCGGAAAAATCGATTATTATATCTCCGCTACCGCCGCCGATATTAACACCGCCGCCGGTTGTTCCGGGAAGAGTAGTACTCGGTTGAGTTGTTGTATGAACTACTGTTGAAGTCGTTAAAACATCTTCAACCTCAAACTCAATAACCTTAAAATCCGCTTTTTCGTAAGCTTTCGAAATCATTAAATTAATCGTTGATAATACCGTTTGCTGTAAATTCAACGGAGTCTGAATACTCAGTAGTAGGTGTACCATCTTTAAGGTATTCGATAAAGTATGTTACTGTAATCTTAGCATCGCCATACTGAGCAAGGGGAAGATTTTCAAGAATTGCACGGAAGTTGTACTCTGTGCCACCCTTTGTATAAACAGTATCAGTTGTAAATGTGTTTTCTTCAAGAACAAGACCTTCGACGTCAAGTATAACACCAACTGATGTTACGTTAGCAAGAGTCTTATTGCTGCCTTCTTTGAATACGAAGCCGCCGATATCTGTGCTATCGAACTCACCTACGAAGCCAAGAGTAGCTTTTTCAGCTGTTGTAGTCTTTGTATTGTGCTGAGCTTTTTCGTGGAAGATGATCTTGCCAGCGCCAACTGTGAATGTTACAGTACCGCAGTCATAAAGATAACCATCATAAGGTGCTTCAAATCCCATATCTGCACCTGTACCATAAAGTCCAAGGAAAGCCTGGTCAGAAACATAAGCATTATAGTTATCATAACCATACTGGTTCAAACCGATTGTATATGTTCCAGGAGCTGCATCATCAGCGATTTTCATCTTAATTGAACCTGTTGCAAAAGCATCATTTTCGCAATTAACGAAAATTTCTGAACCTGCTGTTGTTGCAACCCAGTAACCAATGATACTATCCCAACCATAAGCTGCTTTATCCTCAGCATAAATATCAGACATCCCAAGACCTAAAAGGTCGCTAGAATGCATAACCTGAGAAGCTGAATTATCAAAAGGAGCTTCGTGTCCAGCTGCAGGAACGTAAGCATGGTCAGCTTGAAGGTCAACACCGTTGCTGATAGGTCCAATTACTGCTGAATTGTAACCGATTTCATACTGACCAGCTATCTGAATACCGCTAGTAAGTGAATCCAAAGCCTTAACGTTGAAAGTAACAATTACTTCATCGCCAGGTGCATAAACCTCTTTGTCTAATGTAAGACCGAGTTCAACAACTGCATCTGAGGGGTAGGCTGCGGAAACACTCATAGCGAATACATTAAAAAGCAATGTAAGTGCAAGAACTACACCTAAAGCCTTTTTAAAAGATTTCATTATAGTTTTCCTCCTAAATTTTGTTTAGCTAAAATTAAGCATACTGAGTTGTACACTTTGTAGAGAAGTTTGTAACATGAGTAGCCATGTTGATAGAACCTGTACCTGCAATACTCTTAACAGCAGTAACGTCAGCTGTGTTAACAGTGTGAAGCATGGTAGCAACAGCTGTTACAGCAACATTACAAGCCATTCTTCTTACAGAATTGTTAGGATATGTTGCAAGATCCTTAGTTGCAGCTTTAACTGCTGTAACGTCAGCTGTATTTACAAGACCGTTACCATCGCAGTCACCGAAAATAACAACAACGTATGTCTTTACGCCACCGTCTTTACCTGTAACTGTGATAACTGTACCTGTACCATAACCTGTTTTACCAATTGAACGGCTAAATGTAAGAGTACCTTCGTTTGTTGCTTCAAGGCTGTTTGTAAGGTAAGTAGTATTCATAAATGACTTACCTGTATAACCATATACAACACCATCATATTGTCCACCAAATGTTTTCTTGGTATCAATTACAATATTTGTTGCATTTGCAGGTAATGAAGCTTTTTTAGCAAGGTCTGAGGGAAGAGCAGAAGAACCGATTGTAACGGATTCTGCGCCTTCTGTAATAGCAACAACCTGACCTGTGATCATATCACTTGTAACAAGGTTACCGTCAGATGCACGGCCCGCGATAAGAGTACCAGCGGGGTTTGTTGCTGAAACGGGGTTGTTATCGATAGCGATAGTTGCAGAACCTGATACGAGAGTATAGGTAACCTGTGCGATAACGCCGTCGATAGCTTCTGCAGTGATTGTGCTAACGTCATATGTTGTGGGGATAATCATAACAGTTACCTTGCTGGTACCGTCATCATTAACCTTTTCGAAAGCAGCAATCTCAGCATTATAATCTTCAGGGATAGCATCACCAAGAGCAATGCTGTCGTAAGTAACTGAAGCAGCTGCAGTGTTTGTAAGAACAAACTGGATAGCACCTGTAGCGTAATCAGTTGTAAGATTTACGTCTACTGTGTAAGTGTTATCACCGTTGTCAACAGGTTCACTGAGTGCCCAAGTCTGATTGTACTTTTTAGCCGTAACATCTTCCTCTGACTCGTATGAAGCAGCAGCAAATGCAGAAACTGCAAATGTTGAAACTATCATAGCGAGAGCAAGAACGAGGCTAAGAATCTTTCTTGTCTTAGACATTTGTTTGCCTCCTAAGGGAATTATTTTTTCAATTTCTCTCCAAAGCAGTCTTTCGACTGCACCGCTTAAAACGTTTTTACAAGCGACATATATATAATGTA
>JAZROI010000090.1:0-30036 GCA_045648585.1 Acutalibacteraceae bacterium
CATCGGTGCTCTCCTTCGTGGTGTTGACAGAAAAGGTATTGAACGTGGTCAGGTTCTTTGCAAACCCGGTTCAATCAAACCCCACACAAAATTCAAAGGTCAGGTTTACGTTCTTTCTAAAGACGAAGGTGGCCGTCATACACCTTTCTTCAACAACTACAGACCTCAGTTCTTCTTCAGAACAACTGACGTTACAGGTACTATCTTCCTTCCCGAAGGAACAGAGATGTGCATGCCCGGCGATAACGTTGAAATGACTGTTGAACTCATCACACCTATCGCTATCGAAAAAGGTCTTCGTTTTGCTATCCGTGAAGGTGGTAGAACAGTTGGTTCAGGTGCAGTTACAGAAATTATTGAATAATTTCTATATTCACTGAATATTTCCGCAAGGACAGCTTCGGCTGTCCTTGTTTTTTTATTTATTTTCGTTTAATTGTTTTTTGAATACAGAGTCAGTTTATGATTATAATAATCTTATGATTAAAAAAGATTTGATTGTAAACAGATTAATAAAACTTGCATCATGGCTTCTTGTTGGAAGCTTTCTTTTTATAACTGCAATGGATATATATATTAAAAATTACGGAGATATAAGCAGTAAACAACCTACAGAAAGCTTTATTCGTGAGGCTGAGGCGGTAGGATATATTTACAACAGAGCTGAAGATGATGTCAGGCTTTTAACTTATAACTTACTTTCTGATTCCCTTGGGTTTGAGGGAATAGATGCAACTGAAAGAGCAGGGGGAGTTTGCAGTATTTTAAAAGAGCTATCGCCTGACGTTATATGCTTTCAGGAAATGAGCCGTAAATGGTTTGCTTCTATTAAGAATAACACGAATTACAAGTTTATTAATTTTTTCAGAACTGCCGTTTTCAGTGCGATGACAACTATGGCTTACAATAATAAAACAGTTGATTTGCTTTTTAGCGGTGAAAAAACCTTTTCGGTAGGAGGGGATTCAAGACTGAGAAGAATGGTTTGGGGTGTTTTTAGTAATAAGCTAAACGGTAAAGCTTTTGCGGTGGTGAATATTCATTTTGATTTATCTAAAAAGAGTGATACGGAAATATTTGACGATTCATTACAAATGTCGCAGGCACTTGAAACTACAAGATTTGTGAAGGAAGTTATAGATAAAATAAAATGCCCAGTGTTTATTTTAGGCGATTTTAATGCGAAGCAAAGCACGAGAGAAAAAATATCACCCGTATATGAGGTGCTTGATTCTGTTTTTTATAATGCTAAAAAGTATGCAAAAAGCGTCTCGGAGGGGAGCTTGTCACAACCTATTACGTCGAAAAATGACCACGTGTTTTATTACGGCAACGTTTCGATTGAGAGGTATTGTTTGCTGTCGAATGAGAGCTTTGAGTATTTGAGCGACCATTATCCGATATTTGTTGACGTGAAGCTAAAAAAATAAAGCAGACAGAGAACTCTGTCTGCTTTGTTTTATGTTATTTTTTCTTTACCTTATTAAGCATTGCGTTTACTTCTAAGATTTGTTCTTTTGTGAATTTACCGCCAAGCATCATAAAGGTACGTTTTATTGTAAAGCCTTTAACCATACCGTACATGGATTTAATCATATCTTTTGATATGCCGTCAAAGCTGAAGCCCATAACCTCTGCTTTGCCGTCTTTTGTGCCTTTTGAGGTTGCTTCCTTAACGAGCATTAATAATTTTACAAGAGCTATTTTACCCTTAAAGCTTTTCATAATATCACCGATTGTATCGTTGATAGAATAGTAACCGTCGGGAGTTGTGATTTCAAACCAGTTAATAACCTGATTTTCTTCTTTCATTATATATGCTTCGTTAGGTGCGTCAACCTTGTTAATGGTAGCAGTATCTGAAAGGTCATCTGCTTTAGCCTCAAGAGTTGATGTGCCTTCGTTTTTAACCTCAAAGTAGAAGAAGGGATATTTGCCTTTTTTCTGTTTTCCTATACTTTCGCCATTTCTGAAAAGCTCGACCTCTTCACAGTTTGAATAAACGGTAACCTTTGTTACGTCTTCAACACGGTCGATATATTTCTTTGAGCAGATATGCACCATAGGTTCGGGATTAAGCCAAGCTTTGTAAGCATAGAAGGCATCTTTCTTATACTTACGGTCAAAGGTTACAAGACCTTTGTGGTTCATACCGTTTTCGCCACCTTCGGCACGAGCATCGGCGGCAAAATCGAACATATTCCAAACGTGAGTTGCCCAAAGGTAAGGTCTATCGGCAATCTGCTTTATAAGCTCTTCGTGGTAATATGACTGATATTCTTCTGTGTAGTCACCCTGAGTGGGCTTAGATGTGTGCCAATCAAGAGCCTCACAGCCGTATTCGCTGATACCGATAGGCTTGTTTGGGTATCTCTTGTGGAAATCATCAAACCAAGGACCGTTCATATCAGTAGTACCGCCATACCACCCAAAGTAGTGGTTATAAGAAAGGATATCACTGATTTGTGTTATTTCAGAATCAGGTGAACACATTGTAACGGCTGCCATCGTTGTAGGACGAGTAGGGTCCATATCGTGACAAAGCTTATTAAGAATCTTATGATTTTCAATAAGGTCGGGGTCAGAGCCACCTGTAATGGTGATTTCGTTTGAAAGACCCCACGTTACGATACAAGGGTGGTTGTAATTCTGTGCGATTAATTCCTTCATCTGAGAAATTGTATTTTCTCTGCCTTTAGGCATATGCTTTGAGATGTAGGGAATTTCAGCCCAGATTATAAGACCTGCTTCATCGCAAAGATTATAAAAATCCTGTGAATGCTGATAGTGAGCAAGGCGGATTGTTGTTGCACCAACCTCAAGAATAAGGTCGATATCTCTCTTGTGGTCTTCAATTGAGAGGGCGTTACCTTTGTTGGGGTAATCCTGATGACGTGAAACACCACGAAGGGCATACTCTTCACCGTTAAGGATAAAGCCTTTGTTTGCATCAACCTTAAATGAACGGCAACCGAAGGTAGTTGAAACTGTATCAACAGCTTCACCGTCTTTTGTAAGAGTTGCTTCTAATTTATAAAGATAGGGGTCTTTTCTGCCATTCCAAAGGTGTACGTTTTCAATTGTTGCAACGGCTTTTGTGCTTGAAGCATCAACGGATGCTTCGAAAACAACTGCATCACCGTCGAGGATTTTATAATTAACCGTAGCGTTTTCGGGGTTTGTAACAAAGCTTTCGATTGTTACGTCTGCATTTTTACCGTTTACAACGGGTGTAACCATAACACCGGGAGCACCGAAATAATCTAAATCAAAATGAGTATCAGGAACGCTTACTATTTTAACGTCACGGTAAATACCGCCGTAGAAGGTAAAATCAGCAACCTGAGGATAAACGAAATCGTTAGGTGTATTATCAACAGAAACGGCAAGAAGGTTTATTTCATTAATATCATTTTCGGGAATTAAAGCTCTGAAACGAGAGTAACCGCCGTGATGAACAAGGAGAGATTTACCGTTCCAAAAAACTTCAGCAGAGGAGTTAACGCCATCGAATTCAAGATAATTCTTTTCACCTGTAAGGTCAGCCTTGTTTATTTCTTTACAGTAATAGCAGGTTTGACGCTTGTAATCATTACCACCGTCCTGACCGTCAGTACCGTTCCAGGTGTGAGGTAAGCTGAGCTTTTCCCAATCGGTAGGGATTGATTTCGGAGCTTCTGTGGTTGTCATTGAAAATAGCCAGTCTTGATTAATGTTTATTATGTTTCTCATTTCATTTTTCCTCTCTTTCTGCTAAGGGATTTGAAGAAATTAATTGTTTGTCTTGATGGGGATAAAAGGCAGATTATGGGGAAAATTTCAAGTCTGCCAATAAGCATATTTGCTATAAAAACTAATTTTGAAAGAACGGAATAATCACCAAAATTACCTGCAGGACCGGTAACGTTTAAGCCGGGGCCGATGTTGTTTAAGGTTGTAAGCACACCTGCAAAGTTTGATGCAAAATCCATTTTATCAAATGACACTATAATGAGAGATGCTGCAAAAATTGTAACGTAAATAATTAAATAAGCACAAGTGCTTCTCAAGGTTTCGTTACTAACCTTTTTACCTTCAAATGTTAAAACCTTTACGCTTCTCGGGTGGGCAATTGTTCTTATTTCATTAGCAGCGTTTTTTAGTAAAAGCATAACTCGTGAAACCTTAAAACCGCCGCCCGTGCTACCTGCACAAGCACCGACAAACATAACTGTTAGTATAATGGTTTTTGCTGCTACGGGCCATTCGTTGAAATCAACTGTTGAATAACCCGTTGATGTCATTACGGCACTTATCTGGAAAGTGGCGTGATGAAATGCTTCAAAAATTGAGTCGAAATAATCTTTTACGTTTATTGTAATCAGAATTATTGCACTGAACATAATGCCAAAATAGGCTTTGAGCTCCGAGCTTTTAAAGGCATCCTTAAAACGTCTGAGTAACAAAAGAAAATAAACGTTAAAGTTAATACCACAGAGAATCATAAATATCATTATAACTATCTGACTGTACAAACTGTAGGATGCAATGCTTGAATTCAAAATGCCGAAGCCACCCGTACCTACTGTACCGAAGGTAAGAGTAATTGCATCAAAGGCAGGCATACCGCCAATTAAAAGGAGCAAGAATTCAGCAACAGTAAAGCCGATATAAATACCGTAAAGAATACGTGCGGATTTACTTGAACGGGGAACAAGCTTTTCAACTGTAGGGCCGGGGCTTTCGGCTCTCATTAAGTGGATATCGCCACCACCGCCTGCAAGGGGGAGCACCGCCATAACGAAAACAAGAACACCCATACCGCCAATCCAGTGGGTAAAGCTTCGCCAGAAAATTATTGATTTCGAAAGAACCTCAACATCGGATAAAATTGTAGAGCCTGTTGTTGAAAAGCCCGAAACAGTTTCAAAAAGAGCGTCAATAAAATGAGGGATTTCTCCGCTAACGTAGAAAGGCAAAGCACCAAATAAACTTAAAACTATCCAACCCAAAGAAACAATTACAAGACCGTCTCTTGCATAAATCGTGGTATCCTTGGGTTTGAATTTTATAAGAATTAAAGCGGATACAATTACTGCAGCTATTGTAATTAAAAAGCTTTGGGTAGTAGCTTCGCTGTATATTAATGAAATAATTGTAGGGAAAAGCAATAGTCCGGCTTCGCATAAAAGCAAACAACCGAGAACGTAAGCTATCATTCGTCTGTTCATTTACGGTTCACCTTATTCGATAATATCGTCAAGTCTTGCAAGACGTTCTGTTGTTGTTACGACTACAACAGTATCGCCCGCCTTTAAAACATCAGAGCCTCGGGGGATAATAACCTCTTTGCCTCGGGTTATTGAGCCTAGAAGAATGTTGGGACGTAAGCAGAGTGATTGAATTTCTTTTTCTGCAAGAGGACTTTCTTCAGAAACGAGGAATTCAATTGCTTCAACCTTATTGTTGATAATTCTTGTAAGCTTTTTCACTTCGTCGCCATCTTCACCCGCAATCTTTGAACGAACGTGCTTAAGAATAATGCTTGCAGTTGTAAATTTAGGATAAACGACGCTGTCAATATCAAGTGTTTGAATAACCTCTCTGAAAAGAGTGTGGTTAACTTTTGCGATATTTTTTATTTCGGGGTTAGTGTTCTTTGCGAAAAGAGAAAGAACTATATTTTCTTCATCAATGCCCGTTAAGCAACAAAAAGCATCTGCTTCTTTAAGCCCTTCTTCAAGAAGAAGGGAGCGGTTAGTTCCGTCACCGTGAACGACGTTAACGTCGGGAAGGGTGTAGCTGAGGTTAAGAGCAGTATTAAGGTCTTTTTCGATTATGGTTGTCCCGATTCGTAAATTTGAAAGGATTTTTGCAAGATAAACGGCAATTTTACCGCCACCGATAATCATAATATTTCTTATATCGTTAGCACGGTAGCCTATTTGCTTGAAAAAATCGGGTGCAGTTTTTGCGGGGGCAAGAATTGCAACAACGTCGTGGTCTTCAACGACAAAATCACCGGTAGGGATAAATACGTCTTCGCCACGCTCAATAGCACAAACGAGAGCCTTCGTTTTGATTTTTGCGAAAGAATCTTTAAGAGCCTTGCCACATAAGGTACAGCTTTCGTTTACGGTAAAGCTTATAAGGTCAACCTTACCATGACCGAAAAAGTCAACGTTTCTTGCAGTAGGGAATTTTAAAATTCTTTGAATTTCTGCCGCTGCTTCACGCTCGGGATTTATTGCCATTGCAAGACCGAGGCTATCTTTAATAAGCCTTAAATCGTCGCTATATTCAGGGTCTCTTACTCGGGCAATAGTGCTTTTAGCACCAAGCTTTTTAGCAAGAAGACAGCTGAGAATGTTAAGCTCATCGCTACCCGTAAGAGCAATAAGCAAATCGCATTCATCAACTCCTGCACTTTCAAGCACCTTTTTAGTAGCACCGTTACCGATAATACCGATAACATCAATATCCTGAAGAGTATCGTTTATAACCTCTTCATCAGTATCGATAATTGTAATATCGTGCATTTCTTGGGATAATTGCTCGGCAACCGTGTAACCAACCTTGCCGATGCCTACAACAATAATATTCAAAACCAGTTCTCCTCTCGGTTTTACATATTTTTATATACATACCATTATATAGCACTTTAGCTTATAAAGCAATAAATAATTTGTCCATAAGTGTTACAGAAGTGTTACAGGTTAGTATTGCAATTATCAAAATATATAAGTATAATGATTGTGGTTTGTCGAAACGCAGTTGCGTTTCGTAAAAGCCGATTTTATCGGCTTTTAGCAAAATTGTTTTATATAAATACAATTTTGCAACACATTCATTGAAAAGATTATAGTTGAATTTTCAAAGAAAATTCGATACCAAATATAATCGTTATAATATATAGAGTTTATTTAGGATGTGATAATGTTGGGTGAAGCTCTTGCTTGGGTTATGGCGGTATTTGCCGTAATTGGTGCTCTTGATAAAATATTTGGTAACCGCCTCAAGTTAGGTGATGAATTCGAAAAGGGGATTCTTACCTTAGGTCCGTTGTCCTTGTCTATGTTAGGTATGATGACTATTGCCCCCGTGCTTGCGGATTTACTTTTACCGATAATTACGCCTGTTTCAGCGGTTTGCGGTTTTGACCCGTCTGCACTTGCAGGAATACTTATTGCAAACGATATGGGCGGTGCGGCTTTGGCGGATTCCGTTGCTACTGATAAGCTTTTAGGCTCGTTTCACGGTCTTTGTGTTGCATCAATGTTGGGTGCTACAGTTTCTTTTACAATCCCCGTTGCTCTTCATTCGGCAAAAAAAGAAAACCACGACGACGTGCTTTTAGGTCTTCTTTGCGGTATCGCTACAATTCCCGTGGGGTGCTTTATTTCGGGTCTTGTTATGGGTATATCGCCCTTAAGGGTTTTAATAAATCTTGCCCCCGCGCTTGTTATTTCTTTAATTATAGTAGTAGGCCTTTTGAAATTTCCAAAAGGTACAATTAAGGTTTTCTCTATATTCGGTAAATTTATAAGTATTATTATAAGCTTTGGTCTTGCTTTAGGCATTTTCCAGACTCTTACAGGGAAGGTTATTATAGAAAATACGGCTCCTCTTAACGAAAGTGCGATAACAGTATTTACTATTTGTATTACTCTTGCAGGTACGTTCCCGTTAATTGCTATTATTTCTAAAATATTAAAAAAGCCTCTTACCGCTTTGGGTAAGAAGCTTGAATTAGATGAAACCTCGGTTATCGGTCTTATTGCTACACTTGCTAACAGTATTGCAACGATGGAAAGTGCAGATAAAATGAATAAAAAGGGTAGGGTAATGAATCTTGCCTTTGCAGTATCTGCTGCCTTCGTATTTGGTGATCACCTAGCGTTTACACTTTCTTATAACGACGAGCATATTTTAGCGGTCATTATAGGTAAACTCGTAGCAGGTGTATCGGCTCTTATAGTTGCTAATATTATGGTTAAATCAAGAAGTCAAAAAGCTTAAAGCACAAAGACTTTTAAATAATCTCTTGCTCAATAAGATGGGCTGCTTTAACAGATGCAAAATCATTTCTTGCAATATGCTTTTTTTCGTGAGCAAGTGATTTTTTCTTGGCTTCGTCTGAAAGATCCTCGTTAATATAAATATTAAAATCGCCGTTTGCATCGGGTATGGTAAATGCCCTGATTGTAAGCGGCATTTTTATTTGTCTTACTATAATTTTGCTCAATTTATTCTCCTTTATATTATCAGTCGTTGTTACCTACTATTGATTTAACGACGCTTATAACTGCATCAAGCTGCTCTTCGTTTGCTTTTTTTGACATATCGAAGAGTAGCTTTCTTTTTTCGAAAAGCTCATCTTTTTTAATATCAATTAAATCGTTACTGCTATCAAAATAATCAAGCGAAACGTTAAAGTAGTTTGCTATTTTTTTTAAGGTTTGAGTGGAAAGAGTTTTTGTTCTGCCGTTTTTTAAATCGGATATTGTGCTTTTAGGAATTCCCGCTTCTTTACATAGCTGGGCAACCTTAATTCCTTTCTGGTCGCATAAAAATTGTATTTTGTTGTGCATTTTTTACAATCACGCCTTTCGAGTTTTGTGCAAAAGGTAGAAAACGAACAAATGTTCGAAAATGGGGTGACATAGTTCAAAATTCCGTACTATAATATACGCGTAGTTCGGAACGCCGTACAAATCACAATAATAATATAAGTTGTTTTTTAGCGTTTGTCAATACCATAAATGGTACGAAAGGTTATTAAAGGAGGATTTTTTGAATGAGTAAGTACATTGAAGGCGATATTGAATGTCCTTTTTATATAAAAGAGGGTGATAGCTTTATTGCTTGTGAGGGATTATTAAATAAGAAGGCTTGTAACCATACTTTCTCTTCGGATGCTGATAAAAGGCAATATGAAACAACTTTCTGTTGCGTTAAAGGCGGTAGAAATTGCCCCCATCACAGAGCGGTGGCAATTCTTTATGAAACGGGGAAAAGAGTATGAAAAGCATATTTTTCTTCTTTTTAAAGCTGAGGGGCGGTGGAAAAGCTTTTGAAAAATGAAATTAATAACTTAGAAGAAAAATCTGAAATCGCTAAAGCTAAAAAGAAAAACGGTAACGACGGTTTGAAAAAGGTTTCATCGGCAGCGGGAAATATGAGTGCGTTAATTGATGATATTGTGAAAAAAGCACGTAAAAATTTTAAGGATACAGGAAAGCCTGATGTTGATGCCAAATTTTTAAAAGACAGCGTCGGTGCACTTAAGGAGCTTTATGAATTGTTAGAGGAAAGCGAAGGGTTTGGTAATAAAAACGACGGTGTTGTGATTCGTTTCGACGGTAAAACAGAGGAGTGGAGCAATTGAAGGAGCTTATTATTTCTGAACCGAATAAGAAGCAAGAAGAGTTTTTCAAATGCTCTAAAAGGTTCATAGGCTACGGCGGTGCAAGAGGTGGCGGGAAATCGTGGGCATTAAGAACTAAATTTATTTTACTTGCTTTAAAGTATGACGGACTTAAGCTTTTGCTATTAAGAAAGACCTTGCCCGAACTAAGAGAGAATCATCTATTACCCATGCTTGCACAGTTAAACGGAATAGCACGTTATAAAAGAGATGAAAGGGCTTTTATTTTTCCCAATGGCTCAAGAATTCGTTTAGGCTATTGCGATAGCGAAAATGATATTTATCAGTATCAAGGACAAGAATACGATGTTATCGGTGTCGAAGAATGTACGCATTTCACTTTTCAGCAAATACAGTTTCTTACTACCTGTAACAGAACAACGAGAACGGATTTTAAACCGAGAATGTATTTTACCGGAAACCCCGGCGGAGTTGGTCACAATTGGTTTAAAAGGCTTTTTGTAAAAGGTAGATTTGAAAACGGTGAAGATCCCGATGATTACGTGTTTATTCCCGCAACGATAGATGATAACACGGTTCTTATGAAAACAAATCCTGAATACGTAAAGGTTCTTGATGCTTTACCCGAAAAGCTTCGTCAGGCACACCGCTTTGGTAATTGGGATATTTTTGACGGTCAGTTTTTCGAGGAATTCAGGGATTGTAAGGAGCATTATGAAGACGGTATAAATACCCACGTCATTGAGCCCTTCGAGATTCCTCGCGATTGGACGATATACCGCTCTTTTGACTTCGGCTATGCAAAGCCCTTTTCTTGTGCTTGGTGGGCGGTAGATTATGACGGAAGACTATATAGAATTCTTGAATTGTACGGTTGCACTAAAACGGCAAACGAGGGCGTAAAATGGCCACCTGAAAAGATATTTTCTGAAATTGCAAGAATTGAAAAAGAGCATAGGTGGTTAAAAAATAAGCAGATTATAGGTGTTGCCGACCCGTCCATATGGGATGCCTCAAGAGGTGAGGCAATTATAGAGGCGGCAAATAGAAACGGTGTTTATTTTACAAAGGGTGATAACAAGCGGTTACCTGGTTGGATGCAGGTGCATTACCGTTTAAGCTTTGATGATAACGGAATTCCTATGATGTACGTGTTTAATACGTGTAAGGGCTTTATAAGAACCGTGCCGGAGTTAAGCTTTAGCGTAACTAACCCTGAGGATCTTGATACAACAGGTGAGGACCATATTGCTGACGAGGTCAGGTATATGTGTATGGCAAGACCTATTAAGCCTACGTATAAAAAACAGTTGGCTTCAATCGGTGACGACCCGTTGGATTTATATAGAAGCTCAAAGCATTAATGGCTTTCGTTAATTAAAAGGAGAATTTATGAAAAAAGATATAAAAAGCAAAACAGATAAAAGCGTAGCGGAAAAACCTGAAAGGGTAGTTAAAAAAGGCTTTGAGAAGGAAACTGTCAGAGATGAAGTCGGCAGAAAAGGCATTATTGACGATGAGTTTATCGACAAAGCCCTTCAAACGCTAAAAAAATATAAAGAGGGTAAAAGCTCTCTTGAAAAAAGAATTGTTGAAAATGAGCAGTGGTTTAAAATGCGTCATTGGGACAATATAGCAGGTAGCGAGGGCAATGAGAATTCATCTGCTTGGCTATTTAACTCTATTGCAAATAAGCATGCTGATGCTATGGATAATTATCCTGCGGTAAGCTGTTTGCCCAGAGAAGAAAGTGATAGAAAAGCCGCACAAATTCTTTCACAGATTTTACCCGTAGTTTTTGAAAGAAACGGATTCGAGAAAATTTACAGTGATGCTTGGTGGTATAAGCTTAAGGCGGGTACTGCGGTTTACGGGGTGTTTTGGAATCCTTTGAAAAACAACGGACTTGGTGATATTGAGATTAAGCAGGTTGATATTCTTAACGTTTTCTGGGAGCCTGGGGTAAAGGATATTCAGAAAAGCAAAAGCCTCTTTCACGTTGAATTAATTGATAACGATACGCTTCTTTCTATGTATCCGTTTCTTTCGGGAAAGTTAGGCTCGTCAAATATTGAAATATCAAAATACGTATATGACGATACTGTTGATACCTCGGAAAAAAGTGCGGTTATTGATATGTATTACAAGGTTATTAAAAATGGTGTTGAATACGTGCATTACTGTAAGATTTGTAACGGTGAGCTGTTATATGCATCTGAAAATGACCCACTTTATTTCGATAGAGGCTTTTATGACCACGGGAAATATCCATTCGTTTTCGATACGCTCTTCGTTGAAGAGGGTACGCCCTGCGGCTTCGGCTACATAGATATTATGAAGGATGCTCAAAAGCAGATTGATATGCTTGGTAATGCTTTAGTCAGAAACGCTGCTATGGCTACAAATCCCCGCTATTTCATTAATTCCTCGGGTGCGGTAAACGAAGAGGAATTTGCTGATTGGACAAATAACTTTGTTCACGTTTCAGGAAGCAATTTGGGCGAGGACAGTATAAGAGAGATTAAGCTTTCGGGCATTCCCGAGGTGTATCTCGGTATTCTTAACGGGAAAATCGACGAGCTTAAGGAAACAAGCGGTAACAGAGATTTCTCTCAAGGTGGTGTTTCAAGCGGTGTTACGGCAGCCTCTGCTATTGCGGCACTTCAGGAGGCAGGCGGTAAGCTTACTCGAGATATGGTAAAGGGTGGTTACAGAGCCTTTGCGGATTTAAATAAATTAGCAGTTGAGCTTGTAAGACAGTTTTACGATGAGCCTCGATTTTTCAGAATACTTGCACCTAACGGTACAGAGGAATTTATAGCCTATGATAATACAGAAATACGAGTAAGAAATCAGGGTGTTGAATTTGGTGTTGAGGTTGGCACAAGAAAGCCGGTTTTTGATATTAAGGTCTGTGCGGAAAAAGCAAGTCCTTTTTCAAAAATAAGTCAGAATGAGCTTGCTTTACAGCTTTATAATTCAGGTTTTTTTAACCCCGAAATGAGAAGCCAGGCATTGATTGCTATAGGTATGATGGATTTTGAAGGTAAGGAAAACGTAATTTCCCGTATAAGCAACGGAGGGGTTATTTTGTGACAAAGGTTTTTAAAAGAGAATACTACGACAAAATTCTCATAACCCTTGAGGGACATAGCGGTTACGGTACAAAAGGGAACGATATAGTTTGTGCGGGAGTTTCTACTTTAGCCTGTAATTTTATTAATTGCATAAAGGATGAAGAGGCGGACGGAAGAATTAAGCTTCACAAATTTATTATCCGTGATGGCTACGTTCATTTTGAAATAGAGATTTTTAATTTTGCAAAGGAACGTCTTGAGGGTATTATCGAAAGCTTTATGAAGGGTCTTTATATGCTTTCGGAGGAATACCCGCAGTACGTTAGTTTTGAATAGATTAAGCAGTTTTATTTTTGTATAAAACCGTTACGGCCGAACGGTTTTTTATATAGAGTGGGTAAAGCGTATCCAAACCAGCCTTGAATGGCGACGTTTTGGTGCTTTTGCCCGATACGCGACACTTCGGAAAGACGATGGAGAAAGGATTTTTTATGAAAAAATTTATTTACACAGTTAATTTGCAGTTGTTTGCCGGTGAGGGGAGCGACGGGCAGGGTAACAACGTGACGGGCGTTGAAAATACTGCTGACGCCGAGCAGATTGGGGTAAAAGAAGTAAATGCAGACGATGAATTTTCACAGCTTATAAATGGGAAATTTAAGGAGCAATTTACTAAAAAAACACAGGCAATTATCGACAAGCGTTTTAAAGAAACTAAAAATCTTGAGAGCTATAAAAACAACGTTTCACCTATTATTGCAGGTCTTATGGAAAAACACGGTTTGCAGGAGGGTGAAGAGGGGAAGCTTCTTGATTTAATGAACTCTTCAAAGAGAAACGAAGCTTCAACACCTGAGGCAAAGAAAAAATCAACTTCGATAAACACTCTTGCTAAAAACGTGAAAATTTGGATGGATCAAGGTGAAAGTCTTAAAAGCACGTATCCTGATTTTGATTTGAGAAAAGAATTAAAAGAAAACAAGCTTTTTTCAAGACTTGTTTTAAACGGGGTATCAGTTAAGGATGCCTACGAAACCTCTCATAAAGACGAAATTTTAAGCGGTGCGATGGCATATACGGCTAAAAGAGTGAGAGAGCAGGTAGTTAGTAATATCGAAGCAAAGGGCAGACGTCCTCTTGAAAACGGTGTTTCCTCTCAAAGCGGTGTTGTTACAACGGTTGACGTTAATTCCCTCACCTCAAAGGATATTTTAAAAATATTAAAACAGGTTGAGAATGGTGCCAGCATAAGCTTCTGACACCATCGGAAAGGAAAAAATTATGAAAGAATATTTTATTAACATTCAGCTTTTTGCAGCAGGTGAAGTTGTAAACGCAACAACCTCAGAAAATCTTTCTGCAGAAATGAAAACGTTTTATGACAAAACTCTTATCACACTTGCATCACCATATCTTGTTCACGACCAGTTTGGTCAGAAGAGAGATATCCCTAAAAACGGCGGTAAAATTATTGAGTTCCGCAAGTTTTCATCTCTTCCCAAGGCTCTTACACCTCTTACAGAGGGTGTAACACCTACAGGAAACAAGCTTAACGTTTCAAGCATTTCTGCAACTGTTGAGCAGTATGGTGATTATATTGAGCAGACAGATCTTCTCGAGCTTACAGCAGTTGATAATACTATCGTTGAAGCCACAAAACAGCTTGCTTCTCAGGCAGGTCTTACAATGGATACTATTGTTCGTAATGAAATTGTAGGCGGTACTAACGTGCTTTATTGCCCCAAGGTAAACGGTGAAAATGAAACTGCAGTTACCTCAAGAAGTGCTATTGATGCAACCTGCCTTCTTCGTGTTAAAGACGTTTTTAAGGCAGCAGCAGAGCTTAAGGCTATGAATGCACCTAAAATTGACGGCTATTACGTTGGTATTATCCACCCCTACGTTGCTTACGACCTTATGCAGGAGGCTGGCAATCAGTGGATGGAGGTGCAGAAATATGCAACTCCCGAAAATATGCTTAAGGGTGAAATCGGTTGCCTTGGCGGTGTTCGTTTCGTTGAAAGCACTGAAGCTAAAATCTGGAATGAGGGTGCAAACGGAGCGGCTGTTTTCGCAACTCTTATTATCGGTGCAGATGCTTACGGTGTTACAAGCGTAACCGGTGGTGGTATTGAGCATATCGTTAAGCAGAAGGGCTACGGTAACGACCCTCTTAATCAGCGTTCATCTATCGGTTGGAAGGGTCTTAAAACTGCAAAAAGACTTGTTGAAGAATACCTTATCAGAATTGAAAGCGGTTCTGCATTTAGCGCGACTGCAAAGGCTAACTGAAAATAATTAAAACATTCGGTTCGCTTTGCAATAACTTTGTAAAAAGCGAAGCGGACCGAAATAAAAAATAAAGGAGATTATTTATGGCAAATAAAAAAATTGAAAATACTTCAGGCGAAAAGCTTGTAAGCGTATTTATCCCTAAACAGTCAAGAAACGATACAGAAAGATTTGTTGCCGTTAACGGTGAAAGAATTCTTGTTCAGACGGGTAAAACGGTAGAAATCCCTGAGCGCTTTGCAGAGGTTATCAAAAACAGCGAAGAGATGGCGGCAGTATCTGCGGCGTATATTGATGCAAATATCTCTCTTTGAGGAGGGGTTACATGACTCTTTCGGAAATTATTGAAAGATTTGATAAAGAAAGAAAAAACGAGTTGTCGTTAGATATTAAGCTTGGTTGGATTTCACAGCTTGACTATAAAATATCTGCTGAAATCCTTTCTGACAGACAGAGTGAAGATTTTCACGGCTACAACGGTACAACACCTTTAGGCACAGTAGCAAAAGCACCTGCAGAATATAGTGAAATTTACGTTTGTTATCTTAATATGAAGCTTGATTATATGAACGGTGAAATCGGAAGATACAATAACTCCGTGATGCTATTTAACAGAATGTTTAAGGAAATGCACGATTTTATAAATCGCAAAGAAAAGGTGTTGAAAAATACGAAAATAAAGGCAGGTAAGCTTTATGTATAAGCCTAAATTAGATAGCCTTCAGGCAAATAAAGATATGATAACTTCCTTCGGCGGTTATTTTAACAAAAAGGTTATAGATGAAAACTTTTTCAGCTTTGAGGAGAATATGAGCTCCGACAGTTTTCCTGTTTTTTCGCCGAGAAATAAAAGGGCATTTTTTAACGTTTCGGGGGAAAGTCTTCACGGCTTGTTTTCAAAAAATAAAATTTGTTACATAAAGGATAACTCTCTTTATTATGGCGGTGAAAAGGTACCGGGGATTTATTTCCCCGATACTGAAAGAAAAAGACAGTTTGTTTCAATGGGGGCAAAGGTTGTCGTTTTCCCCGACAAGTTTTATTTTAACACTGCTGACTTTAGCGACTACGGCTATCTTGAAGCAGAATTTAATTCGGTTGAGGGTACAAACGTAACCGCTTCTCTTTGTAAGGCGGACGGTGATTTTTACGAGGATTACACAATTTCTGATACCGCTCCTGAAAATGCCGTTAACGGTATGTTGTGGCTTGATACGTCAGTAACTCCTAATGAATTAAAACAATATTCGGAGTCGGTAGACGGTTGGTTTTCTTTAGCTGAAACCTACGTGAGAATTACTTGCGGGGGTATAGGTAAAAGCTTTAAACAGTATGACGGCGTTTATATATCAGGTATGAGTGAGGATAGCCTAAACGGTTCTCACATATTGCGTGACGTTGGTGACGATTACATAACTATAACCGGAATGATAACAAACACAATCAACCAGACAACAAGCATCACCGTTGAAAGAACGCTTCCAGATATGGATTTCATTTGTGAAAACGGAAATAGATTATGGGGCTGTAATTCACAAAATAATGAAATTTACGCTTCGAAATTAGGTGACCCGACAAACTTTAACTGTTTTATGGGCATTGCCTCTGACAGTTATGCGGTAAGCGTTGGTACAGACGGCGAGTTTACGGGTGCTACAAGCTACAGAGGTTACGTTTTATTCTTTAAAGAAGCGTGTGTCCATAAAATTTACGGAATGAATCCTCCCTATACGGTAAACACCTCGTATATACGCGGTGTACAAAAGGGTAGCAGTTCATCTTTAGTCGTGGTTAATGAAACGCTTTACTATAAATCACCTAAAGGTATATGTGCCTTTGAGGGTGGTGTACCGATATGCATTTCTCAAGCTTTAGGTGATGAATACTACACGCATGCGGTAGCGGGTGCTATGGGTGACAAATATTATATCTGTATGTCAGATAAATATGATACCCGTCATCTTTTTGTATTTGACGAGGGAAAACGAATATGGCACCGTGAGGATGAAATTAATATTCTTGAATTTGCAACTCACAACTGTAATTTGTATTTTATTGCAGAAATTGATGGCGCTAAAAGGCTATGCCTTGCAGACGGTGTTAACCGCTTTGGTAATTTTACAAACGAGCTTTCGGGTTACGTGGAGGAAGACGATTTCCTTTGGTGTGCCGAAAGCGGTCCTTGGGGGTTGAGTATTCCCGAAAATAAATACTATTCGAAAATTGTTTTTCGTGCCTACGGTAAAAAAGGGTCTTTTGTGAAAATTGATTTTCAGACCGATTTAAATGGAAAATGGGAAACTCAAAAAGAGCTTCGCTTAGATAAAACGGGTTCCTTTGTTTTACCTTTTATTTCGCCGAGATGCGATACGTTGAAAATTCGTATCAGCGGTAAGGGTGAGTTTAATATTTACAGCATTTCCCGAGAAATTCAAGCAGGGAGTGAATTGAATGTATGATTTGAACTTAACCGTTCCCAATCTTACCTCGGATAAATATTCTGAAGATAACAAGTTTATGCTTCTTAAGAATTATCTTTATGAATTGAATGAAACTTTAGCACAAGTTTTAGATGATAAAACTGCTACAGAGCTTCAAAAATTAACAAGGACGGTAAATGAAAAAGATAAGTCTAATCAAGAAACAATGATTGCTTTAAAAAATCAAAGTATTAAAAAATTTGAGGCTTTAAAGCAGGATGTTTTAAGAACTGCCGATGAAATAGAAAAAGAATACTCAACTAAGCTTGAGCAAACGAAAGAAACTATAAGACTTGAAGCAGAAAGTAATTTTGTAGCACAAGCTCAATTCGGTGAATATAAAAACGAAACTGCTTCTCAATATAAGCAGCTGGCAGAAGAGATTCAGTCTAACGTTACGAAAACCGAAGAGCTTTCTACAACCGTTGAGGATTACAAAAGAACAACCGACTCTAAAATAACTCAACAAGCAGAGTCTATAACTTCACAAATCAGCGAAGTCTATGCTACCAAAAACGAGGTTGACGGTATAGAGGATAGAGTTGAATCAAAAATAGTTCAAACCTCAAAAAATATCACCGATAATTTTAATAAATCCCTTACGTATCTTGCGGAGGATATAAGTACAGTTGGGGATAACGTTAAAGAGTTTGTCTCAGAGCTTAACGTGTATATAAGAAGGGGTGAGCTTGAGCCCGACGTTTACGGAATTGAAATCGGAAGAAGCGATAGTCTTATAAAAGCAAGATTTATAAACGACAGGCTTTCTTTTTATCAAGGTGCTTCAGAGGTTGCATATATATCTCAAAACAATCTTTATATCACAAGGGCAGAGGTGCTTGATTACCTGAAGATAGGTAATACCTCACAAGGCTTTTTTATTTTTGATATAACACAAAATGGGCTGGAGGTGAAGTGGAGCAATGGCTAATTATTACGGTGCTTGTACCGGAAAAATAGGTGCGAAATACAACGTTTGGTTAAGCGTTGTCCAGAATTATCAAAGTATCGAGTACAACTCATCTAACGTAAGTGTGAGCTTATTTTTAAAAAGAAACGACGGTCAAGCAAGCTCGGCGTATAACCTTAATGAATGGGAAAACAGTGCGGCTATCTCAATTAACGGTGAAACAAAGGTGTGGCGAAATCTTGAAATTGATACAAGAGGAAACGTAACCGTTACTCTCGCTCAATGGACTGGTGACGTTTATCACAACGCCGACGGTACACTTTCTATTAATATTGACGGTAGCTTCGTTATGGGTAACAGTAACGTTTCGGGCGGTCAGGTAACAGGAAACTTTACTTGTACTGCTATACCAAGAAAGTCTTCTATGACGTTGTCGGAGAATGAGGTTTATCTTGGCGGTAACGTTGAATGTAAGGTTTCTTCTGCTTCAGCTGAATTTTCTCACAGTATAACGTTTCAACTTGATAATACAGAAGAGAGCATTTGGTTATCCGAGGGGATTACAAACGGGATTTTTATAGTGCCTTTAGGTTGGGCAGATAATATGCCTTGGTCAACGAGTGCAAACGCATCAGTTGTTCTTACAACTTATTGCTACGGTCAATACGTAGGCTCTAATACATATTCATTGAAGGTTGTAGTTCCCGATACCGTTGATTTTCAACCTACCTTTGATTTGGTTACTGAAAAGGTTGATAACGGTGTACCAAGTGAATGGGAAGTATACTTAAAGGGCGTAAGCGGAATAAAGCTTGATATAGCTAATCTTAATCTTAAATACAGTGCAGTTGTTACTGCATGTGAGGCGAAGGTTGGTAACGTTACGTATAATTCGGTGCCGTCGTGGTTTTATCTTCTTGATGCGGGTAACGTTGATATCAGCGTTACGGTAAGAGATTCAAGGGGACTTAGTTATACTGTAGTATCTTCTGTTTTTGTTACGGATTATTATCCGCCGCATCTTACAGTTAATAGCATTAAACGTTGTAATTCACAAGGGGAATTGACTGAATCGGGCGATTGCTTTCTTTTAGATTACAATGCTTACGTAAGCACTGTGGAGGGGAAGAATCATATGCTTGTCAGCTATAGATGCGGTACCTCTAACGATACTTTAGGTGATGAAATATTTATAAACACTTCGCCTGCGATTATCGGTAATGGGGTAATTATTCCGTCAAGTTCATATATTGTAAGGTTTTGTATTTATGACAGCGTGTATTGGTGGGGTGTTGTAATTGACAGAAGTGTTCCCAGTGCAGATATTCCGTTTAATATACGAAGAGGCGGTAAGGGTGCGGCTTTCGGTTGTTACTCTGAAAATGATAACGAGCTTACAGTTGGTTGGGATTTAGAGGTAAAGGGAAAATTAAAAAACGAGGAAAAGCAATTAACACCGTCAGAGAATATTAGCGTTGTTGCAGACTTTTCAAGAATAAGATACTATCCGTGCCTTGAAACCTGCTTTATTAATTTAGCTGTAATAAATTCAATTGATATACCCGCAAACGTGGATTTTATTATAGGCTACACACCGGTTAAGCCATTTGATTACGCACCGTTGAATGCTATGACGGGTAAGGTTAAGCATGGCTATGCCTACGTAGATTTAGGAACAAATGCGATTGTTTTCAGGTCTAATGAGTACGTTTCAAGTGGTGATGGTATTTATATAAACGGTTTTTATACTACAAGACAGGAGGAATGAAATGGCATATTCAACAATTCAATACGGCTCAACAGGTGATGACGTCAGAAAACTTCAGGAGGAGCTGAATAAATACGGTTACGGCCTTGACGTGGACGGTATTTTTGGCGTTAATACTCAAAGCGCTGTACGAGATTATCAGCAAAACAACGGTCTTGACGTAGATGGCATTGTTGGCGTGAATACTTGGGGCAAGCTCAACGAAGCTACTCGAAATTTAAATAATACTGAGCAACAAAATCAAAGCAATACAACCTCTACCTTTTCGGAATCTGTTGAGCTTACACCAAGACCTGAATACGTTAAAAGTCAGGCGGTTATAGACGCAGAAAATAAGCTTAAGGAGTGGGAAAATAATGCTCCACCAAGCTACGAGAGCCAGTACTCTCAACAAATAGAGGCTATTTTAAACGATATTTTAAACAGAGAAAAGTTTGAATATAACCTTAATGCTGACCCGCTTTACCATCAGTACCGTGAGTTGTACACCGAGAACGGCAAGAAGGCAATGATGGATACCGTTGCAGAGGCTTCTGCTTTAACGGGTGGATATTCTAACAGCTACGCAATCAATGCAGGGTCTGAAGCTTATCACGAATATTTAAATAACCTCAATTCAATTGCTCTTGATTTACGTGACAGAGCGTATGAAACATACAAGGATGAGGGTGAGCAGCTTTTTGACGATATATCAGTTTTAAGGTCACTTGACGGTGACGATTATAAAAAGTATCTCGATGAATTAAACAGGTATTACAAAGACGGCGATTATCTTATCGATACTCTTGCCAATATGACGGATGCTGAATTTGATGCGTTTTTAGCAACTGTTGATTCTTGGGAAAATGATAGAGATTTCAGTTTTAAAGAATATACGGATGCTCTCGACAGACAAGAATTTCAAGAGCAGCTTGAATTTGAAAAAGCAGAAGCTCAAAGAGAGCAGGCAAATGAAGACAGAGAGTATGCATTACAGCTTCAAAAGCTTAATTCATCAGCTTCATCAAGAGGTAGCAGCAATGATGATGACGATGAAGCAGACGGTGAGTCTGAAATTTACCCCCGAACCTACGAACAGTTTTATACTTTAACCGGCTACAGCGGTATTCTTACAGAGGATGAATTTGTTTTAAAGCCGGTTGCAAAAGAGAAATATAAAAACTATCTCAATTATTTAAAAGAAATGTACATTAAATATAAGGATTAAGGAGGGGCAAAATTGATAATTGACGTTACAAAAGAGCGGGTTGCAATTACAGAGTGTCACGTTGTAACTGAGGGCGAATATTGTGTTAATGAGTGTGAATTTTATTTACCCGAATGCTTTGACGGGCTTACCGTAACTGCGGTTTTTAACGATATCCCCGTACCGCTTTTGAATAATAAATGCTTTGTTCCGTCGCTTAAAAAGGGCGGTGCGGTTTTGGGCGTTTACGCCTATAGAAAAAACGGCGATAATTTAGAACTCGTTTATTCACCCAAGCCCACTGCGTTTTACGTTGAAGAGGGATCTTATACGGGTGCGAACGGTGTGGAAGAAACCCCCGAGCTTTCAAAATATGAGGAGTATTGCACAATGCTTTCTCAGCTTTGCGAAAATCTTATTTCTCAGATTGACTATATAGACAAAGCAAGCCTTACTCAAGAGCTTTCCGCCGAAAGCACACATTCTCAAGTTCCTACTGCAAGTGCGGTGTATGAGCACGGTGAAGAAATTACGAAAAAATTCAATGAAAATATAACGGCGTTAGATGAAAAACACATGGACTTTATGAGTTCGGTTTCTAACGCACTTAAAGGCGAGCTTTCGGGAAATCCCATTGTGATTAAGGATGCTTCACCTATACCGCATAAGCTGAACTGTAGCTTGAAATGTTTGAACCTTTCTTCTGTAAGCACTACAGGTACTTTTATTCAAAAAAAACAAATAACGTTTGATAAGATGCTGCCTGCGGGGGCTTATTCGTTTAGCGCAATTGTTGAAAGCGATGATACAGATTCGACATTGTGTTTGTTTTCATTTACGTTGAATAATATGTCAAAAAAAGCGGCTAGAGCAACGAGAAGCGTTGATGGTCAAAGAGTAATTGTACAGAATATTCTTATTCCTACAGCGTTTAACGGTATATGCTTTTACGCATCTGTCAGTAATGTATTAGCTGACGGAGATAGTGCTGAATTCAGGGATATTCAACTAGAAGCCGGTGAGATTGCTACCGACTATAAACCTTATTTTAATTGTGATAACCAAATTGTTGTCAGCGGCGGTAAAAATTTGTGTAGCCTTACTGATGTTGAATGCACTCCTAATTCGGAAAACGGTGGTGTATCAGAAAAGAGTATTGCTCTTGATTACACCTTACCTGCAGCAAATTATTCATTGAGTGCTATTGTTGAAAGCAGTGATATTGATTCCGATACATGTTTGATTAGCTTTAAGTATGATGACGGGGTAACACAGCCTCGCAACGTAGGTAGTTGTTCATTGGAAAGAAGCTCTAACGGTAATAGGGTGAAAGTCGAAAACGTAAGCGTTGACGAGCCTTTCAATATGATTACCTTTTCATCGGCTTCAAGTACGGCTGCTTCTGTAAGAGATACTGCAACCTTTAAGAGTTTTCAGCTGGAATTCGGCGGCAGTGCTACTGATTTTCAGGAGTATTCACCTTTTGAAAGTGCTATTACTGATGAAAACGGTTGTGTTGATACGCTTCAAAGCTACCACCCTGTAACAAACGTGTTTGCTTCGGATAGAGGGGCTTTAATTGACGTGACATATAACAAGGATATAAATAAAGCTATAGCCACAATTGAAAACGCACTTCTTTCTTGAGGGGTAACGTGTATGAGTATGAATGATATTGTGGTGGTTAGCGGTGTTATATCAGCGTTGACGGTAATTACAGCTACAGCACTCAAGGTATATAAGTTTATAAGAAAATGGGAAAGATGGGTCGAAGAAATGAGTGAACATTCTTTGGACAATTATCTATCAGTAAAAAGACTAACGATCATGTCTCACGAAATGCCTCTTTCCGAGAGAATAGCTGCTGGTGAAAAATACATAAAAGCAGGCGGTAACGGTGAGGTTAAGCATAAATACGAAGAATTATTGTTACAGCTACCAAAGGAGTTTTGATTATGAGAATAAATATAAAAGCGAGGCTTAAAAACAAAACGTTTTTAATTAGCTTTTCAGCTTTAGCTATAGCTTTTGCTTATCAGATTTTATCACTTTTCGGGGTTACTCCCGAAATAAGTGAAAATGAAGTTGTCAACGTTTTTAGCATTGTTGTTAATATGCTTGCTTGTGTCGGTGTTGTTGTAGACCCGACTACGGAGGGTATGAATGACAGTGATAGAGCAATGACTTATTTTACAGATTATGACGAAAGATTAATAGATTGATAGATTGAAGAGGGATATAAAATGAGTAAAAAAATATATGTTTCGCCAAGTAATCAGGTAGGGAATACCTATGCAACGGGTAACACAAATGAAAAAGAGCAGTGTCACAAAATTGCAAAGGCTTGTGTTGATGCTCTTGTTGAAAATGGGTTTCAGGTTATGTGTACTTACAGCGACGATATGTATAAAAGAGTTGAGGAGAGCAATGCTTTCGGTGCTGATATTCATATCGCAATTCACACAAATGCCACCGCAAAGCACAACGTAACCGGTGGCTCTCAGGTGCTTCTTTACAGCATTTCAGGCGAAAGAGAAAAAGCAGGAAACGCAGTTTTATCAAGACTTTCACCTGTAACACCCGGTAAAAGTGCCGAAAGGCTTGTATTAAAGCCGGATTTTTATGAGGTGAGAGCTACAAAGGGCATGGCTTTATACTGTGAATGTGAATTTCATGATACACAGTTAGGTTCTGATTTTATTATAAATAACACAGATAAAATCGGTGAAGCAATTGCTTACGGTATTTGTGATTATTACGGAATTGTGCCCAAAAATAAAAACAGTGCTCCGCAAACTGACGGAACACTGTACAGAGTTCAGGTTGGTGCATTCTCAGTAAGAGAAAATGCAGAAAACTACCTTATTAAATTAAAAAATGCAGGCTTTGATGGGTTTATTGTATCCCAATAATTAAGCGATATTTGCCTCTCGTTTTAAAATTGCTCGGGCATCGTTAAGGTCAAGAATACCATTACCGTTAATATCGCAATAGAAAACGTCTTCTTCGGTAAGGGGTGGCTCAATACCTGAAACTATTCGCATTGCTTTTATTACGTCTTCAAGCGTTATCTGTCCGTTGCCGTCGACATCACCGAAAACAACTTCCTTATCTAATTCAATGATGTATGTAGGTGCACCTGATGCTACACCGTATGCAACACCTGCAGAGCCTAAATTACAAATAATTTTAACTGGGTGGGTGGCAGTTGAACTAACAGCATTCTCTTCTCTGAAACGGAAAGCACCTCTTCCTATTGAAACAACAGTTTTGGGAATTGTAACCTCTGTAAGGGTTGTGCAGTTTTCAAAAGCATATTCATCAATGACGATGGCACCGTTACCAAAATTTATGGTCTCAAGCCCCGTACAATTCTGAAAAGCTCTTACACCGATTTTTGTAAGGCTGTCGGGGAAGGTAACGGTTGTAAGTGCAGTACAGTTTTTGAAAGCAAATGAACTTATGGTTTCAAGCGTGTTTGAAAAACGGATGAAATTCATACTTGTACAATTTTCAAAAGCATTTTCGCCGATAAATGTTAATTTGTTTGATGAACGAAAGCTTGTCATAGCAGTACAGCCTACGAAGCATAGCTTACCGATAGCTTCAACGTTTTGAACGTTAATGCCTGTAAGCGAAGTGCAGTATTCAAAGGCTTGATTAAATATTACACGTACACCCGAGCCGATTATTACAGAATTTAAACGTATGCATCCTGAAAAAGCGGCGGGACCAATCGATAAAACTGTAGCAGGAATACTGACTGTTGTTAAGGTTGTTTTACTTGCAAATGCACGCTCTTCTATTGAAGTAACTGTTAAACCGTTTATTTGGGTGGGAATGTAAACCTCTGTCTGAGAGAAACCGTAATATTCGGTTAATTTACAAGTTCCGTCGCCGTTATCCTCATAATAAAATCTGCCTTTGTTTCCGTTAGCATCCTCAAAATCGTATTGAAGAGCGGCAGCAACTGGGACGGTTGATAATATAAGAATAATAGCAAAAATTACTGATAAAAGTCTTTTCATTTGATAACCTCACGAAAAAATAATCCGAACTACAAAGAATTATACTACAAAAAATGATATTTGTACATACACTTTTGTATAAAATAATGTATATTTACTTTTTTATGCATAAACCAATGCATAAAATGAATTTTTTTGCAAAAACGGTTGCAATTTTTAATAAATGGTTGTATAATTCCCTCACAAGCGATGAATATCGCAAATAAAATTAGTGAGGTTTTAGTAATGAAAAAGTTTTTAAAAGCAACAGCTATTGTTCTTGTAATCGCTATGATTGCTTGCTTTGCAGCTTGTGGTGGCGACAAAACAAATAACGACGCAGAAGCAAACGAAAACAAAGCTAATGAGAGCATTAAAATCGGTGTTCAGACAAACACAACAGGTGATATTTATTCATCAATGGACTTCGGTGAAGATGCAGTTGTTCGTTATGACAACGGTGCTCTTGCAGTTGAAGCTCTTAAGAATGGTAAGGTTGATATCGTTATTATTGATAACGAGCCTGCAAAATCATACGTTGCAGCTAACACAGGTCTTAAAATCCTTGAAACAGAATATGCAGTAGAAGATTATGCTATCTGCTTCCAGAAGGGTGACGAAGATCTTAAAAAAGCAGTTGATGATGCTCTTAAGGCTCTTATAGACGACGGTTCAGTTAAAGCTATCGTTGATAAATATATCAATGCATCAGGTGATGAGCTCGTAGGTGTTCCTGTAGAAGCAGTTGATACAGATAAGCCTGATCTCGTTATGGCTACAAACGCTGAATTCCCTCCCTATGAATACATTGACGGTGATATGTACTACGGTATCGACGTTGAAGTTGCAAAGATTATTGCTGACAAGCTCGGCTATGACCTTGTTATCAAAAACGTTGCTTTCGATTCAATCATCCCCGGTGTTCAGAGCGGTAAATACGATATGGGTATGGCAGGTATGACTGTTAACGAAGAAAGACTTGAAAGCGTTGATTTCTCAACATCATACGCAACAGGTATTCAGGCAGTTATCGTTATGGAAGACGGTCCTATTCAGGCTCTTGAAGACCTTGACCCTTACTACCTTCCCAAAGAATAATTTCTTTCGCACAGCTTTTCAGGGCGGATTTATTTCCGCCCTGTTTTTGAGTTTATTATATAAAAATTGAACGGAGAGTATTCTCAATGAGATTTATCATTGCTGACATTCTGGCGTTTATCGCAGAATTCAAAAGAATAATGATAGACGGTGACCGTTATATGCTTGTTCTTGACGGTCTTAAAAACACGTTTATTATCACTTTCGGTGCATTGGCTATCGGTGTTGTTATCGGTATCGTTGTAGCAGCTATAAGAACCTCTTTCGATAAAAACAAAGAGGCTATGAAGCTTCGCCGCGGTATAGGTTACTACATATTGTTGGTTTTAAATGCTATATCAAAGTTTTATCTTACCGTAACACGCGGTACCCCCGTTGTTGTTCAGCTTATGATATGCTATTTTATCGTTTTTGCGGCTGCTGATGACGGTGTGCCGGTTGCGATTTTTGCTTTCGGCTTTAACTCGGGTGCTTACGTTGCTGAGATTTTCCGTGCAGGTATTATGTCTGTTGATAACGGTCAGTTTGAAGCAGGAAGAAGTCTTGGCTTCAATTACTTCCAGACGATGAGATTTATTATTATTCCTCAGATGTTTAAGGCAGTTCTTCCCACGCTTTGTAATGAGTTTATCGCTCTTTTGAAAGAAACTTCTGTTGCGGGTTACGTTGGCGTTATTGACCTTACAAAAGCCGGCAACACAATCGGAGGTAGAACGTTCTCGTACTTTATACCTCTTATAACAGTAGCGGTAATTTATCTTGTTCTTGTTATTATTCTTTCCTTCTTTGTAAACAGACTTGAAAGGAGGTTGCGTAAGAGTGAACGATAAAGCATTGATTAAGGTTACAGATTTAAAAAAGCATTACAACGGTGGCGAGGTTAAAGCTCTCGACGGTGTTAACTGCGAGATTGAAAAAGGCGAGGTCGTTGTTGTAATCGGTCCTTCAGGCAGCGGTAAATCAACGTTCTTACGTTCCTTGAACCTTCTTGAAATTCCTACAAACGGAACAATTATTTTTAATGGTACTGATATTACTGCACCTAAAACAAATATAAATAAACACCGTCAAAAAATGGGAATGGTTTTCCAGCATTTCAATCTTTTTCCTAATATGACAGTGCTTAAAAATATGACTTGTGCACCTGTTTCGATTTTAGGTAAATCTAAGGAAGAGGCAGAAAAAAGAGCTTTAGAATTATTGGATAGGGTAGGGCTTAAGGATAGAGCCGATGCATATCCCAGTCAGTTATCAGGCGGTCAGAAGCAAAGGGTTGCTATTGTCAGAGCACTTTGTATGGAGCCTGAGGTAATGCTCTTCGACGAGCCTACGTCCGCACTTGATCCTGAAATGGTCGGTGAAGTTCTTGACGTTATGAAAGAGCTTGCTTCAGAGGGGATGACAATGGTTGTTGTTACTCACGAAATGGGCTTCGCGAAAGAGGTTGCAACAAGAGTTATATTTATGGATGAAGGTATCATTCAGGAAGACGGTACCCCTGATGAAATTTTCGGCAATCCGAAATGCGAAAGGTTAAAGTCATTCCTTGGAAAAATTTTAGTTTAATAATTAAACGGAAAATAAATCCTGTACGTGTTAGAAAACGTTGCAGGATTTTCTTTTTGTAGACAAGTTGCACAATGAAATGTTATAAAATTTAACATTTTACACAACTCTGTTTTTTAGGTTTATAGTTGAAAAAAGAAATAAGTTGTGGTATACTTTTCTCTATAAGTAGCGTGTTGAATTATGCTTCATCACGAATCCTACGGAGGTGTATCTTTTGGCAGATGAAAAAACCACTGTTGTTGAAACGCCGGAAATAGACGATGCTTCTCGTGAGTACGTCTATGAAAATAGAAGATACGTTGGTATGAAAGAAACAATCTGGTACGTTGTTTACGATATGTGTCAGAGCTTTAATATCGACTCTTTTAACGACCGTTTCATCACAAGTATTCTTCAAATCGATCTTGACTTCCAGACAATCGTTAGTGTTTTCAACGGTTTCTGGGACGTTATCAACGATATTTTCACAGCGGCAATCGTTGAGAAAACTCGTACTCGTTGGGGTAAGTTTAAACCTTATCTCGTTGCGTTGGGTATTCCCGGTACGTTAGGTACTTGTTTCTATTGGCTTCTTCCTATGGTGTTCAAGGGCAGAGGCTCAAGAGATATGACGAAGTTCCTTACATATTTCCTTCTCGCTATTGTCCGTGAGGGTGCCGGTACTTTCCGAGCTATCGCAAAAACAGGTATGTTGGCTACGATTACGCCACACCCTGTTGACCGTACGCGACTAATTACCGTTGCCGAGTTCTTCTCGGGTCTTTTGGGTGAAAAGCTTCCCCAGCAGATTCTTACGGTTCTTATCGACCTTATCGGTAACAAGGTTATTAACCTTTCATATACGTCAACCTTTATGTTTATGGGTAACTTTACCGCAATCGTAAGTGGTGTTGCATCTCTTATCTTCTGCGTTATGACCCGTGAACGAGTTCTTCAGTCAGTTGAAACGCCCAGCGTTATGCAGAGCTTGAAGTCGGTTGTTAACAACAAGCCTATCTTGTTGCTTACTCTTTCAGAAACCCTTTCAAACTTCAGCGTTGGCGGTAGCATCAATGACTATTACATTGACGTTCTCAACTTCGCATCTATGACGATGGTTGCCGGTATTCCCGGTGCTATTATCAATCCGTTCTCATTCTCTCTCGTACCGTGGTTCAGAAGAAAGTTCTCAACAAAGACTCTCTATCTTCTCGGTACAAAGAGCCAGCCGCTTCTTGATATCCCCGTATTCCTTATCGGTATGATAGGCGGTAAGCACAACGGTATTTATAAGAAAGTTTTACCGATGTTCTTCGTTATGGCCATTAAAGAGGCTATTTATATGGTATTCTGGGGTGTTCGTCGAGTTATTCCCAGTGAAATGTACAATGAGTCTATGGACTATTGTGAATGGAAGAACGGTTATCGTACAGAGGCTATGACCTCTGTTGCCCGTGACCTTACAAAGAAACTTGCAAGTATTCTTAACTCTGCACTTTCTTTACAGCTCAAGAAGCTTAGCGGTTACGATATTTCTTCTTATACTCAAGGTACTGCTCAGACTGACTCAACTAAATTCGGTCTTTTCGCAATGGCAACAATCATTCCTACTGTTACAGGTCTTTTAGGTATTATACCCATTCTCTTCTACGACCTTAGCGGTGAAAAGAGAGAGCGTATGTACGCAGAGCTTCTTGTTCGTCGTGAGGAAGCTTCAAAGCTTGCAATGTCAGGTGACAAAGAAGCGATCGAAAAGCTTGCTAAAGAGCAGTTAAGCGTTGGCGAGAAAAAACGTGACCTTTAATAAATGTTAAATTTAAAGACCTTGAGTTGTGAACTCAGGGTCTTTGCTTTTGTAAAAATTCTGTGATTTTATTGCAATGGTATTGATTGTATGGTATAATAAGATGACAGAAAAATAGTTGTTTTCTTGTGTGATTTTAAATGGTATTTATAGTATCGTCGCTGAAAAGTGATATATAAATTAATATTCAGCGGCACACGTTGTGTCGCTTTTTTTGTATTTTTCAGGAGTAATATATGACTAAGTCAGACTATCTATCTAATTCTTCAAAAATATTACTTATATGTAGTTGTTTTCTTTTGGTGAATACTGTTCTATCTGTTTTTGCTGGCTATTTTGATGCAGTTAAAAACTTTGCAAGTACATTTACCACGCTGTGTTTTTATTGTGTGTTGGTAATGGGTTTTCTTGCTTTTAATGGTGAGGGAATTGCATATAAACACATGAAATCTACAAAAAAACGCAAGGTGACGATTCTTTTAAAAATATTACTTGTAAG
>JAZROI010000091.1:0-12140 GCA_045648585.1 Acutalibacteraceae bacterium
TTCAGTTGTGTTCAATATTTCGGTTTCGATTATGCCGAGCCTGTAAACACTCAAAAAATTAATGGCGTCACTGCTTTTGATTTAGAGTTTACCGCTACAAACACTCTTACTTTATTTACTGATGAGGGCGTTTTTACTATAGGTAAAAAGGCTGAAAAATATGAAACTGTAACCGAATATTTTTCAAGCGAATTTAATTCATTTGATTATGCTGATAACGGTAAGTACGTTGTCACTATTGCAAAATACGGCAGTGCAAATGACTATCATATTTCCATTTATAACGAAAGAGGAAAACTAAAATCAGAAATTAAAGCAGAATATACGATTAAAAGTGTAACAATGAGTGATAAATACGTTTTCGCTCTTGCCGAAAACAGTTTATTGGTTTATAATTTAAGCGGGCTTAAAATAGGTGAGGTTACAATTGATGGCGAAGCCTATAGCGTATGCCCCACAGATAAATTTGCGTACGTCAGCTCATTAAACAAGGTGTCAAGATGTTATTCATTCGGTGAATCAACTCTTGAAATATCGTGAGGAGGATTTATATGAATTTTATTGTTGATGCAATTATAATCGCATTAATCGTTGTTGTAATCGTTCGTTCATCAAAAAAAGGCTTTGTATCTTCTTTGATTGATACTTTTTCAATGATTATTGCTACAATCATTTCTTATATGTTTACACCTGAGGTTTCTCAGTTTGTTTACGATTCTTTTATCAAGAATTCAGTTTCAAAAGGCTTTGAAAAGGTTCTTGATGAAATGAATACCAGTGCAGCAGTTTCTGAAAAAGTTGATGCTATGATCGCATCTTTACCTGAAAGTGCAGTTAATTTAGCTGAAAGCTTAGGTATAATTAATTTAAATTCAATCGGTGCCGGAATACATATGCCGGGCGTTGTTGATAATAATCAGCTTATAACTACCGTTTTAAATGATTTTGCATATAACGTAATGATAACAATAACCAAGGTTGTTATATTCTTTGTTCTTTTTGTTATAGCAACTCTTCTTCTCAGAATGGTGTCAAAGTTCTTCGAGAATATTAATAAAATCCCGTTAATAGGTAAATTAAACGCATCTCTTGGCGGCGTTTTAGGTGTTGCAAAGGCATTAATTATAGTTTTAGTAGGTTGTACAGTAATGTATTTTATAGTTTCTTCAAGTGATAACGTTGAGCTTGTGAATGCAATAAGTAGCTCTAAGCTGTATAATTTCGTAACAGAAAATAATCCGCTTTTGGATTTAACATTTTAAATAAGAGGTGTGAATTATGAAGGATTTATTTAAAGGTTGTTGGACAATCCCGAATCTTCTCAGCTTTTTGAGAATTGTAATTGTACCTGTTTTTGCATATTTCTTTATGCAAGGGCAATATGGTTGGGCTGTATTTATGCTCGTTCTTTCAGGTCTTTCTGACTTCTTCGACGGCAAAATTGCAAGAAAATTCAATCAAATCAGCGCTCTCGGTAAAATTCTTGACCCTGTAGCAGATAAGCTTACTCAGATCACTCTCGCAGTACTTTTATTCTTGTCTTTCAATAAGGCTGGTGACGCAACGCTTAAAGCTTTCAGCTGGGTTTTCCTTGTATTTATTATTAAAGAGTTTGTAATGGTGCTTGGCGGTGCTATAATGCTTGCATTCGGTATCAGACCCGGTGCTGCTGAAATCTACGGTAAGGTTTCAACCTTTGCTTTCTATGCAGTTATGATTTTTATCGTTGCTTTCGGTCCCGAAATCGGCGTATTTAAAGATCTCTTTACAATTCCAAACGTTCTCATGATGATACTTGTTGTTATTTCGGCAATACTAACTCTTGTAGCTTTTGCAAGCTATATGCCGGGTACGTTCCGTCAGTTTAAAGAGCGTTTTAGTAAAAAATAATTTTTATTTTTCAATATTTATATCTCAGGAGCAATTTAATTAGATGAACAATAAAATGATATGCAGTAAATGCAAAAAGCGTCCTGCAGTAATTTTCGTGTCACGAGTTGACGGCGAAAATACAACGCAGGAAGGCTTTTGCTTGAAATGTGCAACCGAATTAAATATCGGTCCTATTAAACAGATGATGCAGAATATGGGCATCACCGAGGATGATATTGAAGCGGTTAGCGAACAGTTTGGCGATATGATGGATAATATGGATGATTTTCAATTAGGCGGTGCAGGTACAATGCCTTTTATGCAAAATCTTTTCAATGGCAGCAATCCTCTTATGTCAAACGACAAACCGGATGATAGTGATACCGAAATTGAAGATGATGCCACAACTGAAGAATCTTCTGATGACGGTAAAACAGATAAAAAGAAAAAAGGTAAACGTAAAACTAAAAGAAAGTTTCTTAACTCTTATTGTACAGATCTTACCGCAAAAGCAAGAGAGGGCAAAATTGACCGTATAATTGGCAGGGAAACGGAAATTTACAGAGTTACACAGATTCTTTGCAGAAGAACTAAAAACAATCCTTGTCTTATCGGTGAGCCCGGTGTAGGTAAAACTGCTATAGCTGAGGGTCTTGCTCTCAAAATTGCGGCGGGTGAAGTTCCTGCGAGAATTGCCGACAAAGAAATTCACCTTCTTGATTTAACAGCTCTTGTTGCAGGTACTCAGTTCCGTGGTCAGTTTGAAAGCAGAATTAAGGGTCTTGTTGATGAGGTTAAAGAAGAGGGAAATATAATTCTCTTTATTGACGAGGTTCATAATCTTGTTGGTACTGGTGATGCTGAAGGCTCAATGAATGCCGCTAATATTTTAAAGCCCGCACTTTCAAGTGGTCAGATTCAGGTTATAGGTGCAACAACCTTTAATGAATACCGTAAGCATATTGAGAAGGATGCTGCCCTTGAAAGACGTTTTCAGCCCGTTAAGGTTGAAGAGCCGTCAGTTGCGGACTGCTATAAAATGCTTGTGGGCATTAAAGAGTATTACGAGGATTTCCATAAGGTTAAAATTGCAGATTCTCTCGTTTATCGTGCTGTATTGTTATCAGAAAGATATATCAATGACAGGTTCTTGCCTGATAAAGCAATTGACCTTCTTGACGAAGCCTGTACTTGTGCAAACCTTAGAAACGTCGCTATAAGTGATTACCAAAAGCTTACTGCACGTATTGAGGATATTATTGAACGTCAGGATGAATTACTTGAAACAACTGCTGAGGAAGGTCCTGATTATGAAGCAATATCAAAGCTCAAGGCAGAAAAAATTGCTTTAGAAAAAGAAGCAGCTGAATTAAAAATCAAAGCTGACGATAACGATGTAACTGAAGAGGATATTGCTAAGGTTATCAATCTTTGGACGGGTATTCCTACATCAAAAATCATCGAAAACGATATGAGAAAGCTTTCAAATCTCGAAAGTAAGCTTAAGGAAAGAATTATCGGTCAGGATGAAGCTATCGAAGTTCTTGCCGCCGCAATAAGACGAAGCAGAGTTCAGATTTCTGCAGTAAGAAAGCCGGCATCATTTATTTTCGTTGGACCTACGGGTGTAGGTAAAACCGAGCTTGTAAAACAGCTTGCAAACGAGCTTTTTGAAACACCTGAAACTCTTATAAGACTTGATATGTCAGAGTTTATGGAAAAACATAGTGTTTCAAGGCTTATCGGCTCGCCACCCGGCTACGTTGGTTATGATGAAGCAGGTCAGCTTACAGAGAAGGTTAGAAGAAAACCTTATTCAGTCGTTCTTTTTGATGAAATCGAAAAGGCACATCCCGACGTGCTCAATATTTTACTCCAGATTCTTGATGAGGGTAAAACAAATGATGCACAGGGTAGAACGGTAAGCTTTGAAAACACTGTTATAATTATGACCTCTAATGCAGGTAGCCATATTACTGAAAATGCTCTCGGCTTCAACAGAGATAAAAATCAAGCATCAAAGGACAAAGCTTTAAAAGCATTAAAAGAATTCTTAAGACCTGAATTTTTAGGTAGGGTTGATGAGATTGTTGTCTTTAATACTTTAGGAAAAGCTGAGCTTGTTAAGATTTCCGAAGTTCTGCTTAATGAATTAAAAGCACCTCTTAAGGATAAAGGTATTGACCTTGCTGTCGGTGACGGTGTTTGTGAAATTATTGCAGATATGTCAGAAGACGGTGGCAGAGGTGCAAGAGATATAAGAAGAACAATAAGAAAAACAGTAGAAGATTCTATTGCAAATATCCTTATTGATAATGCGGGTGCACCTATCACCTCAATTAGCGTTACCGCTGTTGATGGTGAAATTAAAGTAGATTTCAAATAATATAAATTCCGACAGAGCATATTAAATTTGTTCTGTCGGTTTTTAGAATTACGGAGTGAGTATGAAAAAAAGCGTTGTAGGTATTCTTGCACACGTTGATGCAGGTAAAACTACCCTTGCCGAAGCCTTGCTTTATAAGTCAGGCAAAATAAGAAAATTAGGTCGTGTCGATAATGGCGATACGGCTTTAGATACTCATTCCCTTGAAAAAGAACGTGGTATCACTATCTTTGCAGGTCAGTCAGTTTTGAATTTTGATAATGAATTAGAAATATATCTTCTTGATACTCCCGGTCACGTAGACTTTTCTGCAGAAACCGAAAGAGTATTAAAGGTACTTGACTATGCAATACTCGTAATTAGCGGTACTGACGGCGTACAAGCCCATACAAGAACGTTGTGGAAGCTTCTTGAAGCTTATAATATTCCTACGTTTGTTTTTGTAACAAAAATGGATTTTTGCCGTATATCTGAGGACGAAATTTTAAATAGTCTTAATGAATTGCAAAATGGTAGCTTTATAAATTTTTCGTCAAATAATATTTCTGATAATTTCGAAGCAATTGCAATGTGCGATGAAAATGTTTTAGAGAAATATCTTGATAGCGGTGCAGTCGGATTTGACGATATAATCAGACTTATTAAAGGTCGCAGATGCTTCCCGTGCTTTTTTGGCTCGGGTCTTAAAGGTGAGGGTGTAGATAGCTTTATTGATGGGTTGAAAAAATATATTGTTCCATTCGACTATGGCGAAAATTTCGGTGCAAGAGTTTTTAAAATCACTCACGATTCAAAGGGCGAAAGAATAACCCACCTTAAAGTTACGGGCGGTAAGCTTAAAGTTAAAGATACGGTAACCTACGGGGATAAAAATGAAAAAATTAACGGTATAAGAATCTATACCGGTGAAAAATATATATCAGTTGATGAGGTTACGGCAGGTGGAGTTTGTGCCGTTACTGGTATTACCTCTGCTAACTGCGGTGACGGATTCGGGTTTGAAGAAACCTTTACCCAAACTCTTTTAGAGCCTGTAATGAATTATAGACTTGTGCTTCCTGATGACTGCGATGCAAAAGCTTTTTTACCAAAAATGAAGCAGTTAGAGGAAGAAGACCCTCTTTTGCACGTTACCTGGAATTCATTCTTACAAGAGATTAACGTTTCTCTAATGGGTGATATTCAAACCGAAATTCTAAAAGCTTTAATATCAGAAAGATTTAACGTTGACGTTGAGATTGATAACGGCAGAGTTATGTATAAGGAAACAATTTCCAATACTGTTGAGGGTGTAGGTCACTACGAGCCTTTGCGTCATTACTCTGAAGTGCATCTTATATTAGAACCTCTTCCTCGCGGTAGCGGTCTTGTTTTCCAAAGTAAATGTAATGAAGATGCATTGAGTCGAAATTGGCAAAACCTTATATTGATGCATTTAACCGAGAAAGAGCATTTAGGCGTGCTTACAGGCTCACCTATAACAGATGTTAAAATAACCTTAGCGGCTGGAAGAGCCCATTTAAAGCACACAGAAGGCGGCGATTTCCGTCAGTCTACGTATCGTGCGGTACGTCAGGGCTTAATGCAAGCAGAGTCGGTATTACTTGAGCCATATTATACGTTTAAGCTTGAAATACCTACAGAGCAAATCGGCAGAGCCATTAACGATATCAGAATGAAAAACGGTACCTTTGATGCGCCTGAAGAGATGAATGGTGTAAGTATTCTTAAAGGTAAAGCACCTGTTACTACCTTAAACGGTTATGCTTCAGAGGTTGCGGCTTACACGGGCGGTAGGGGAAGACTGTTTTGCGAGCTTTGGGGCTATGACGTTTGCCATAATCCCGAAGATGTAATTGAGCGGTCAAGGTATTCTGCAGAAGCAGACCTTGAAAATACCCCTGATTCTGTTTTTTGTGCTCACGGTAGTGGTTTTAACGTTAAATGGGATAAGGTTCACGAGTATATGCATATCGAAAGCTGTCTTAAGCAAGAAAAAGACCCATACGAAGTGAATCTTAATAAAAGAAATTTTCATATTGACGATAAAGAACTCGAAGCTATCATGAAGAGAGAATTCGGTGAGGATAAGCATCCGTTTTATAGGTATAATCATCGAGCAACACCTATTAGACCTGTTGAAGTGAATTTCAACACTGAGATAAGAAAGAAATATGTAATCGTTGACGGGTATAACGTTATTTTCGCTTGGGAGGAGTTAAAGGAGTTATCAAAAACTAATTTGTCTCACGCAAGAGAAAAGCTTCTTGATATTTTGTGTAACTATTCTGCCTTTACAAAAACTGAAACTATAGTTGTTTTTGATGCGTATAAGGTGTCTGGCAATCAAGGTGAAAAATTCCAATACAATAATATAAAGGTTGTTTACACCAAAGAAAGAGAGCTTTGCGATAACTATATTGAAAAGCTTATTCACGAAATCGGCAAAAATGAAAACGTAAGAGTTGTTACGTCCGATAATCTTATTCAACTTTCTGCTTTCAGATTTGGTGTAAGACGGGTTTCTGCCCAAGAGTTTGAAAGAGAAGTTAAAGCTGTTGATAAAAATATTGATGATTTGCTTTATAAAATAAATAAACCCCGTCCGTCAAAAGTCGGTGAGTTGATTAAACTCATATCAGATAATTAAAAGCACAGATTTATTTTAATAAATCTGTGCTTTTATAATTGGATTTGATAAGATATATTATTTTAAAACGGGCGTGACAACGGGGTTACCATTTCTGTCGACTAATACAGTCATTCCGCCTGCGTTGCCGGATTGATGATAAACATAATTTACACCGGTTTCTTTGTCAACCCAAATCTCTACAATGTTTAATGCACCTTGAGAATATACTTGCTCGAATCTGTCGTTCTTTTTCATAAATGCCTCCCAATATTTTAAATATTATACAATTTTAAAAATAGTTTGCAAAAGCCACACTTCAGAAAGTGTGGCTTTTATTTGGTATATTAAATTAAGCAGATTAATTATACACGAACAATGCTTTCAGCAAGTTCTGCAAGGCCGTCGATAAGTGCTGAAGCAACGCCTTCACCAAGAGAGATAAGCTCGTGATAGTGGTTAACGGGGTCACCTAATGTATAGTCGTTATCAGGAACAACGTAACCGATAGCGTCATTCATAAGGCCGAAGCACTTAACGTCTTCACCGAAGATAAGAGCAGCTGATGTGTAGCCTGATTCTGTTTCGAAGGGCTTTGCAGTAACTGAATACTTAGCTAAAACAGTTCTACCGTTAGGAGCAATGATATCCTGACAAATTTCACCGGGAAGGAATACTGTCTTAAACTGGTTACCTAATTCCATATAACCGATTTCAGTAACTGTTGAATATGTACCGTCTTCGTGTGAAATAACAACGTAGTTAGCCATATTAAGCTTACCGATAGCTTCGATAAGACCGTTTGAAACGGGAACCTCTACCTGAGCAACAAGAAGGTTAAGGAAGGGTTCAACTTCAACCTCTTCACAAACAACGTCGTTGCCGTCAGCATCCTTGTTCCAGTCTTCATACCATACGCTATAGCCGGGGTTAACAGGCATAAGCTCGCCGATAATCGGTTTTTTGTTATCTGTAAGAACAATTTTCTGTTCTTTAGCTTCGTATGTTCTGTCAGTCATATCGATTGCAGAAAGCTGTGTGCCGTTTGCGGATACGTCATAAGTGTTGTCTGTTTCATTTAATGCAGCGTCAGCAATTGATTCGTCAATATAAATTGCTTCGATTTCTTCATCATCGTTAGTAACAGCTACGATACCGCTTGACTTAAGGTCTGTAACAACCATTGTATCGTCGTATGCATTTTCAATCACAGTGTATTTACCGCTCTTGATTGCAACAGTGTTATCGTCCTCGTCAACTACGAATGCAAAATCATTAGCTGCATTATCATCTTCATTGATTTTGTAAACAGCGATTGTATCGTCAGCACCAACTAAACCGATTTCTGTGTAATAGGTTGTTGATAAGCCGAAATCTATAAATTCTTTTTTAATGTTGCCGTTTTCATCGTAGATAGAAACTAACTCTGTATTTTCTGCGATTTCATCAGCATTGTTGTTGATAACGGGATCTGCAATAACTTCTTCCATTGTTTTATCTAATGAAAGAGCCATTCTTGCAAGTTCGTAACCGAATCTCATAGATTCTTCAGCTCTGTGTTCAGTGGGAAGGTTGTCGCCTGTAACACCACGTGCCATGTAAATAGCAGCAATAGCACCCTGGAAGAACATGAAGTTGTAACCTGCATCTTCAAGGAATTTGCCACAATAGAAGAGGTAGTCACCACTGATTTCACGACCGGAGTTGTCTTGAGTAGGAAGACCTGCAACGTCGGGGTGAGCAGCGATGTTAAGCATTATTGTTTTTGTTGAATCAGCGTTATCGGGGTAGAAAGTGAATTTCTCGATGTCGGTCATTGCAATATGGCCTTCTTTATCCTCGGGATCGTAAGGTCTACCTTCTTCGTCAAGCTGGAAAACAATTTCGCCTGCATGTTTACGGTTCTTGTTCTGGAAATAATCATCACCGATATCTTTTGTTGCATATGTAAGAACACCGGGTTCCATATTAGCGTGAGCTTCGATAAGTGCGTTAGCAACTTTGTCTTTAAGGAATTCCATATAAGCGGGGTTAGTACCCTGAACTAATTCTTCGCCTGTACCAAAAGCACTGTTAAGACCGTTGCTTGCAAGCTTTGAAAGAGTTTTGGTCCAAAGACCTTCTGTGTCGATACAGCTGTGTGTATGAGTAGAAGCAATGTTAATGGCAACGATGTTGTTAGCCTCAGCATAATCTGCAAGACGCTCACGGATATCTTTGATGTCAGCGTTTGTAATACCGATACAGTCGATAGTTGCGAAAAGAACATCGCCTCTGCCTGTGCCGTCACCGATGGCAATACATCTTGCCTTCATATCATCCTGAACGCCTTTGATGTTTACGATACCTTCAACAACGTTTGAGAAACCGTTTTCGATTGCAATGTAACCACCGAGGAAGTATGTACCGTTAGAGTAATCGTGGGGGATAAGGCTTGTGTTAGCGTAGCCTAAATGCCACTGAGCGTCTGCGTCTGCAGAAGTTTTGAACTCGTTACCGGTACCGGAATAGAAGTTCTTTGAGATTTTATCAGTGTTGTCTAACTCGCTGTCGGGCACGAAGCCGGGACCGTCAGGGAAAAGACCTGATAAAAGGTTTGCAATAAAGTTTAAAAGGGTTTCAACGATATCAGCAAAAATAACGCCGATAGCATTGTTTGATCCACCGCTGATGATCGGGTATGCACTTGAAGCACTTGCAGTTACTGCACCAAAAGATGCAAACGTAAGAGTAAGCGCAAGAACAACAGCGATGAGTTTTGTTAATCTGCTTTTTCTCATGGTTTTTTTCTCCTTTTATATCGCCTAAAAGCCGACGATATTATTTGATACCATATTTTACTATATATATAAGAAATTTTCAACTATCAATATTACTAAATAATCACTTTTCAATTCTATGTTTTGCACAAAAAATCAAATATGATTTTGTTGTTAAAATATAAAAACGAATTTGTATTGACATTTCGTTTTACTTTGTGTAAAATATTAAGGAATTATTATGTATCAAGGGGGATACAAATATGCGAAAGAAAAAAGAAAAGAAAATCAAACCTGAATCAAGCGTTCCTGCAACTCCTGTTGACGGCAATATCGTTAAAATAGTTGCAATGGTTATTGTTACTTGCATCGTTGTAGGTCTTGTTTCAAGTACTGCAATTAAGCTTGCAGCTTCTACTTATTATTTACAGACTCAGCGTAAATTAGCAACTAACATTCCGATTGTTGATGCGGCTCTTGATAAAATTACTGACGGTGAAGCAGGTGCTCCTCTTCCCACAGATCCGCCCACAACTCAGGCTCCCACAACTCAGGCTCCTTCTACAACAAAAGCGCCTGACACAACAAAGGCTCCTTCTACAACAAAAGCTCCTGACACAACAAAGGCGCCCGATACAACGAAAGCACCTGATACAACAAAGGCTCCCGAAACAACAGTGCCTGAAACAGATTCACCCGAAACTATCAAGCAAAAGCAAGATATTCTTAATCAGTATAAGGCTCTTGTAAGCTATGCTAAAACAGCAGGTAAGCCTTCATTTACTAAGGTTACTTACAGATCTATCCAGAAAGATCTTTTAACAGGTACTCTTCTCCATAGCGTAGATAAAGCATATCCCGATTACTTCGTTTCAAAAGAAGCTGCTGAGGCTGCTCCTATATTAGTTCCTGCTAATACTGCAACAAGTGAGTTCCTTATTGATCATCAGTTATATGCTTGTATGCTTGCAACTGAAGATGCTTCTGCAGCTATTAAAACAGCTACAAGCGTTGATCTTGAAGACGGCAACAAAAAGCTTACAATCGTTCTCAGAGATGAAACTGACCCCGCTGTAACTGCTCCTGATGCTGATAAAGCAGCAAGCTTTACAAGCGCAATGTTCCCCGTTGTTACTGCTGATACACTTAAAGAAAAGGTTAATTCAACTCTTTTCATTTCTGAAATTTCTTCAGCTTCCGTAACTTATTCAGATTGTACTATTGAGGTAATTTATAATCCTGTTTTAGGCAGAATTATTTCAATGACTCAGACAGTTAATTATACAGGTAGCTTCAAAGGCATGCTCCTTACAAGTACCGGTACAGTTACCGAAGTTTCTGAATACAAAGATTTTAACTACGGAATTGTCTAAAAATAATCTTTATATTACGAAAGAACAAGCGTTACGCTTGTTCTTTTTTTGTCCAAAATTCAAACATTTTCAATAACCAAAACAAAAATTGTGTTCCTTGACAACGTTTGTTGATAGTGATAAAATAAATGATGGTGTATCAATATCGTGTGAGAAACAATCAGGGGACGGTTTATGATTGAGCCTTAAAACCCTTTATATGTGAAGGCTTTCAACGTTTTGCTGTTGTTTATAATTTAAAAATCAGGGGCGGTTTTCGTTTGGAAAATCACCCCAATCACAGAATGTCCCCTGATTTTGTTTTGTTTCAAGTTTAACATGGTTTAATGGTACGAAAATGAATGCTATAAGAAATTTGGGTGAAACAAACGAACGTAATCAAAAGAAACCCTCCTCCAATCGAAATAGAAGGAAGTGAAACTGAAATGTTCAATGTAAAAGAAAACAAAAGAAAATTTTTAGGCGGTAGCATAGGTGTATTTAATGCTATAAGTGTCTTTGTTGTTTCTCTTTTTCCTGTGTTTGTTTCAATTTTGATTTATAAAAGTGATAAAAGTTCAAATGCAAAATTGTTATTAATTATCTTTTCGTTATCGTCTATATTATCGTTTATTCTTATTTTTTTTACTACTCGAAAACAGCTTTTTGTATGGGGACGTTTTACAGATAAATATATTGAGGTTTTTGTTCCTTTCTCTAAAAAATATAAGATATACTACGATAAATGCAATGATGTTGGTCGTGCTTGTTACTACGCGAGTGCTTACCGTGCTTATGCAGGTTTTAGATATACTTATATTTATCTTTCCTACGATGCTGTTGGGGAAAAATATAAATACAATATAAACGTGCTTAAGCAAAGTGAGACTGTAGTTAAAATTAAATACAACGAAAAAATATATGACTATTTATTATCGGTTTTACCCGCTAAACAGGTAAAGATGTTAAAGTTAGCAAACTCAGAATGGGTCTGAGACAACAATCAGGGGACGGTTCTATGATTGAACCTTAAATCCCTTGACACACAAAGGCTTTCAACGTTTTGCTGGTTTTTTGCGAAGCCTTTCATCCCTGTCCGCTTTGGCGGATAGGGAGGGGGACCAAAAGCTCTGCTTTTGGTG